>NZ_JBHTYI010000293.1:0-1011 GCF_043656335.1 Peribacillus sp. NPDC056705 | reverse complement strand
GTCGAAGCCCCCGTCCTGGATCCTTCCAAGACGCCTGTCGGTTCAGCCGAGGGCCGTGAATCGGCTTCGGAACTTCGGAACCGATTAACATTACCGATCGCTTATTTCGGCATCCCTTATCAATCGGAACGCAGAGCATCGATTGGCGTTGAATACGATCCACAGACGGCCAAGGGGTTTGCTTACACGGTAGAATCAATCCAGCGTCTGCCTTGGCAGGATACAGATCTCATTGTTGCCAAGCTGCGTCTGCGCAATACCGGGGACGCCAATTCCCTGCCGCTGCCTGAACTTAAATTGAAGCTTACAGCGGACGAATCCGTGTTATTGGTAAGCCCTGAGGTTATGGCGGAGGATCAGGGAGCTTTGATCGCACCCGGAGCTACGACAGAGGTGTATGTTATGGCACGCATTCCTTATACGAAGCCTATTCGCTCGCTCCGCTTTGAATTGCTTGCACAAGAGGAGAAGGCGGCAGCATCCTTCCTAACATTTACGACGTCGGGAACGATGCACTCGATCCAGACTGTAGAGAATGGTCAGCCATATTCGGTTCAAACGGTCGGTAAACGTGCGGAAGCCCAAGAACGGCGAACGATCATGTATGAGGGAATCGACTCTGATATCATCTACTCCGAGCTGACGCTCGCCAGCCATGAGCAGCGCCGTGTACAAGCCGCTTTGCTTAAAGGATATTTCCAGAGCGCGGATGGACAGATTTATGAGGCGGACACGATCCAGCCAGAGGTTCCGCTTCAGCCGGGAGCCAAGCAGTCGGTTGTATTTTGGGCAAGGGTCCCGAAAGGGATCACAGGTGAATGGGGGCTTGCGCTAGGCACGGCTTTGTCCGGAGGTAAGCTTGCGGAGCCAGGCCAGGAAGTCAGCGGTGTTCTTGGTGTGAAGAAACTGAGAGTGAATCCAGTAAGGCCAACCGCCAGTTCCTCGTTAGCGCAGTTGGAGTGGTATCCATACAGCATCTCTGTCACGAAAGCTTCAGGCAGTCTTCAAGAA
>NZ_JBHTYI010000292.1:0-1016 GCF_043656335.1 Peribacillus sp. NPDC056705 | reverse complement strand
AATTCCGTCTGTACCCCTGACGAAGGGGCTGTTATGCCAATGGTAGCTCCTGCTTGCAATACGGGATACCTCATTCAATCACTCCTCCTCGCCCATATCATATTGTTATAAAATGATTATTATATCATCATGAGGATCATCAACTAGGAGTCCTCATTCGCTGCATCATCCATCTGGGCGCTGCGCATCGGTGAGAACACGAACCAGATTCCGACTACAGCCAGTCCAATGATCACAACACCTAAGGCTGTGCGGAATCCGAATACGTCAGCGATCAAGCCACCCAGGGGCGCCCCAATGACAATCATACTGCGATTGATCGACCGCATGGTCGCAGCCATTCGCCCGTGCAAGTGTGAGGGTGTAATCGTCTGCCGGTACCCCATCTCAATCGGACCCTCAATTCCTAGAGCAAAGCCATAGAGGAGCTGCCCAAATCCGATCAAGAGGAACGTCTGGATCAGTAGTTCACCATCAGTAGATGGTGCCAGAACCATCAGCAGGACAGCTGGACCATACAATAGCCTTGCCAATGTCATACTGCGTCCAATTCCCAATCGCTTGCTGACCCGGGTGGATATTGTCGTGCCTATAACCGCACCGATACCGGCTGATGTCATAACCAGTCCCAATGTAGACGCATTAAATCCAAGTTCGGTCAGAGCGTAGGTTACCAGGACTGTACCTAGCATACTGTTAAATAGAAACCAAGCATGTGTATTGAGTGCCAGCGTACGAAGAGTCGGATGACGATAGACCCAGTGCAACCCTCCCCTTATCAATTCACCTATGCGTTCATTCGAAGGTTTGTCCTGTACGGGTTGATGTTTGATAAAAGCCATAACCAGTCCCGAGAACAGGTATGATACCGCGTTAATTAGAATGGCGAACGGAGCCGTCACCAAGGACACTAATAGACCAGCTGCAGCAGGACCACTGGTTTCCGCAACGGCTCCGCTCTGCTCGAGCCGCGCATAAGCAGGCATTAACATCTTCCTCGGCACGAGCTGAGGCAC
>NZ_JBHTYI010000291.1:0-1019 GCF_043656335.1 Peribacillus sp. NPDC056705 | reverse complement strand
GGCGAAGCCCTTCATAAGACCGTGCTGCCTGAAGGGGTACAGCTGACAGAAGCCTATTCATACTTGGTCCGCTATAGCGGAATCGATACGAACGGACATTTAAATAATGCGCGGTATGCCGATTTATGCTTTGATGCACTGGATGAAGCGGAGCTTCAAGAAGGAAGAGTTAGAGGATTCAGAATTACCTATCACCATGAGGCAAGACTGAGAGACAACATGGTCATCAAGCGTTCTGTTTCTGAGAATAACACCGTTTATATCCTGGGGACATCGCCTGAAGGGACAAACTTTTTTGAAGCAGCCATCGTTAGGGAACCATAAACATTCAGGCTGCTATTCCCATGTGAATTAAGCGGTCTGACGTTTGTTGGAGGGAGAGAAGGATGTATAGAATCATGGTTGTTGAGGACGATCCCAAGCTGGCGGAACTGCTTCAATCACATATCGCAAGGTATGGCAACGAGGGGGTTATGGTCCAGGATTTCGATCGAGTGATGGAGCGGTTTCACGAGACGAAACCACATGTCGTTCTGCTGGATGTCAATCTGCCCAGCTTCGACGGTTATTACTGGTGCCGCCAGATCAGGTCTGTGTCGACCTGTCCCATTATATTCATTTCCGCTCGGAGCGGAACGCCAGATCAATTAAGAGCGCTGGAGAATGGCGCTGACGATTATATAACCAAGCCGTTTGCTTACGACATCGTGATAGCCAAGATTCATAGTCAACTGCGCCGTGTTTATGGGGATTATGCGACGGCCTCCGGTGAACGTACGGTGGAACAGGACGGACTTGTTCTGTACCCTGAACGGATGGAACTGTGTCTGGATGATCACACCTTGATCCTGACCAAGAAAGAATCTATCCTGCTGGAAACCCTGCTGAGCCGATCTCCGCGGCTTGTTACCCGTGAGACGATACTGGAGAAGTTGTGGGACGATACCTTTGTTGATGATAATACGCTGAGCGTTAATATTAACCGCGTGCGGAAGCGGTTGGCCGAGCTTGGTATCGAG
>NZ_JBHTYI010000290.1:0-1019 GCF_043656335.1 Peribacillus sp. NPDC056705 | reverse complement strand
TGTTGGAGTTGCAGGAACTGCAGAAGGTGATGTAATTATTTTACATGTATAACAGAACCGGAGGACCTTAGTGGTCTTCCGGTTTTTTATGTTCGTATTCGGAGGAAGAAAGTTATCTTCAGTTTTAAATACGAACATACATTCGTACTATTTTCCGCCCGTACGCCTCTGAAAGAACGATTGATTTCATCCAACTAACCGTCAGCGCATCCGTTTCAGGGGTGTAAGATTGTATCATCGGGAATGAAGCAATACAGGCATACCGAACACACACGGTGTACGTGAGCCGGCCATGATGGGCCGGTTTTTTGCTGCGGTGATGTCGAATTGGTCTCATTCCCGACCATCTTCAAGAAAGGAGGAGCCGAATTGATGATGCACATTACCTTCGATACTTCCTTGGGCAGTGCCAACAAGGATGGGCTGGTTATGACATGAGGAGCACGCTGAGAGATGCCGTAATCGGCATCGTGCCCGCCTTAAAAGATCGAGTCTATGACATTCATCCGCCGGATGGTATCCAAGACGTATCGTATGCGGTCCTGACACTCGGAGAAGAGGTGTGGAAATCGGCTTGGGCAGGGTATCGACAAGTGATACGCCTGAAGCTGTACGGGGAGCGATCCTCACTGGCACAGCTAGACGACTGGGCGGAACAGCTTGTACAGGGGATGCATCGCCGCAGAATCGCAAGGCAGCATGATCAGGCATTTACACTTCAATATTTGGGCGTCCCTGAGGCAGATCAATGGGATGCGGCTGCTGGAAAAATCGTTCGGGTTATGCGTTTTGGCATCTATGTACCGAACATGGTCCATGTTCCACAGACCCAAGATGAGTGGCTCATGGCGCTGTCCGATTGGACGGCTTCATTCCTCGGTCATCCATGGACGATCTACGACACCGCTTGGCCTGCAGATCGCGGGGAACACGCTGTCTTGTGGCGGCTGGCGGGGTATGAGACGAAAATGGCGGGTGCTTCGACGATCGAGCTGCGCAAGAATTTTACGGGTCATCTT
>NZ_JBHTYI010000289.1:0-1021 GCF_043656335.1 Peribacillus sp. NPDC056705 | reverse complement strand
AGCTTTGGCCGTGGTTCTGATCGTCTCGGGATATGGTATGGTGATGGTCTTCGCTGTTCTGCAAATTTTCAGTTTGCTGTTATTGTTTGGCGGTGTCGTGCTCGTCATTATCGGTACTTACTTTTTGTTTACGCAATTCAGCGTGTTCTTCGTGCGTTATCTCCAGAAGAAGGAGCGCTTCTTTTTCCGGAAAACAAATTTGTTGACGATATCCGAGCTAATATACCGGGTAAAGGATAATGCGGTGATGTTCTTTCTGGTCTCAATTATATCGGCTTCAGCGTTTACGGGAATTGGAACGACGCTGGCGATCGGGGACCCCGGCTTATCGGCCATGGAGAATCCGTATGCCTTTACGTATGCCCCTTATGAAGAGGAAGGAAAGGACAGCGAGAAACTGCTGGACGTGTTCAGGGAAGAATTAGGGAAGGCGGGATTCAATTACAAAGAGGCGTCCGTGACCCCGATCTATTCAGATAATGGCTTCAAGTTGATTAAATTGAGTGATTACAACAGCCTGATCCAGTCACTTGGCTATCCGCTGGAGACGCTAGCCGAGACGGACGGAATTCTAACGCCGGGAACTGTAACTCAGAAGAACAGTTACCGGATCGACGGTACGGAGACCGATCAGATCGAGATAATACTGGAGAGAGACGGGTGACGTATCCAGAACCATTATGGACAGAATCAGCGAGAAGGAAGAGTACAGCTACTATATAAAATCTTTGTATCTCGATTGGAAAAGCGCTCAGCAGCATAACGGCATTTTACTTATGGTCAGCGGACTTGTAGGAATTGTGTTCTTTACCTTTGCGGCAAGCTTTATCTATTTCCGGTTGTACGCGGATCTGGCAAGGGATGAGCAACAGTACCGCATGATCGCGAAGGTGGGACTAAGTAAAAAAGAACTAGGTCTGATTGTGACCAGGCAGCTCGTGGTGATGTTCTTTCTGCCGATGCTGATGGCTGTAATCCATAGTGCTGTGTCGTGTGTGGCATTGCAGCAGTTGGTCGATTT
>NZ_JBHTYI010000288.1:0-1022 GCF_043656335.1 Peribacillus sp. NPDC056705 | reverse complement strand
ATCCGGAGGATTGGCAGGTGGAGATGGAGCGAGTGGATCTGGTCGCCTTAACCAAGTCCTCGACCAAGGCGTTCCATGATGCATACAACCGTCAGATCGAATTGAAAGCCGAAGCGATGATGTTGGGCTGGACCGACAGCCGCAGGCTCAAACAGCTGTTATTCATTTTGCTTGATAATGCTCTCAAATATAGCGATGAGTCGATCGTGATCAAGGTGGTCCGGCAGCAGTCGGAAATTCATGTTCAGATCACGGACCGGGGGATCGGGATTCCCAGAGACGAACTTGAACGTGTCTTTGATCGTTTTTATCGGGTGGATGAAGCGCGAAGTCGTCGGGGAGGCGGTGCCGGTCTTGGCTTATCACTGGCGCTCGATATCGCACAAGCCATCTCCGCGCAGATTGAACTCGATAGTCTGCCGGGAGCGGGTACGACGGCAACGATTCGAATCCAAGCGGCACCATAAACGAAAATGCCGGTTCTCATCAAATTCTAACCATGGTGCGATATACTGACCCCGTAAGCCACAACGTACCCGAGGTGATAGAATGCGCAATAAATTTGGATTAATACTAGGATCCGTTCTGGTCGCTGCCGGACTTATCGTCACAGCCGCCTTGTGGAATCCGCTGGGGAGTACTGCAACGGCCCTGTCGTCAGATGAGGTTGTGGAATACGTACTGGGTCAGTACGATGGCGAGATCATGGAGACGGTAAGAGAAGGCGATGCGTATCGTCTGGTGCTTCAGTCGGAGACGGGACGTTATGAGCTGCGGGTCGATGCCTACACAGGCGGGATGGTCTCCATTAACCAGCTCTCCGCAGCCGAACCGGGACCAGGTACAGGCCTTGAGCCTGATCCAGCCGAAGGGCCGACCGAGGCTGCACCGGACGACCCGGAAGATCCGGCTGCTTCGGATTTTCCGACTACCATGATCACGAAGGAACAAGCCGTTAAACTGTCACTGGAGAAGGTAGCGGGAACGATCGAAGATGTGGAATACCGCGAGAGTAAGCGAAG
>NZ_JBHTYI010000287.1:0-1026 GCF_043656335.1 Peribacillus sp. NPDC056705 | reverse complement strand
AGAGCTTCTGCTGGAGCATGCGGAAAAACTAAGGCTGTCTCCGGGATTGCCAATATGAGAGTATTTCATTTTATAAAACCGTATATCTATCTGGCTCCCGTGTTGATCCCGATTTTCTTATTCGTATATTATCCACTCGCCAAGTCGCTGGAGATCAGTTTCTTCAGTTGGAACATGGTGAGCGACAACCGTCAATGGGTCGGCCTGGACAACTACGAATATTTGGTCGGCAGCGATGAGTTCTGGAGGTCGGTGCGGAATACGGTCGTGTATACGGCGCTGCTGCTTCTTTTCCTGCTCGTGCTCCCTTTTATGGCAGCTTTTGCGGTGACGCAGATTCATAGTCGGTTGCAGCCATTCTACAAGAGCGCTATTTTTGTCCCGACGGTATTGTCGCTGGCGGTATCGTCCATCGTGTTTCTTTGGCTGCTGAATCCAATCAGCGGTTCGATCAATCATTTTTTGGAACTTCTCGGCATCCCGGGTATCAATTGGTTGTCCCATTCCTGGTGGTCGCTGGTATCGATCGTAATCATTACTTCATGGAAAACGTTCGGCTACCATTTTATCTTGCTGCTGTCGGGCATTTTGTCGGTTCCTCAAGATCTCGTCGAGGCCGCCCGCATTGACGGGGTGAGCAGCAGTATGGGGCTTATCAGGCGGGTGTACATTCCACTCTCGAGCGGCACTCTTCTATTTGTATTCGTCATTACCGTGGTATTCGGCATTCAATGGTCGTTCGTTCCCATTCAAATGTTGACGAACGGCGGTCCGGATCAAGCGACGACGCATTTGATCTTTACCGTGTACCAATACGCGTTTCAATTTTTCCGAAGCGGTCTGGCCTCCGCGGTTTCCGTCTTGACCTTTATCGTATTCATCGGGCTTATTATTTTCCAAGCGTTGGTGATGGAACGGAGGGTGCACTATGAGAATTGAACGGGGCCTATGGCATTTGCTGCTGATCGTGACATTGATATTAAGCTTTTTCCCGCTCGTATGGATGGTCAGTACTTCGTTTAAAGG
>NZ_JBHTYI010000286.1:0-1028 GCF_043656335.1 Peribacillus sp. NPDC056705 | reverse complement strand
TTGCACTACAAGATTTTCTATCATCTTAGCACAGGCCCATTGCAACTTAAAAAAGCGCAACCCTCTATTCCCCAGCATCAATCAAGAAGGTATAGCTGGACCACTATGTGGGATCATCTGATCAGCCCAAAAAAGAGACCTGTCACAGGTCTCTTTTTACAATACAAACTCAGCTACTCCATCCGCTCCCACAGCGCATCAAAGGCTTCGTTATCCATTTGGAAAAACACCTCAGCGTTGCCGTACCGCACATACGGGCCGCTCTTAAACAGCCGCAGCTGTACTTGGGTCTCATCCTCCAGCTTCAGATGCAGGAATTTCTGTTCATCCGCCCCTGTTTCATATATACCGGCCTCTTGCAACGGTTCGGCCGCAACCGGCTTCGCTGCATAGAGCGCTTGAACGAAAGCTTGCAGCGCTTCGTCCACCGCCAGTTCGTTCAACTGAACCTCTCCCATATTCCAGCTGTCAAAATCCTGCCAGTTCGCCGAGATCATTCGATCCATCAGCTTCAGCTTGCCGACAACGTCCTCGCCTGTATACACCGTGATGCCATTCAGATGCTCATACAGTTCCGCGAAGATCTGGCCGTCGTGCTCCGCATACGACATAATCCGGAACTCCGTATCGTATCCCTGAACCGAATAGATATCCATCTCCCCGATCGTTGAGGCCAGCTCCGTGTAATCGGAAGACGTGCTCCATTCCGTAATGCCGGACTTCGATCGTCCCAACTTCTCTCCTCTTAGCGCTTTGGCCGTCTCTGGTGATAGCCCCGTCCCACTCTGGGTATAAATGTTGCCTTGATATACCACTAGTCCGATCATATCCATGGAGACTCCGCTGTCGTCAGGGAGTTCAATCTTCGGTATCGTCACCGACTCGTGGTTGCCCGAGGTTGGTGACGTTCCGTCCTCCCCGGAGACTTGGGGCTCGCCAATCGCCATTTGATCTTGGCCTGCTTGCTGGCTCCATACGAGCGAAATGACCAGTACCACACCGAGAACCACCGCCATGCTGACGGACGC
>NZ_JBHTYI010000285.1:287-1029 GCF_043656335.1 Peribacillus sp. NPDC056705 | reverse complement strand
GAATAAGCGCCAACGTTTGCAGCGTACGCTTGCATCGGTGATGCTGTTTAATATATTGTGTCTATCCACCCTGCCGGCGGCGGCAGCACCTTTATCGCTAGCTACAGCAGAGACTCCGGCAACGACTGAAGATGCCAAGAATCAAGGGACTGCAACGCCTGGTAAGGTAGACAAGGTTCCTTCTATCGAGAACCTCAACTTGCAGGTAGAATCCGCTGTTTTGCTTGAACCGTCTACTGGACAGGTTCTACTAGATATTAAATCCGATGAAGCTTTACCTCCTGCCAGTATGGCCAAGATGATGACGGAGTATCTCGTAGCCGAGCAAGTGAAGCAGGGCGAACTCTCATGGGATACTATGGTAACCGTAAGAGAGAATGCATCCAAGGCTGTTGGATCTAGAATTTTTCTTGCTGAAGGAGATCAACATACGGTTAGAGATCTTTACATAGCAATGGCCGTGGGTTCAGCGAATGATGCTTCCATAGCGCTTGCTGAGCATATCGCTGGCTCTGAAGCCGACTTCGTTATCATGATGAATGAGACAGCTAAGCGGATGGGCATGGAGACGGCTCATTTTATTAATTCGACCGGTCTTAGCCGCGCGGACATGCCAGAGAAATACCGCCCCACTGAGGATCGTGAAACCTTAATGTCGGCGATGGACGCAGCGATTCTGGCGATGAACATCGTAGAAGATCATCCAGACTTTGCTGATGTTACGGCTATGCAAGAGTATAAA
>NZ_JBHTYI010000285.1:0-277 GCF_043656335.1 Peribacillus sp. NPDC056705 | reverse complement strand
TCCGTGCGTATGCTTATGAAGGACTAGATGGCTTGAAGACGGGACATACCAGTGCGGCGGGATACTGCTTTGCCGGAACGGCTGAGCGCGATGGCGTTCGCCTGATCAGCGTTGTTATGGGTACCAAAAGCAATGCTGATCGTTTCAAAGAGACCCGTAAAGTCTTGGACTACGGTTTTGAGAACTTTGAAGTGAAGGAAATCCTGCCTGCGAGCACAACGGTGGAGGGACTGGAAACGGTAGGTGTCAAGAAGGGGAAAGAGAAGCAAACCGCTCT
>NZ_JBHTYI010000284.1:0-1030 GCF_043656335.1 Peribacillus sp. NPDC056705 | reverse complement strand
ATCCGATTTTACGTTCAGGAGACCTTCGGCTACATTCATTTCTATAGCACCTGTATCGCTAGCGAGCTCATATTCATTCGCCTGTACCGAGTCAACGTAAATATCCGCCGTATCCGTAATGATCTGCAGTTGATCCAGCTTAGTATTGGGTATGCCCACTGTTAACTGAAGCTTCGTATAGAGGTCAAATAAACGCATTCTGCTGTCCTGCACAATTTCAATACGGGCAAGCCCATCTTCTTCCTTCATGACTAAGTGGTAGTCCTTCAGCCATTTCTTCGTCGTCCTTCCGTCCAATGTCGCTTGGATCTCATTTCCTTCAATTGGGATCACCTTCACTTTCACCGTGCCGGTCTCTGAACGAATATACAGTTTATTTACTTGTCCTGTATTTATGGATCTTTCGATGGCAAGCGTATCTACGTTGAATGGGGAATTCCCCGTCATATACATCACTACATTACCTATTACCGCAACGGCAATCAGAACAACCGCCAGTTTTAATATATTCCGCTTATTTTTTGTCAAAATAGATCATATCCTCTCTATAACTTTCAAGTTATACCGTAAATAACGTATTACAAGCTTGTAGTATAGACCGGTCGCCTTTAGCGCTCCAATCATGAATAGCAGTCCTGCACCGACAAGGCCAAGCATAAGGAAGAAATCATTGATAAAAATCGAGACCGATTGATGCTGAATAATGAGCAGGATGGGAGATATGATCAGGAAGAGAGAGAATCCATACAATCCGGCAAGCACGATTAACGAAGCGATAAACGGCAACAGTACAATAATTAAATTGAACATCCCTAAACTCACCGTCGCCATAACCGCTCTAGTCACGTTAGGGAGCGAAGGAGATTTCCCCGCCTTCTGGAT
The DNA here is from genome assembly GCF_043656335.1 of Peribacillus sp. NPDC056705. Lineage (NCBI taxonomy): Bacteria > Bacillati > Bacillota > Bacilli > Caryophanales > Bacillaceae > Peribacillus > Peribacillus sp. NPDC056705. The sequence goes on along the minus strand of NZ_JBHTYI010000284.1, from coordinate 148 downwards.
TCGGGACTGGGCAAGCACCTCACGCGCGACCAACCGCGGCTCCCCTAGCCTAAGGATCACTTCTTCCTCGGTTCGTCCACTGAATTCAGCCTGCTCAAAGTGCTCCATGTAGTCGGCTAGGATATCCGCTCGTTGGTCTGGAGGAAGC
>NZ_JBHTYI010000283.1:0-1043 GCF_043656335.1 Peribacillus sp. NPDC056705 | reverse complement strand
CATTCACATCGACAAGCCCGTTCATCTGTCGTTCAGCTCCTGCAATCTGTGATTTCAGTTCCCACAGCGCAGCATGACTGCGACTGCGAGCCGCATCGAGGGCACACATAACTGATTCCTTCGGTTCATCCTGCTGTCTCAGCCAGCCCCAGCGATCTCTGGACAGGATGGCTTCAACCCTGCCCGTTTGCGGAGCCCTCTCTCCCGCCAGAATCGATAATAAGGTTGATTTGCCGGTTCCGTTACGACCGTAGAGGGCAATACGCTCACCTTCGGCAATCTCAAGTTGTATGTGATCAAGCAGTGTTTTCCCATGCAATTCCATACTTATATTCGTAGCCTTTAGAATCATCGTCATATAGCCTCATCCTCTCTCTTTGAGAAAAAATCAAAAAACCACAGGCGGCGGCCTGCGGCAGATATGGAGATGACTACGGTATAACTCTGAGGAAGCAAAGGACTCATAGCGGGTATACCAAAAAAGGACCCACCATACAGAGCGCCTGCTATAACACAAAAAAAGGCACCCAATCACCCTATTCAGACACACCTAATCTCTCCTCTACTACCGTAGAGAAACGCCTGCAACTTCACATGCAGTTGTATCGAGAAAAGGGTGTCTTACTTCATCGGACGAGGTACCTCGCATTCTTTAGGATTAAATTACGGTTAGTATAACAGATCATCGTCGATTGTCAAATAGGCAATTCACTGTGACTGCACGATCTCACCTATAAAATAAAATGATTGGATATAGTAAATTTTACCCATCTTTGATATACTAACATTATTACTTTAGTCATGGGTGCGTGATCAATCAAATGTGGGATAAAGAACTAAAGATAGCCATAAAGAAGAAGCAAAGCGTGATGATATACCTTATCGATGGCGCAGTATTACAAGGCATACCAGATGCTTGTACAGATCTGTTAAAGATGCGGAGTGTCTATGGGCCAGTCTGGGTGCCATTAGAGGAAATAAAGCATGTGAGCAGATTAATACAACTCAAAACGAAGAACCTGCTAGCACACAGCTAGTAGGTT
>NZ_JBHTYI010000282.1:0-1046 GCF_043656335.1 Peribacillus sp. NPDC056705 | reverse complement strand
ATACTTCATGCAGCATAGATCTGCGCCTATTGGATTAAGAAGCTTGCTTTCGATCCTTCGTTTCCTGGGATTAATCGGTTTTGCATCATAGCGGCAAACAACGAAAGCGCGCACCTATGGCGTTGATTTAGTTATGACTGCGCTTACTTTACATAGAGATTCGAGTTTTTGATAAACAGGGGGTCTATTGAATAATGAAACAGGTTTGGCGGGTAGTGATTGTCGGCAGTCAGCCTACGAGTATGCTCGGCACAAAATTAATCTTGGAAGAGGAGCGCGACCTGCTCGTTGAAGGCATGACCTCTTCGGATACGGAAGGACTTCGAATGGTCAGCGAGATGCTGCCCGACTTGGTACTGCTGGATTATTCCTTACAGGATCATACCTCGGAAACCGTGCTTGAGCAGATGAAGCAGCTCTCACCTAAGACCCATATCGTGATCATGACAGACAATGATGGTCTTCCGTTGTTGCAATCCTTGATCAGCCGCGGTGCAAGCGGGATATTGTCCAAACAAGCATCCACCTTTCAACTCATACATATGATCACAGGCTTGCGGGAGGGTGTGGCCTCCTTGCCGCTGGATTGGGTACGACAAGGAATATGGCCGCTGACAGCCTCCGGCATGAATGAAGGGGGACTGCAGCTCTCCGAGACGGAAGCGTTTATTATGGAACGGATTGTACAAGGGATTACATACGATAAGATTGCCGTCGAGATTCAGGTGAGCCGTCGCTCCATCGATAATTATCTGCGTAAGATTTATGTCAAGCTGGGCGTATCCACCAGAGCGCAAGCCATTGAGAAGTACGCGCTATATACGCGTCAAGGCAGACAAATATATGCGTGAATTCGTACATAAGGTATAATATATAATGATCGGGAATATCTTTTAGATGTTGTTACGATAGTCTGAATACAAATAAAACCGAGGTTTTGATAAACGGTTAGAGGAGGAGGGACTTCCATGCAGTTTTCCTTTGCTTCCCGTGCACAGACCCTGTTGTCATCCCCGCTGCGCGATATTAGGGAACTTGCGAAGCGG
>NZ_JBHTYI010000281.1:0-1047 GCF_043656335.1 Peribacillus sp. NPDC056705 | reverse complement strand
GCACCGGGATGCTTTGTCGGGCTAGTGAACGAAACGCCGCGGCATACGACTCGCTGCTCGCGGATTCGTTCAGTTCGAAGGCGACGTAGCATAAGGACAAGCCTTCCCGGCTGCGAATCTGGTGCTGCACGCCCGGCCTGGACAGGAACAAGGTGCCAGGATGAAGTTCGAATTCCGTCTCTTGCTCGATGTAGGTGCCGTTTCCCGTTAGCACATAACAGGCTTCGAAGAAAGAGTGCCTGTGCTCGGTATTGTCGAAGTGACGCGGCATAAATCCCCAGTAGTGCACCAGAATCGTTAGATCGGGCTGCTCCATACGAGTCAAGGCACGATTCAGAACGGAATTGGCGCGTTTGAATAATGGAATAAACGATTGGTGATGAATCAGCATCGGAGCGTAGTCTCCCCTTTGGCATATAGACTTTCAGCGTGATGGTTACCTCTCTAGTATATATCATGTTCCATCAATGCAAGAGGGAATGGCGCAAGCATGTCGAATATAAACGGTACTTCTGTTTCATATCAGGGAGGGAGAGGCATGGGAGCGATGGATCGCTTTCTGGAGAAGCTGTACGATTCCACGGACCATTGCCGGGGCAGCTTGAGCGGCTTGCGCGATGTACAAGAGCGAACACGTGTAATCAGGCGTCAGTTGGAGGGTGCATTGGGAGATTTCGGTTTCGCTCATCGGCAGCCGGATCATCACGGGGAACAGATCGAGCATACTGTGCTGGAAGACTATACTCGGGAACGCATGATCTTCCAGCTTGGCGATGAGCTGTCCGTTCCGGTATATGTCCTGACGCCACGCCAACACCCGGGGGGACCGCTGCCTGCCGTCCTTGCTCTGCATGGGCACGGTTATGGCAGCAAAGAGATCGTCGGACTGGCGCCGGATGGTTCCCCCGATTCGGCCGTGCCCGGTATTCATCAGCATTTTGCCGTTCAGCTTGTGCGGCGCGGGATGAAGGTATTCGCACCGGAGCTTGCTGGATTCGGAGATCGGCGATTGGCACGTGATCAAGACGAGGCACAACCGTGCTCTTG
>NZ_JBHTYI010000280.1:0-1053 GCF_043656335.1 Peribacillus sp. NPDC056705 | reverse complement strand
CTGCTGTACCTTGGCAATCAGACGAGACGTGAGCTCCACCATCACAACGTCCGCATGCGCCTGCTCGCCCACATCGGCTTCGTCCCTTGCCGCAGCTAACAATGTGACTATATATTGAATCTCTGCCTTAGCGAAAGTAAGCCCTAGCCCTTCTTCCAGCCGATGTGCGAACGACGTTACTTCATTCCAATCCGAAGAGATGGGGTCAGGAGTTTCGGGCAAGTGCGCTTCGGTTATGAGATGACCCCGCCGTATACGATTGACCGTAACCGACAGAGCAATGAGCAGTGAGGTGTAGGCCGCTTCGCTAAGCCCCTCCGTCCAGCTCCAGTTCATCGCCCAGAGGCTGCGTTCTACATCAAGCAGGACAGGCTTATCAATCATGGACAGCAACCTAGACGTTACAGGCTCATTCGCATCGTGATAGCCATCTCCTACAAGATCGGAATAATCCAGATATTCCTCCGCCAGCCGACAGATCGCTTTGCGCAGCACCTGTTCCTCACCCTCAATATCAACCCCGTACCCTCTGCGCCGAATCAGGATCAGGTTCAGTCGCTTCAGTATCGGCTCGAGCTCATCCAGATCATGACGGATGGTGGAGGTGTTGACCTTCAGACTGTGCGCTAACCCAAACAGCTTGATGGGTTCTCCGGCCTCCAGAAGGGAACATAACAGAAGAATCTTGCGTTCCTCCCCGGAATAATCCGCAGGTTTGCCTGTCAGCAGGCGCTGCTTCAGCAGCTCCGTCTGTTCTGACGATTCGCCTTCTAACCGAAAGCCCGTACCAGCCTTCCGATGAAGCAAAGCGCCGGTTCCAGCCAGATTCCTCTCAATCTCTTCCATTTCCCGGTGAACGGTTCGGACGCTGACGCGGGTTTCAGCTGCAATCTCAGCAGCTGTCATGCCCTCTGCTCTGTTTAGCAATAGCAGCAGGATTTGTCGCTGACGGGCAGTGAAGTGTCCCAGAACGAATAGCTCCCTTCTTCAAGAAATGTAAGACACGCCGGCGTAATTTACGCCAGCGTATCCTATGATTTTTGACAACTATTC
>NZ_JBHTYI010000279.1:0-1056 GCF_043656335.1 Peribacillus sp. NPDC056705 | reverse complement strand
GGTGTATCTATTGGAACGGCGCAGACGAACGAATTTGGACGGGCAGTGATTGATTATCCAGTGAATGTGGCGCCTGGTAGCCATACGATAACAGCATCCTATGCAGGAGATAGTCCTTATCAGCCGAGCAGTGGGACGGGTACATTGAGCGTGGATAGAAGACCGTTAACGGTAACAGCTAATGATGTGGTAATGCAGTATGGCAGCCAGATTCCAACTATGACTGCCTCCTTCTCGGGACTAGCGTCTTGGGATACGGCTACTTCTGTTGGAGTACCATCATTCTCAATAAACGCAACTTCGGGAAGTAACGTTGGGCAGTATACTATTACACCATCTGGTGTGACATCGGGGAAATATACAGTAACGTATTTTCCAGGTGTTTTGACGATTGAAAAAGCCCTATTGAATGTAGCCCCAGACTCATTTACACGTTGGGAAAACTATGATAATCCCGTGCTAACAGGGTCTTTAACAGGTGTCATTTCTACAGATGATATTACAATAAGCTATGAGACCGATGCTGTGAGGAACAGTCCAGTTGGAACGTATGCCATTGATACGGAAATCATCGATCCAGAGAATAGGCTAGGCAACTATGAAGTTACAGTTACGCCCGCAGAGCTTATTGTGTACGCTGCTCCGCTTCCCAATCTTTCACACGGAGATACGAAGAAGAGTGTAACGGGCAATATCGGGTTACCGGCGGAAGACGGGGGAGCAAGACCGATTGTATGGGCTTCATCAGATGAAGACGTGCTTGAATCAGCGACAGGTCGTGTTCTGCGACCATCCTATTTGGAGGGAGACGCAGAGATCACGCTTCAGGCCAGAGTTATGGCAAATGGAGAGGTGTATGAGGCTCTCTACGATTTGACTATACTCGCAGAGGATATGACAGATGAGGAAGCCGTGGACATTGATCTTCAGAATTTAGAAATCGCCTATTCGACTGGAGATGATGCTACGCAGGTGCGCGGTACACTTACACTTCCAACAAGTGGGGCGAATGGGACTTCAATAGCCTGGACTTCTTCCATGCCAATGGTTATAGAT
>NZ_JBHTYI010000278.1:0-1057 GCF_043656335.1 Peribacillus sp. NPDC056705 | reverse complement strand
TGCATGAAGTGGATGCCATGGCTGTGATGGCGTGCACCCTCGATATTTCGTGCGAGCAGACGCTTGGCGCCGGCCTCGAAGCAAATCTCGATGTCGCGAATCAACGGCTGTTCGCCTTGGCTCGGAAGCTGAACGTCATACACGAATCTTCCCTCTCCGCCGCCGTTCACTTTGGAGCCCTGAAGCGCCTCCCACATATGGGCGAAGTTTTGCTTACGGAATGCATTCACTGGAATGCTCACCGTCCGGCCTTCCGCTCCCGTAACCGCCTGCTCTTTACCGCCACGCACGTCAAACGTGGTAAAGTTACGCGTCACCACACCTTGGTCCGCATTCAACAGACGAATGCCCAGAACGGCAACCGCATCCGTGTTCGGCATGCGTACCTGCAATTCCGATATAGGCGCTACCCCATAACCATCCCATGTTACTTCCAGCTTGCCTTGGTCAGCGACGACCTTCGTTCCGAACTTGTCATAGGATAATTCCCAGGCCAGGGCAAGTGACTGTCCGTGATATTGGTCTGAGTAGCTGGAACGGAGCAGCGGTACCGTGACCTCGCTCCCTTGCTCCAGCGTCTGACAAGGAGGCGCATCGATTACGATATAATCCGGCGTGTGCAGGTCGGCAATCGTCATCCCCGGCACGAAATCCTCGTAGCCGAATTTTTTATCCGTCCCGTCCAAACGGTAATAGCCGTTGAATTCATTGGTCACATCCCGGAACTCCGTAAAGACAAAGCCGCACAGCTTATCGTGGCGTCGGAATTCGTTTAACATGTAATGATAATGCCACGCCAGATCGCTGTCCCCAGCTCCGCCGCCGTCAATTCCCCACACATTACCACATTCGCTGTTCATGAGTGGAGCATCGCCCTGCTGGTTGCCGCCGATATAGTTATACTCCGATCCCGGATGGGTTTTTTGAACCACTTCCTCGATATGATTCCGCAGCGGTTCATAACCGTTGATATAAAAATGCCATGTGTTGATATCTGTCTCCACGTGATCGTACGCACACGGTGAATTGTCCTCCACGATCCGGGTAGGGTCCATCC
>NZ_JBHTYI010000277.1:0-1058 GCF_043656335.1 Peribacillus sp. NPDC056705 | reverse complement strand
CTTACATCTGCATCCAGCTCGATCACAGCCTTGAAGGTATCGGTCGGTGACAGTTTAACCTTCCGATCCAAATACGTGCGTCCCGCCCCGGTCAATAAGATACGCGCCTCTTCTCTAACCGAGGTGGCATAAACATGTACGACGGCCTGCTTGTCCTGGACTTCCAGGTTGACAGCAGCATCAATCGAAGCGTTCTTCACCATTCCGATATCTTTATACGGCATGAAGTACTGATTGAAGCTCTTCTCCTCATAAGGCGCAAGCCAGGTGAAATCGGGTTGATTGTCGGTGTACACACCGGTCATAAGTTCGATATACGGTCCGTCTTCATCGGTCAGATTACGATCCCAAGCCTGACCAAATTCACCGTGACCCCACGTCCACTGTTTTTTGCCGGGAGAAATATGTTTATTGGCGACATGCAGAATTCCTGCGTCCAAGCCGTGATCATAACCGCCCACGAAATCGTAATCCGAATGGTAGGCCATATAAGAAGTCGGTACCGGGATGTTACGGTACTTGGAAATATCTACGCCAGCCGAATAATCCTGTTTATAATACGTACCGGTTGCGATCGGGAACTTGGACACATCCCGTTTCCCATGGTCGAAGACCGCATGGACATCCGGTGGAAACACGGACTGGGTGTGATCATTGACGGCCACGGCTGGATTCGCCCACCACAGGAAGGTCTGCGGCTCGGAGGTCCGATTGTACATCTGGGCATGAATTTCAAGATAAGCCTTGCCCGGATAGAGCGTGAACCCTGTGGACACTTTCGTCCCGTACATCCGGTCGATTTCGCCGACCCACACCGTCTTGCTGCCATCCGGATTCTCCTCGATTCTCCAATCCACCTCGCCATAAGTGTTCGGACGGTGATGCTGAGGCCAGTTAAACTCAATCCCCCCGGAAATCCAGGGGCCCGCAAGGCCGACCAAAGCCGGTTTGATGACTTGGTTGTGGTACACAAAATCATAGTTGTTGGTTTTGTCGATGGCTCGGTAGATGCGTCCGCCGATCTGCGGCATGATCTGAATCTGCACGTACTCATTTTC
>NZ_JBHTYI010000276.1:0-1063 GCF_043656335.1 Peribacillus sp. NPDC056705 | reverse complement strand
TGGTGCTATCCTGCTCTACTCTAGACAGGATGATCAGGTTGTCGATTTTCTCAAGTCGAATAACTACCCCTTCGTTCTTGTCGGTCGAAGTGAGAAGTATCCGGATATATTGTCGGTCGACACCGACAACATACAGGCTGCCTATGATGCAACCAAGCATCTGATCTCCCTCGGACACAAGCGAATCGGCTTTGTTAGCGGCCCTCCCAATCTGATCGTGTCCCAGGATCGGATGAAAGGTTACCGCAAAGCGCTGGCCGATGCGAACCTTGAGATGCGCAAGGAATGGATTGTAGAAGGCGAGTTCCTGCAGGAGAGCGGTTATCGAGCAATGTCTTTTTTCATGAACTTGCCGGAGCGCCCGACTGCGCTTGTCATTGTGGATGATATTGTCGCTTTCGGCGTGCTGCGGGGATTGCATGAGCTCGGATATAAGGTTCCTGATGATGTAGCGATTATCAGCTTTAATAACATTTCGCTCACGGAGTTGTCCACACCGCCGCTCAGCAGCGTAGATATCGGCATCTATAACTTGGGTTACACCGCATCACAAGCGCTGATCCAAGCGATACGCAACGATGAGAATACAGTACTGCCTAACCGCTATATCATCCCGCATCGATTGATGACCCGCGAGTCTTCTATGTTCGCACCACCGAAGTAATACCAGGGCATCTGGATATATCCCTTTACAGCATGGTCCAAAAATAAAAGAAGCATTGCGGTGCTTCCTTTATTTTTACGATTTAATTCAAACGTTTGCACAAAATGAATGGAGGTTTATCATGCCATCTGTATCCGCATGTTTATTCGATCTTGACGGCGTTCTCGTGGATACCGCCAAGTACCACTATATCGCCTGGAAACGTCTTGCCGAGGAGCTCGGCTTCTCCTTCACAGAGCAGGACAACGAAAGGTTAAAGGGGGTTAGCCGAATGGCTTCCCTGGATATCCTGCTAGAGATTGGCGGCATTACGCTCGATGAGGACACCAAACTCACGCTTGCCGACAAGAAAAACGTCTGGTATGTCGAGTACATTTCCACCATGGATGCGTCCGAGAT
>NZ_JBHTYI010000275.1:0-1065 GCF_043656335.1 Peribacillus sp. NPDC056705 | reverse complement strand
CGCGTATGTTAAAATCATTGAACAATGGTACAAGAGTCCAAACGGATTTCTTGTACAAGAACGGCTTCCGGCATTATATATTAAATTTACGAAGTATTTAAACCAAACAACAGAAAGCGGAACTGTTGCAGATTATAAGGGATCTTAACTATTCTTCATAGACCAGTAAGGAGTCATCTGCCCTAGAATAGGGGAATATGATTCCCTTTTTTATTTTACAGGCGATCGTGATCTTCAGGTACATAACGGTATTGCTCGAGATCGATACGGCCGTTCCAGTAAAGCTCTACTCCTTCGCCCTCAAGATACAGCATTTGAAGCGAGCGGATTCATCGTCCATCATTGCAACCTCTCCTTTGGCGTTAACGACCCGATGCCAAGGCAGTTTATGCGCTTTGCTCATCGAATACAATATCCGCACGACCTGTCTTGCTCCTATAGGGCTTCCGGCAGCAGCCGCAATTTGCCCGTACGTCATTACATAACCTTCGGGTATTTCCTTAATGATTCGAAGCACTCTTTCTGTAAAAGGCTGCAGTTTACTTTCCGTCATGGGCCTCAATCTTTCTCTAAGCATAGCACAGCTCTCAGTCGAAATAGATATCTTTGCGGATACCGGCCTGCTCCCGCTGGCGCCACTCTCCTGGGGACATGCCTTCCACTTCTTTAAACACGCGGGTAAAATGGTAAATCGTCTTGAACCCGACCTGCCAGGCGATTGTTTTCAAGCTACCAGATGTCCCGAGAATAAGCTTTTGCGCTTGCTCCACTCGGAATTGGCGCAAATATTGCGAGAATGTCATCCCGTAGCTGGCACGGAATACACGGCCTAAGTAGCTGTTGCTGTAACCGATCTCGTAAGCCGCATCAATCAAGGAAATATCCTGGGCAAAATGAGCTTCGATATAGGCGGCCAGCCTTTGAGCCGCTTCTTGCGGCTCGTAGGTCAGCCCTGCGTCTTGTCCTGCCGCAGACGCTTCTTCCGGCTCATTCAAACTCCGTTTTCTTGCCAGCTGATAGATCAACTGGCTCAGCATTAGTGCAGATTTGGCCTGATAATAGGGC
>NZ_JBHTYI010000274.1:783-1070 GCF_043656335.1 Peribacillus sp. NPDC056705 | reverse complement strand
ATTATCGCTTGCTCCGTGGGTATTGGTCTTGGCGTAACCACGGTGCCTGGACTGTTCGAAAGCCTGCCGGACAATCTTCGCATTCTGATGGATAACGGGATCGTAGCGGGTAGCTTGACGGCCATCATCCTGAATCTGATCTTTAATGGGCTGAATTACACGAAGCCCACGCATACGAATCATAGCCAAGGGGAAGAGCATGCCGCTTAGGAAACTCTGACCTGATACAACAAAAGCTTGCCATCCCCTTAGTGAGGGTGGCAAGCTTTTGTGTCTTAAATGCGCTG
>NZ_JBHTYI010000274.1:0-773 GCF_043656335.1 Peribacillus sp. NPDC056705 | reverse complement strand
ATGGCAGCTTGAACCATTTCCCTTGAATGGCCTGAGCCATCAGCACCAACCACATCAGGACGCCGATCAGTGCGAGCAGTGCCGATGCGAGAAGCCCGATAATGGGCACGGCCCCTGCCAGCAGATGGGCTGCGGCAAGGAGGCTGAACGCTAGCAGAGACTGTAGCGCATGGAATATGACGTAACGGCTTCTTTTTTCCAGCGATAGAAACAGAATCCCGCCTACCATGGGTAACAAATAGCAGAGTGTGGCAGCCAGGTTCTCGGGAAGTCCTGTAGATGATTTGAACGGGGACAAACTCATCAACTCCTTGTCTAAACCAGAATCTCGACCTTGCAGGCTCTATATCTTACCTTATGAGCGGCTTGGACAAAGTATGATGGTTATTCCCCGTATTACTTCATTTTCAGGTTGAGCAGATAGTGCACGAGTGCATCCTGCTGCTCAGGTGTGAATCCGCTGCTCTCATCGACCCAGAATTCATGTCCCTGTCCTGTAACGTGGGTGTCTCTCAGCCTCGTATCTTGGAGGTTCGTCTCCAGGACCTGCTGTCTTAATCTCCGGTCGATCATGGCTTTCAAGCTGTTATAGGGATCGGGACGGACCCCCTTCATCAGCGTGGCAGGTACACCCGCTTGGCTCACGTTCGGCCCGACGGCTACACCGCCGTCATGCAGATAGGGGGCGGACCAGCGAAGGCCAATTAATCCTTTGACCTTGTAACCGCCTTCGGTTGGCTTATGTCCGAATCCAAGCTGGATCTGCTCCGCAT
>NZ_JBHTYI010000273.1:556-1076 GCF_043656335.1 Peribacillus sp. NPDC056705 | reverse complement strand
GCATCAGAATCAGTATGAACAATATCATCATCATAAGTTCCACCATTTCCAAAAGGACTGCGCACTATCACCACGATAGTGCGCAGTCCTTTTGAGTATGAACCTTAAAGTTGCATAATTAGAGTAAATACTCTATATTAAATTATAGAGTATTTACTCTAAATCGATGGAGGCAGGTGTATCAATGAGTTCAAGCCGAACGAAAGACCATATCATTCATACCGCCATCCAGGTATTTAATGAATATGGCACAGGGGCAATTTCCACGAATACAATCGCTCAAGAGGCGGGGATCAGCCCTGGTAATCTGTATTATCACTATCACAACAAAGAAGATATTATTCGTGCGATTCTCAAAGTGATGGTGAAGGATTGGGATTCCGTGTGGACAGCACCCAAGAACGATTGGACCCCATCTGTGGAAGATTTAAAGTGGATTATTCGGATTAATCTTCAGCTACAGCTCAAGTACCGATTCTTTTATCGCGAGCTGATCATTCTGATCAAGGCAGACCCGACG
>NZ_JBHTYI010000273.1:0-546 GCF_043656335.1 Peribacillus sp. NPDC056705 | reverse complement strand
AGCAGATGCATGAACAGATCCAGAAGGATCGCATGCAGGAGCAGCAGGCTTTTTTTCTAAAATTCGTGAACGCGGGTGTGATCCACTTGGATCGACCTTCTGAAATGGAGTCCTTATTGACATCGTGCTGGATCATAAGCAATTACTGGCTGTCCTTTCTCGAGAGCAGCGGTATGCCCACGGATGAAGGTCAGGTTGAACGCGGTATCGAGTTGATCCTGACCATACTCAAGCCTTATCTGACGGAGTCGAAATAGAACATGTATGGGAAGGAATGTGAACCGAATAAATGGTTAGAACAAGCAGAAGAGAGTTTTTGAAGAAAGCCGGTGCGTCCCTACTCGCTGTGTCATTTGGTGGATTAATATGGAGGGCTGTTGATCAGGGAGTCTTTAGTACAGGTAAAGGTCCAGCCTATGAGTTGTGGTCAGAGGATGAAACTTCATCGTTATCTGATCCCCTGGCGATGATTCAAGCAGCAACCCTCGCCTCGAACCCACATAACAGCCAGCCTTGGCTATTCCGGGTTCGCGAGACATCCATCGA
>NZ_JBHTYI010000272.1:589-1076 GCF_043656335.1 Peribacillus sp. NPDC056705 | reverse complement strand
CTCGTATACCGCGGCATCTTAGACTGCGGAAATCTATGAACGAACCTCCTCATTGGTATACATCCACTCCGTCTCCCTCGTCAACTCCTACACCCACCAGGAGTCCGGAGATCTTCTATTAATTCAATATTTCGTTTCGAATTGGCATATTCGATGATTTGATCAGCGATGTTAGGAACCAGTTGGATATGCTGCAGCTGTTGGAGTGGAACCCATTACACATTGGTTTGATTAAGTTCTGGAGCGGTAGGCATGCTAGGTATCGAATCTTCTCCATTCCTCTTTCATCTCACGGACGCATTGTTCAGTATCCTTATTATCACAATTGATCGTAATGTCACTATACTTCATATAAAGCGGCACCCTTTCCTCATAGATCTCCCTGAGGCTGTTCCCTCGCCGATATACAATGCCCCTGGTTGTTAAGTTGGTGATTCTTTTTTCGATTTCTTCATATGGAACATGCAAATACATAATAAATCCATTC
>NZ_JBHTYI010000272.1:0-579 GCF_043656335.1 Peribacillus sp. NPDC056705 | reverse complement strand
CTGCCACCTGTCGCAATGACGCAATGGCTTAACTGCACTCCGGACACCAATCCTTCTTCAATGCACATAAAATACTCCATGCCCTCTTGATCCATAACCTCTTGCAGCGTCCGGCCTTCATGTTGTTGAATAACGATATCGGTATCCACGAAATCCATCCCTAATGCTGTAGCAAGCTTTACGCCTAATGTACTCTTGCCGGCTCCGGACATACCGATTAACACGATGTTCCATACATTCGTGGATTCCAATATCATCATCTCCTACACCATGTCACTGATCCAGTTAAGCTATGCGCACCCATTAAGAATGATGAGCATGAACATGCATAAAAGGATTTTTTCAAATCCTCCTACAGCCGCGCCGCACTCTTACTCTCCTTTAGCGATCACATCATCGATTTTGGCAGCGATCATGCCTGCCCCTCGATCTATATTACCTATAATATGCACATGGATATTACTGTCGGGGTACACAGAAGACTGCATAATGACGCCAGGGTCACTACCCATAACAAAATATTTAAAAACGCCATGATCTTGCTTGAGTATCCAGACACCATAACCATAATACGTGTCC
>NZ_JBHTYI010000271.1:0-1080 GCF_043656335.1 Peribacillus sp. NPDC056705 | reverse complement strand
AATGTTTGACTTGCTCATTTGCTTTTTTGATAGTGTGTGCTCACTTAAAATTTAACGTTGGCGCTTTGTTTTGTTCAGTTTTCAAAGAGCAATTTGACTCTTCTTAAAGAATCAACTTTCTTATCATATCAAAGCCAAATTGGCTTGTCAAGTTTTTTTGGTGGAGCCTAGCGGGATCGAACCGCTGACCTCCTGCGTGCAAGGCAGGCGCTCTCCCAGCTGAGCTAAGGCCCCAAAAAAATCATGGTCGGGAAGACAGGATTCGAACCTGCGACCCCTTGGTCCCAAACCAAGTGCTCTACCAAGCTGAGCTACTTCCCGAAAAAAATATGGTGCGCCCGGCGGGAGTCGAACCTACAACCTTCTGATTCGTAGTCAGATGCTCTATCCAATTGAGCTACGGGCGCATATTAAGATGAAGATGGTGCCGAGGACCGGAATCGAACCGGTACGGTAGTCACCTACCGCAGGATTTTAAGTCCTGTGCGTCTGCCAGTTCCGCCACCCCGGCATAAATAAATAGTGGAGCGGAAGACGGGATTCGAACCCGCGACCCCAACCTTGGCAAGGTTGTATTCTACCACTGAACTACTTCCGCGAACATGCGGGTGAAGGGACTTGAACCCCCACGCCTTGCGGCGCCAGATCCTAAGTCTGGTGCGTCTGCCAATTCCGCCACACCCGCATAATAAAATGGTGAGCCATGAAGGATTCGAACCTTCGACCCTCTGATTAAAAGTCAGATGCTCTACCAACTGAGCTAATGGCTCATATAAACTATTTATATATGCTATATCAAGCTTGTATGAAAATGGTGCCGGCAAGAGGACTTGAACCCCCAACCTACTGATTACAAGTCAGTTGCTCTACCAGTTGAGCTACACCGGCAAGTGTAAAAATGGTGGAGGATGACGGGATCGAACCGCCGACCCTCTGCTTGTAAGGCAGATGCTCTCCCAGCTGAGCTAATCCTCCATATATAACTGCTTGGCGGCGTCCTACTCTCACAGGGGGAAACCCCCAACTACCATCGGCGCTGAAGAGCTTAACTGCCGTGTTCGGAATGGGAACGGGTGTGAC
>NZ_JBHTYI010000270.1:0-1086 GCF_043656335.1 Peribacillus sp. NPDC056705 | reverse complement strand
CATCGACCCCTTCGCCGCGAAGAGTCTTTAAAATACCGGTGCCCAGCGGATCATTGCCGAGACGGCCAAACCATCCGGACTTACAGCCAAGCCGTGCTAGTCCGATGGCCAGGTTACTCTCTGCACCGCCGAAGGATTGTGCCATGCTTCCGCCCTGGCCGATGCCTTTTGTCCCTTCCGGGTATAGTAATCCCATCGATTCACCGAATGTAATGACATCGATTGGTAAAGCATGTTTGTTCATTACAGCTGCCCCCTCGTAATCTGTTATTTAACACTTTACCTTGCTGGGGAGCATAACTCAATAACGAAATAAGATAGCTTGTGGGCAATTTATCACCCAGAAGCTATCTTTATTTCGTGCTATTAATAACCGACTAAAGGGACAAGCTATATCAGAACCCTTTATACTGCGGTTCTTCCTGCTCTAATTGCTGCACTCTCTGTGCAACTTGGTCGACAACCTGCTGGGTTTGTTGTGCAGCAGATGTGAACATATCCTTAGCTTGCTGGTTCTCCGTGGAGAGAGCGAATTGCTCGAGGCTGGCCTGCGCGCTTTTTAATGACGAGAGACAGGTTTTGACATCAGAAGCTACGGTCATTGGTTATATCACTCCTTTCGCGTAATTAATGTACGCATTTCGCAGGGGATCATGCTCTGTATCATCAGGAAAATAATGGTGTGATTTCAAAAAAGGATTTTGACCATAATTTATAGAGTGATATTTAGTGAGACATAAGGGGGTTTTCTAGTGCCGCAATGGCTGGAGATCGTGTTCAGAACGCTATGCGCTGTTGTCGTGTTGTTTCTTATGACCAAAATTTTGGGTAAGCGTCAGCTCACTCAGCTATCTTTCTTTGAATACTTAACGGGGATTAGTATCGGTAACTTGGCTGCTTACATTTCGCTCGATTTGGATGCGACTTGGTTCCTGGGTCTCATCGCGCTCTCCGTATGGGTGATCTGTTCCTTAATCATCGAATTTCTGCAACTGAAAAGTAAGAAGGCGCGTGATTTCATTGATTTCAAAGCGACAGTCCTCGTCAAAGACGGAAAGATACTAGAGGATAATATGAAAAAAGAAC
>NZ_JBHTYI010000269.1:0-1090 GCF_043656335.1 Peribacillus sp. NPDC056705 | reverse complement strand
TTGCAGATGGATTGCTTCAACCGGCTGGCACCCAGCCGGTTAAAGAAACGACGGTCCATGCCATCCACGCTCAATATGCCCATGTTGCCGTAGAAGCTGTAAGGGAGAATGCTCTCCGAGCCATGCTCCTCGATCAGCCGCTTGTAGCGTCCCGTGATCTCTTGCACCGCTTCGTTCCAACTGATGCGTTCGAAGCTGCCCTCACCCTTAGGGCCTACTCTTCGCATCGGATAGAGCACTCGCTCCGGGTGATATACCCGATGTGCCATGTTGCGCACCTTATTGCAGATTGCTCCCTGTGTGATTGGGTGGTTCGGATCACCAGTAACCTTTACAATTCGCCCGTTCTCTTTATGCAGCAGCAGGCCGCATGTATCCGGGCAATCCAGCGGACATACCGCCGGGAATACGCCATCTTGCTGATGAATCATCTGACTGCCTCCTCCACGATTTACGCTGCATTCATACCCTTTATCTTATAAGAAAAGAAGAGATTGCGTAAAGTCAGACATTTTTTTCTAGCGATGTGATTCATCGCTCATGTAGGCGGGTATATTTCTAACAAGAGCAAAAGAGGAACCCAGACCCTTCCTCTTCTTGCCGTATCATGGACCACTCCCAAAAAATTCGCCATGCTAGCGTCTCCTCCCCCGAGACCAGCATGGCGAATTTGTTTGTGATGATGATTTCTGCAGATAATATGCAAAATACAGAGCCTGTCAAAGCCACATTAATATGTAAACGTTTTTCTTACATTTTTTATCAGTAATTCTGCTTCAATTTGCTCTGAGCGATGTTTTACAAAAGAATGCAGCAGGCGTAATATACTATTCAGCTTCAATATCATATTTCCTATTCACAGGATAATCGCTTAATCTCCGATATGGAGAGCGGGGGAACCAAATGTATGGATGGATTTAAATCCACTGACCATACCCTGGGGTGAATTCCGATGACGCGCGGTCCATATGCCGCATGTTCATCGGATAGGGCGACTCTCACCGCCCGAATCCGACAGCTAACCTCGTCAGCGTTGATGGAGAGGGTTGTGAACTTGTGATGAAACACAGGTCCTAACCTGTGTTTTTTG
>NZ_JBHTYI010000268.1:0-1093 GCF_043656335.1 Peribacillus sp. NPDC056705 | reverse complement strand
ATCCTGCAGGCCCTTACGCTCCAGGTCATCTACCTTATGATCATAAGCAATGTCACTTGCCGTCACATCAAGCCCGTTCCTAACGCCGTATGAAGTGAACGAACACGCCCCCGCAGGGCAATCCAATATCTTTTTGCCGACCAAGTCCGGTAATTGCAGATCAAACATCTGCATGTATTCCTCGTACGTACGACCGATGAATACTACCCGGTCCAATTCCTGTTTGGTCTTGTCTTGTCTCTCCTCAGCTCTACTCATCTCTTCTCACCTCAGCTATGGATTGGGCCGCGAATCACCCGCTCATCTTGCTTCGCACTTCCATATTAACATATGCCGTTGACGTTATATCATGATTCCGTATGATTCTCCCGGCTTATGAACTGGCCAATCTTCTTCATATCATCGGTTATCAGCAAGATTTTCTCGTGATCGGTCAGTACAAATACCGGAAACTTGGTAAGGCCAAGACCCTTCACCCATTCCTTATGATCCCCTGTTCCCACATAATGCATATGGGTATGGACTGACTCATTCACTCCGGACAGATCATCGTCCTCACTCCACCACAGCATATGGACTTGTCCATCTGGTACCGGTGCCATGTCCGCATCCTCGTGAAAATAATGAAGCTGAAAACCTTGCTCCCCGCCCTCAAGCAGCCGCTCTATCGCAACCTGATCCACTTTCTGCGTACAACCAAGGGACAGTACAAGCAGGAGCAGAATCAACCATTGCTTATTCCCCACGTTTAGTATCACCTCAGATATCCAAACTCTTTTGTCATATACATTATCATGGATTTGCCGAAATTTATATTCGATCTTCGTCTTATTCCCTGCATAGATCCTCCATTCTAAAGGAAGCTTTATTGCTGTATATATAAATATCAATGCTGCTGAATAACTAACTAAGTCTTGACACATGTCATATTATGGAACTACGATTTGTTAAGGCTGCTCACTTGCACAGATATACACCTCCTTGTAAAAAGGCCTGCCACTATACTTATGGAAAGTGGGCGTATCCATGCATATTCAACTACATAAACTCCCCCGGCGACGACCGTCCTACGGACTGCCGTTCTGGATGATAC
>NZ_JBHTYI010000267.1:0-1096 GCF_043656335.1 Peribacillus sp. NPDC056705 | reverse complement strand
CCCTTGGATTTACGATTTCCGACGCGATTTTGACGAGCTACAAGACGATTGGCATTATCAAGTCCGTTGGATTATCTTCTCTTAAAGTGATTTCGGCTTATGTGACGCAATATACGATTCTGGCGTTTGTCTCGGTCATTCCGGGAATATGGTTAAGTTACTTTTTCTCGAACAAGATCGTTAGCAGCTCCATGGCCTATCTGAGCACAGGCACATCGAATATGAATGTTCAATTTTCGGCAATTGCGATTTGGGTGGGCTTAGCGGTAATCGCGGTCATATTCCTGTCTGCCCTACTGTTCTCTTATAAAGCTCGCGGCGTTGAGCCGGCGCAGGCGATTCGTTACGGCATGTCCGAGAAGGATAGCTCTAAACAATCAAGCCGCGGAAGCACGTGGAAGAAGAAGTTGCTGAAGCTGGGATCCCTTCCGACGGAGATGGTTATCGGGTTAAGAGGCGTTACGAAGAATATACGCGGCTCGGCACTAATCATCTTGATCTCGGCTTTGTCTACTTCAGTACTCGTATTCGGATTTTTGTTCGTGTACAGCATATCTTCCATTCAGGGAACTATTGCAAAATGGGGATATGATTCAGCGGATCTATCCGTAAGAATCGATAATCCAGCCAAATTGACCTATGAACAGCTTCAGGAAGAAGTGCTAACGGATCAAAGGGTCAAGAACTATAGCCGGTATGGAGACGCTAATGCCGTATTGCCGATCAACAAGGAATTGGCTACCGAAATGGAGCAGGATACGATGGGGATCTTGTTGACGGTGGCGGAGGGTAATTATGACGAAATCGGCTATGAGAACGTCAAAGGGCGCAATCCAGTAAACGACCAAGAAATTTCGATTGGCGTCAATATAGCTAGAAATTTGAACATCGATGTAGGGGATCCGCTCGATATTTACATCGAAGGAGAAAAGCAGACGCTAACTGTAACGGGAATCTATCAGGCAATCTCGAACATGTCCTACACGGGACGAATAACGGCTGATGTCGTCAGAAAGGTCAATCCCAACTATGGCGCCGTGATGAATACAACCTTCATCAACCTGCAGGACCGTGTGTCCATTGATCAGTTCGTGAG
>NZ_JBHTYI010000266.1:0-1096 GCF_043656335.1 Peribacillus sp. NPDC056705 | reverse complement strand
CTTCCTCACTTACGCCTTCTGCCTTATAAACATCCTGTTCCAGATCCGAAACAGCTAATCCTGCAACTTGTGCTCCGCTGGCTGAAGGTTGTTTTTTATAATAACTTCTCTTCTGACGCTGAGATTTCGCCAAGCTAATGGCGTCCTCATATTTCTTGCGCACACAGCTATTCCAACGAAATCCACATGCTGCCGATGTTCGGCCGATTCTCTCTCCCACTTCCTCAAAAGCAGCCAATTGGGTACTGCCCTCACGAATATGACGCAGGGTTACCTCAGCTAATATTAGGTCGTCCTCCGCACTCCATGCATCCTGTCTCACTGCTGACATACCATAAAACCCTCCTAACGACATCCTAAAATAACCGTCTTCAATACCGTAACCGGCCTCTGAATAGGGTATAAAAACTGCTTAATTCATTTCTATGCCTCTCATAGAGTTCATAGAATCTATTTGATACTAAAATGTATTTCCATTTTGGATACAGATCATACTCTAACTGTAGGGAAAAGCGTGGATTCGAATAATTTGTTACAAATTTATTGCTTGATTGCTGGACAAGATAAAAAATGATGGCTTTTCTTGAGTTAGACGTTTACACGATTTTGCCATAACGCTATAATGTTCATAGCGGCATTATGTGCGTACATACGAGAGGAGGATATAATCGTGGCACGGATGTTTCGAGTTCTTGGCTTTTTTACCCTAACCATCGGGTTGATGGCCTTTGCGGGAGATCATATCGAGATGGCACTGCTCTTCTTCATGCAGACCGCTTTCTTCGTGATCCTGGGATATTTGAAATTCACGGAGAGAACCTATATTCTTCTCTTCTGGGCTTATATGATCGTGACCTTCACGGGCTTCAGCTATTGGACGGTCTTCATAATGGGCAAACCACTCTAATAAGTAAACTATGCAAGGAAACATAAATCCACCGGTACTTACACCTTGGACAAGCCTGATGCTAGATACCGGTGGATTTCCCTTGCGATTAGAGTAACGACATCAGGAATAAGGCGATCAGGTGCTGCGGCGCCTTGGTCGCTTTTTTCATTTCTTGGTTGATAAATGAGTCGGACACGTCATATATTG
>NZ_JBHTYI010000265.1:0-1098 GCF_043656335.1 Peribacillus sp. NPDC056705 | reverse complement strand
CGCTCCTTACGCTCCGCCTTGGTTCCTTGTCCATGTATGATCATCGGTTCGGCAACGCTGTACCCAATTCTCTTCTTCGGGTCCAGCGAGGAATTCGGATCCTGAAAGATCATCTGAACCTCCCGGCGAAAGTGCTGCAGCTCTTTGGAGCGTAACGAAAAGACATCTTGATTCTGAAAGAACGCCTTCCCGGCGGATGGATCCGTCAATCGCATGATCGTTCTGCCGGTCGTGCTCTTCCCGCTGCCGGACTCCCCCACCAAGCCGTAGGTTTCCCCTTCATAGATCGCAAAGGATACATCCTCCACCGCTTTCACCTGCTGCTTCCTCCATGAAGAACCGGACTTCACCGCAAAATACTTCGTTAAATGTTGGACCTCCAGCAGAGGTTCATGCTTCGTAACCGATGTGACTGAAGGCATCTCCTTCACCTCTGCTTTCTGCGATTTCCTTGTAATGCCAGCAGCGGACCCGATGACCGTCTGCCGCTTCTTCCAGCAAGGGCGGCTCTGATCTGCACACATCCGTGGCGAACGGACATCTTGGGGCAAACCGGCAGCAATGCGCGACATCCTGCATAGCCGGAACCGAGCCCTTGATCTCATACAGCTTCTCCTTACGCTGTCCTTCCATGTTCGGCACCGATTGCAGCAGCCCCATCGTGTAGGGATGAAGCGGATGATCGAACAGCGTCACCACATCGGTCTCTTCGATGACCTCGCCCAAATACATCACGATCACCCGCGAACACATCTGAGCAACCACCGACAGATCATGGGTGATGAGCATAATCCCCATCCGGAGCCTGGACTTAAGCTCGTTCATTAGCTCCAGGATCTGGGCTTGAATCGTGACGTCCAGCGCCGTGGTCGGCTCATCCGCAATCAGAAGCTGCGGCTCGCAGGACAAGGCCAACGCAATCATCACCCGCTGGCGCATGCCGCCGGACAGTTCGTGGGGATAAGTACGCAGGCGCTTCTCAGGATCTGAGATGCCAGTCAGCCGCAGCAAGTCCACTGCCCGATCCCGGGCCTGCCGGGACGATACCTGCTGATGCAGGGTAATCGCCTCCATGATCTGGTCGCCAATCGTATACAC
>NZ_JBHTYI010000264.1:0-1100 GCF_043656335.1 Peribacillus sp. NPDC056705 | reverse complement strand
CTGATTATCCGGACATGATGACGGGCAACACGAAGCTTACCGCAGCCGGCGCGTATATTCCGCTCGAAGATCTGATCGAAGAGCATGCGCCCAACTTGAAGAAGCATTATGAAGACTACTGGAACATGATGAAAGATCCGAATGACGGACATATTTACATTTTGCCGAACTACGGCGTATTTAACGGCAAGCTCAGCAGCACGTGGTACTCCGGACCTGCCTTCTGGATTCAGAAAGCTGTGCTCGCAGAGTTCGGATATCCGAAGGTCAAGACGCTCGATGAATATTTTGATCTGATCGGCAAGTACAAAGAGAAGTATCCAACGATTGACGGCAGCCCGACGATCGGCTTCGAGATTCTTAACCACGACTGGAGAAATTGGGGATTGTTCAATGCGCCGCAGCATCTGATCGGTCATCCGAATGATGGCGGCGTGGTGGTGAAGGATGGCAAGGCGGAAGTATTCGCTAATAAAGACTATGCCAAGACATACTACCAGAAGCTGAACGAAGTCAATGCGCAAGGCTTGGTGGACAAAGAGACCTTCGTACAGAACTTTGACCAGTATCTGGCGAAACTGTCCAGTGGTACAGTGCTCGGCATGTTCGACCAGCATTGGAACTTCCAAAGCGCGGAAGACTCCCTGATCACGCAAGGCAAAGACGAAAGAACGTATGTGGGAGTTCCGCTCGTCTATGATGAGAGCATCACGGATCACTACCGCGATCGTGCGCCGCTCAACCTGAATAACGGTTTTGGTATCAGCGTTAACGCCAAGAACCCTGAGAAGATCCTTAAGCTGCTTGATGCCTTGATTACCGAGGATTGGCAGAAGACGCTTAGCTGGGGTATCGAAGGCGAGGACTATATCGTAAACGAGCAAGGCCGATTCATGAAAAATCAAGAGCAACGTGACGCTTTCACCGATGGTACATGGAAATTAGCCAACAAGGCCGATGCTTACTTCAAATTCGCTCCGAAGATTGAAGGAAGCTTCAGCGACGGTAACGCGACGGATGCCGCTGCTCAACCAGAGGAATACAAGGCAGGACTGAAGGAATACGACAAGAAATTCCTCGAAGCCTATGGCTTTGACAGC
>NZ_JBHTYI010000263.1:0-1102 GCF_043656335.1 Peribacillus sp. NPDC056705 | reverse complement strand
GCTATAGCACAAGCACTGGAGAAGGCAGACATGACAGTCGGAGATGTTGACGGTATCGCTGTTGGCGTCGGGCCAGGCTCCTATACAGGCATACGGATTGCCGTTACGACGGCGAAGACGCTGGCCTGGGCACAGAACATTCCGGTGCTCGGCGTATCGAGTCTTCATGCACTGGCATGGGGAGGCCTTCAGTCGGGCTGGAGCGATGCTTCGCCAAAGCAAGGAATACACTGGGTCATCCCGCTGCTCGATGCGAGGCGCGGTCAAGTGTATACAGCTCTATTCGCAGCGGATGCGTCAGACGAGCAACGAGAACCGCAGCGACTGGAACCGGATGCGATCCGCTTGATGCATACCTGGACGGAGTCGCTCATCGAACGGATGAGTCAACTTCCGGGAGAACAGCGTCCTGCTGCTATTTGGTTTGTCGGTGAGACGGAGATCCATGCGGAAACGGCACGCAGGCTTGAGCACTTGTGCCCCAATATGCTTCACATTCATCCATATTCACTGGAAGGACGATGGATGGGTTACCTTGGAGCCAAGCGATTGCTAGCTGGTGAAACGGATGACACGCACACGCTGGTACCCAATTATACACAGCTTTCCGAAGCGGAAGCGAACCTGCTGCGTAAGCGGTGAAGGGAGCGAGAGGGATCGTCATGGAGCAGGAACGGAATTGGATAGAGATCGATGAAGAAGCAGGACTTGTCTTTCGATTGATGACACTCGAAGATATTTCGAAGGTGATGGTCGTAGAGCGAGAATCGTTCACGGTTCCATGGACTGAGGAAGCGTTTCATAACGAACTTACGCTGAATCACTTTGCCAAGTATATGGTGATGGAGCATGAAGGAGAGATCGTCGGATACGCAGGAATGTGGACGATCGTGGATGAAGCGCATGTTACCAACATCGCTGTACTTGAGGAGTACCGGGGGCGTAAATGGGGAGACCGTCTGCTCTCGGAATTGATGAAAACAGCGGCATACATCGGCATGGAGAAAATGACGCTGGAAGTCCGTGTCTCGAATCATGTAGCCCAGCGCTTATATGCCAAAAAAGGATTTAAACCCGCCGGTCTTCACAAAGGCTATTACTC
>NZ_JBHTYI010000262.1:0-1104 GCF_043656335.1 Peribacillus sp. NPDC056705 | reverse complement strand
GTCTTGTACAGCAGATCGATATCCTCTTGACGTAGCCCAGCCAAATGTCCGATGACAACCGAATATTCGGCCACCCGGAGCGAGTGGCCTGCCGTATAGGGATCTCTTGCATCCAGTGCGGCTGCAAGTGCTGCAAAATAGCTGTCCAGCAGCTTGCGATTACGATCTTCCCGCCCCTGAAGCTCGCGTACCATCATATTAAAGCCTGCGATGAGCGTTGAGAACTCATCTGAATATAAATTAGAAGTCTGAATCAGTCGCCCTTCTTTAATCTCGTTCATTGCCCGATACAGTTGGCGGATTGGACGCTGTAAATCCTGCGTTAACAGCCACGCTCCCACATAGGCAAACCCTACGCCCAGCAGTAGAATAAATCCTGCCCAGCCCCAGTATTGCTGTGCAATGATCTGACTGAATCCTTCCAAGCGAATCTGGACGGCTAGACTGAACAGAAACAAAGGAAAAGTCCCGATCAGCATCGTGCTGAGCAAAAATTTCGTGCGGATCGCCATAAACACATGACCCTCCAGCGAGAAATCCACGCCGTAACGGGATAACGCTTGCCGGCGGATCTCCCTGATCAAGGGGCGTATCGCTGCAATTGTCAGGAAGAACTCGATCATGGCATGGCAGCTTGCCAGTAATATCGCTCCAAGTGATGCCAGCCAGATATAAAAAGGCGGAAAGTTAAATTTGCCCTGTTCCAACATCCATACCGTCAGCAGTACCGCCGGTATGGATAAGCCCAGCAAGTGAGGTCCAAAGATGCGGTAAACCGACAATCTTGGCATGCGATGAACGCTCAAGTAGGCTTTTTCCAGAATGTCCAGATCCGGTGTTTCTTCCGTAAATCCAGCGCGAATCGGTCTCAGGTTCTTAAGAAACACCAGAAGCTCCGACGCAATCATGATCATGAAGGAAATGGCCAATATGATCATTAAACGGGCACCCTCCTCAAAGGATACCTCCAGAGTCGTTACCATTAATACGCCGCCCACAACAAGCACAGCCGCTATCGATCCGATCATATAGTTCCGGACTAGCTGTTTGAGAAATGACTTATACAGTTGCATGGTACGCCTACTTTCATTAGCAGATAGTAAC
>NZ_JBHTYI010000261.1:366-1104 GCF_043656335.1 Peribacillus sp. NPDC056705 | reverse complement strand
GCATTAAAGGCTTCGCTTCCGGAGCTGAAGTCCAAGTATAATCCGCATATCATTATTGCCAATGGTGAGAATGCGGCTTCGGGCCGGGGCATAACCTCGGCCATTGCGAACGAATTTTTCAATTGGGGTGTACATGGCATTACGCTGGGTAATCACACATGGGATAATAAAGAGATTTTTGAATTTATCGACGATGAGTCGAGAATGATTCGCCCTGCGAATTTTCCTCCAGGAACACCGGGGCGCGGTTACACCGTGATCAAAGCGAACGGGAAACAACTGGCGATTGTCAATCTTCAAGGGAGAACCTTCCTGCCAGCGATTGATTGTCCGTTCCGTGCAGCGGATGAGATTGTGGACGAGCTTCGACAGAAGCATACGTGTATACTCGTGGACTTCCATGCGGAGGCAACCTCGGAGAAGATCTCGATGGGCTGGCATTTGGATGGACGTGCTTCGATGGTGGTTGGTACGCATACCCATGTACAGAGCAATGACGATACCATCCTTCCAGGCGGAACAGCCTATATCACCGATACGGGTATGGTGGGTTCCAAGGAAGGCGTGCTCGGCATGCAGCGCGATGCCGTGTTATACAAGTTCCAGACACAGCTTCCAGCTCGTTTCCAGGTAGATGAAGGCAAGTGGCATTTTCATGCCGTATGTGTGGATATGGATGAGGAGACCGGCCGGGCCCGGAAGATTCAAAAAATCCGCATGTATGAAGATGAATGGCGT
>NZ_JBHTYI010000261.1:0-326 GCF_043656335.1 Peribacillus sp. NPDC056705 | reverse complement strand
CTCACGAATAACATCTAGTAAGCGGAAGCAAACCATCACTCAACATTCCCAGGGGAGGTACTTACCATGGAAGTATTAAAAGTTTCAGCAAAATCCAATCCCAATTCAGTTGCAGGGGCGCTCGCTGGAGTTCTACGGGAACGTGGCGGGGCAGAACTGCAAGCCATTGGAGCGGGGGCACTGAACCAGGCTATTAAGGCAGTAGCAATTGCCCGGGGGTTTGTAGCACCGAGCGGGGTAGACTTGATCTGCATTCCTGCTTTTACGGATATTGTGATTGATGGCGAGGACCGGACAGCGATTAAATTGATCGTGGAGCCTAGATA
>NZ_JBHTYI010000260.1:0-1105 GCF_043656335.1 Peribacillus sp. NPDC056705 | reverse complement strand
ATGATTTCAAGCCAGCCTTCTGCAGTTCCTGCAGCACTTCCTTCGTGCTAAGACCGCTGATTCGGGTGAAGAATTCAATCTCCGCTGCTGTGTAGGCCTTCAATGTAACATCTGGATATTTCTCATGCAGTGCCTTTAGTGAGTCTACATAGTATTGGAATGGCACATGATTATTATGTCCGCCAACGATGTGGAACTCACGGACACCGGGATGGATGTGCTGCTCAACATATTCAATCATTTCAGGACCGGATAAGGTGTAGGAACCTTCCTCGCCCTGGTCTTTCCGGAAATTGCAAAATGCGCAATGGGATTCACAGACGTTCGTGAAATAGAGGCTCATATTCTCGATGAAATAGACCTTTTTGCCATTCTTGCGCAAGTTCGCTTCATTGGCGAGCTGACCCAGCGTCAGCAGATCATCCGTTTGGTATAGATATACACCGTCTTCAAGGTTCAAGCGTTCGCCGTTGCGAACTTTAGCAACGATCTCCGCCATTCTCTGGTCGGTAAAAGGGGTCACTAAGGTAGACATGCTCCATCCTCCTGTTCACACTTGTCTGCTTGGTGCAGCAGGTTTAGTGTATAAAGTGAAATCAATCCCCGCGGGGAACGGTCCGGTTCCATTCGATATGTCGGACGTCTTCTTGAATAATTAGGGCTGAATAAATACGAAAGTTTGTGAAAAAATATACAACTGTAGACCGCCATAAACCTTAACCTGTTGAAATCGCAGGCGATGTGACCATGATCTCACAGTTGCCGCCCATGTTCCTTCCCTATTATAAACCTGACCCCTCGGGGTAGCAATACAAATAGAGGAAATGAAGCTGGTAATTGCATTTAAGGCAAATGGGCAGCATTCCATTCTTGAGTGAACAGGGGAAGAGGAGTATACTTAGGATATAAGGAGGGTGACCTATGATTACGATCAGCGACACGGCCGCAGAACGTTTAAGAGAGATGCTGGCTGAACAGGAAGTACCCAATATGTTCCTTCGATTGGGTGTAGCCGCAGGCGGATGCAGTGGTTTTTCATACGCCATGGGTTTCGACGACAATGAGACCGATGCCGATGTATATATGGACGTACAGGAGTTAAAGG
>NZ_JBHTYI010000259.1:0-1108 GCF_043656335.1 Peribacillus sp. NPDC056705 | reverse complement strand
GTAGCTCGAATAAAAGCCATGGATAGAAGACTTTCTTCCTTCGATACAGAAGTGAATACAACCGTTTCAGGGATTCATGTGGATGAAAAAGCTATGGAAATCAAAATGGAAGGACAACCGCTGGATCTGACCTTTATTGAATACAAACTGTTTATGTACTTTTATGATCATTTAGAGCAGGTATTGACGTTTGATCAAATCTTATATCGTGTCTGGGGCCATGATATGTACGATTACCAAAACATCCGTGTTTATGTCGCCAAGCTGAGGGAGAAATTATCTCCGTATTCCCAAATCGTTCAACTACATAATGTGCGGTCGGTCGGCTATAAACTATCCAAGGTATCGAACCATGCAACATAAATCGATGCCGATGTACCTTTTTTTCATTGGGGCGGCATGTTTGATTCTAATTGTTCCCGTCGTTGCAGCCCAACTGATCGACCGGTTCTTCTATTCAACAGAGCCTAATCCCATAGATGATCCGTCCGAATGGGTCGAGACTGTGTTTATGGATGCGGGGGATTGGGGAACGGAGAGCTGGAAAGCTCAATTGGATGAGCAGCTGAGATCTTACGATATGCAAGTGTTGGTTACGTCCCCGGAGCAAACATCGATTTATCAGTATCATACAGACCAACCGAACCATTCGGACGGATTCATTGAAACTTACACCGAAACAGCATATAAAACGAATATATACCATGATGAGGAATGGTTAGGTTCGGTCTATTTGTCTTTCTCACAACCACGACTAGTTCCGGCTGAAAACACGTCAGACCATGTAATCCTGAAGTCTATGTTCGCCATCATCGGATTGCTGCTGCTTGTCTTTTTGTATTTGATTCGTCGGCAAATCTTGAAACCTATTCAATCTCTAATTCAAGCCTCGAACAAAGTTGCTGCGGGACAATATGATGCCCAGCTTGCCACGTCGAGTATTAAAGAACTTCGAGCAGTTTCGGAGGCTTACAGTAAGATGAGCACCAGTCTAGCGGAGCTGGATAGCCAAAGACAAGAACATGAAGCCGATCGGCGCTTTCTTATCTCCTCCATTGTCCATGATTTGCGCACACCGCTCTTTTCCTTGAAAGGTTATCTCGAAGGA
>NZ_JBHTYI010000258.1:0-1109 GCF_043656335.1 Peribacillus sp. NPDC056705 | reverse complement strand
GTACGGCCATATGGCGGTATCAGGGGTTAAATTTTATATGCGCATTTCGCGCCCATTCGGGACTCGGCCTCTGGCCGGGTCCTTTGCTGTTTCAGCAGATCGCACCGTCCCACCACCACTGGATTCTGCCAATTTGCCAACAGTATAGTGGCAGCCGCCTAATCCGCTGCATATGATACCGGAGATAATTCGTCTTCGGAAGGAGCGTGCAGTTTTGAAGAAAAAGAAAAAAAAGCCATCATCCATCTTTACCCAACAATACAGAATAGATCCCAATATGAGGGAACTAGAGCTGTTACAGCATGATAGCAGTAATGAAAGTAATCCCACGAAGGGCAAAGATGCCAATATTCTCTCAGCAGCAGCGTTTGTCGACTTAGAGGAAGAGTCAAATCAAATCGAGGAACTAGAACCTGAATATAACCTCTCCAACATTGAAACTCCAGAGGCTCAGGAATCAACGGAATATGAGACGTACTCGGTATCTACTGAGTCGAATACTCTTCCTGAACTGGAGACCGAGCAGTTGGATTTCATCGTCGAGAAAGAAATGCCTAATCTCAAGGGTGCCTTCATATACACAGAGGATATCGGTGAGTATGCCGTTACCGAGAATCGCATCGCTTCCAGGGCCATTACGGAATCGAAAATAGGGCGCGGTGCCGTTGGATCTGAGGCGCTTCAGGACTACAGCGTCACAAGTCTTCATCTCGCCAACGAAGCCGTCACATCCGACAAGATTGCTCCGCTAACGGTTACTGGTGATCACCTGTCGGACGGAACTTTATCGACGCGTAAACTTCGGGACGGGGCTGTGAACGCAAGCAAAATCAAGGATGGAAGCATCACATCCCAGAAGCTCGCCGATCATACCGTTGAAGGGAATAAGATTGCGGATGGTGCCATCACCGCACGACATCTGCAGCACCTTATCGTTACGTCTGAACTATTAGAGGACCAGGCAGTACATGGCGGGAAACTGGCATCCAGCGCAGTGGAGACTCGGCACTTAACGAACGAGGCGGTCCACAACTCCAAACTGGCCGATTTGGCCGTTACAACCTCAAAGTTACGTGATGGTGCCGTAACCGGTGCAAAAATCGCGAATA
>NZ_JBHTYI010000257.1:0-1112 GCF_043656335.1 Peribacillus sp. NPDC056705 | reverse complement strand
CTGGAGTTCTCTCACTTCTACACACAATGGGGCGCCAAGCATGCACCGAAGATAATCGTGAACAACGGCGGCCATGAAGAGAAACGGTTTGGCTGGGAGACGGATGCGGCTGGCGGGGAGTATGAATCCTTCATTCGGCAGTTTGTTCCGGCACTGCTCAAATGGATCGAGGAGAAAGGGATTCAGGATCGATGCTACTTCCATGTATCGGATGAACCGCATGCTTCCCACCAGGAGTCTTACGGCCACGCCAGCCATTTGATGTCCGAACTGCTGCCGAACTATCCGATTATCGATGCGTTATCGGATATCGCATATTATGAGCAGGGTTTAGTACAGCGTCCGATTCCTGCAAGCAATCATATCGAACCGTTCCTGGAGGCGCAGGTAGAACCGTTGTGGACATACTACTGCTGCTCGCAGTATCAAGAGGTGTCCAATCGCTTCTTCAACCTGCCTTCCGCCAGGAATCGGATTTTGGGCATCCAATTATATAAGTTTAACATTCAAGGGTTCTTGCACTGGGGGTATAATTTCTGGAACTCGCAGTATTCCATTCGGGCGATTGATCCGTACCAAGTCACGGACGCGGATGCAGGTTTTCCTTCTGGAGATCCTTTCCTCGTCTACCCCGGCGTAGACGGCCGCCCGGTTGAATCGATCCGGCTGAAGGTATTCTTCGAAGCGCTTCAAGATCTTAGGGCACTGCAACTGCTGGAGACGCAGATCGGGCGCGAGGCGGTAATGAAGGCACTTGAAGAGGATCTTGAGGAACCGATTACGTTTAAGCATTATCCACGTGATATGGAGTGGCTCCTATCCAAACGGCAGTGGATCAATGACAAGATCCAAGAGAGTCTGGCTGTCAAATAACAACAACAATAAAACCTGCTTCAACCGTTCGCTGTGCGGACGGGGGAGCAGGTTTTATTGTTCGGTTGAACTATAGCATTTTTTTGAAGAATTCGATGGTTTCATTCCAGGAGTCGCTGCTGGCACGAGCGATATCCGGCTTCGTCCCTTGATCAGAAGCAATGGCTCTTAGATAAGGAATGCCGATATAATGTCCGGCTCCCTTATAGATGAGATGCTTGGATAACCCGGCTTGATCC
>NZ_JBHTYI010000256.1:0-1115 GCF_043656335.1 Peribacillus sp. NPDC056705 | reverse complement strand
GTGCATTCCCAAGGTCATTCTGAATCATAACAATCCCGAACGGAAGCAAAGTCAGCAACCCCAGAGGGATAACGTCCTTCCAGAATCCGAGTTGGGCCTTGTTCTTACGCACCAACACATAAGCCAGAAAGATGATAAGCACTAACTTAAACAGTTCAGCCGGCTGGATACTTAATCCACCAATATAAATCCAGCCTTGCGCGCCGTTCAAATCCGTTCCGATAAATATAACGAGCACTAATATCAGCAAGCCACCGAGGTATATATAAGTCGCATACTTAATTAACACCCGGTAATCAATCAAACTGATTCCAAAGAACGCAATAAATCCCACGATGTAATAACCGATCATACGAAGATGAAGTCCCTCAAACCTCGTATTGGCCGTAGCGCTATATATCGACACGATACTGATGATCATCAGCATCGCCAGTACAAATACGATTACGTAATCAATTTTTTTAATTTTCTC
The DNA here is from genome assembly GCF_043656335.1 of Peribacillus sp. NPDC056705. Lineage (NCBI taxonomy): Bacteria > Bacillati > Bacillota > Bacilli > Caryophanales > Bacillaceae > Peribacillus > Peribacillus sp. NPDC056705. The sequence continues at coordinate 643 of NZ_JBHTYI010000256.1, read as the reverse complement.
TAGCATGTTGTTCCCCCTGTGCCCGGAGCTACCGGATCTAAGCTCCGTTTTGCCCTTGCGAGCAAGTTGATCGACAGCAAACATAAAAAGAAAGCTTACTACCTTATACCCACCGTCTATTCTAAAAGAATTCCCCATCGAACACAACGAACGGCAAATCTAAGCTTTCGTCACCGCATCGATCTTACATGCAGATATAACGATTCCATCTCGATAAAAGTTTGGGGGCCTCAATATCCATTAGCGCGAAATCCCAAGAACATGCCGGTCAATGCCTTGCAAGTCCTGAATGGTCACAATCTCTGACCAGTGCCCTGCGGCGCGCAGGATTGCAGCCACATCTTCTGCCTGACCTTGACCAAGCTCAAACGCGATCAGCCGGGGAGGGGCTGCCAATAGCGGCAGCTGTTCCATCATGATGCGGTAAGGACGAAGCCCGTCCTCCCCGCCATCGAGTGCCAGGCGCGGCTCATGGTCGCGCACCTCCGGCTGCAGTTCCTCGATGTCCTCTGCCGGAATATACGGCGGGTTCGACACGATGATATCTGGTGCTAATCCCGCCAACGGTTCGAGTAGATTTCCTTGCCGAAATTCAACGTCTGCCCCAAGCCTTTGTGCATTACGCGAGGCTACTTCCAGCGCA
>NZ_JBHTYI010000255.1:0-1115 GCF_043656335.1 Peribacillus sp. NPDC056705 | reverse complement strand
GCTCTATGTCGTCATCGTTGGAGGGCAGGCACTGCTTCAACGGAGCCAGACACTATTGAATTCAACCATACTGCAGGGCTTTATCCGTACACTGCGGATGGAGACGTATCAGGGATTAATTCAAGCAAAGTGGGAGTTCTTCCTGCGCAAGCGCAAGTCGGATTTCAACCATGTCATGTCTAACGAGTTGGGGCGTGTGAATCAGGGGACCTTTTTATTTCTGCAGATGATTTCTTCCTTCTTATTTACGATCATACAGATTGGCCTCGCACTATGGCTGTCTCCTCTAATAACTATGGTTGTTTTGCTAAGCGGCGGGCTATTGGTATTGTTCGGACGTAAGTTTATCAAGAAGTCGAAGCGAATTGGTGAAGAGACAACTGAACTGTCAAAGTATTATTTTGCGGGGATCAGTGAGCATTTCAACGGCATTAAGGATATTAAGAGCAACCGGTTAGAGCAATCTCATATGAACTGGTTCAACAACCTGTCTCGGAAAATGGAGGATAACTTTATTCAATTCGGAAAGATAAATTCCATGTCACAGTTAATTTACCGTCTATCCTCTGTTGTACTGATTGCCGGCTTCGTCTATTTGGCACTGGAAGTACTTAAGACACCGGCTGAGCAATTGATTATCATTGTTCTGATCTTCTCGCGATTATGGCCAAGGTTTATTGGCATTCAATCGAATACCGAGCAGCTTGTAGCCAACCTTCCTGCCTTCCAAGTCATGCGTAATCTGCAAATGGAGTACGAGTCAGACAAGGAGGGCGGAGCTACAGCCACAGCCACTAGTTCACAACCTGGCAGGGTTCATATGCGAGACGGGATGATATGCCGAGATGTGGATTATCGGTATGATTCTTTCGAGTCTGTATATGCTCTACGCAATATTAACGTACATATTCCTGCCAATCGAATGACGGCCATCGTTGGGAAATCAGGAGCGGGCAAGAGTACACTCATTGATATGCTGATGGGATTGATTCAGCCGGAGAGTGGTGAGGTTCTGATTGACGGGGTATCCCTTCGGGATGAGGCCCAGCTTATGACTTTGCGCAGTTCAATCGGATATGTCGCACAGGATCCCTTTCTATTTAATGAAAGTATTC
>NZ_JBHTYI010000254.1:0-1118 GCF_043656335.1 Peribacillus sp. NPDC056705 | reverse complement strand
GTGCTTCTGCCAACTTCTTGGAATCGCCTACGGCCGTTACCATAATAATCGGAATATCTCTTAAATGCTCGTACTGCTGCACTATCCGGCAAGCCTCAATCCCATCCATCTCTGGCATCATCATATCTAGCAGAATCAGATCTATATCCACTCTTCCAGGGCGCTGTTCATCACGACTTCTATCAATGCCGAGTCGTTCCAGCATCTCCAGCGCAGAGGTTGCAATCACGGTATCCTGGTAGTTTTCCTTCTTCAAGATTTCTCGAATAATGATGACGTTAGTCGGATTGTCGTCTACGATTAATATTCTCATGGTCCTCTCCTTTAACGTAATGCGATTTTATACGATAGAAATCCTTTTCCTACTATTATACTATAATATGTCTCTCGACATTTGGCATAGAAAAAGGCATCGGAACTTGAATATTCCACTTTTAACAGGCGTTTGGTACCTTCTTTAAAAACATAGATAAGGAATGAGACCTGAGCAGTCCCATTCCTTATCTATGTTTCAAGACCTATATCTTATGCTTTCGGTACGAATCAAAATCCCGTTATCACGAAAGTCTCTACTCTTTTCTCGCAACGACCAGCACTTTACCAAGATCCAATTGTTTCTCATAAAATCCCGCTTCCGCCTCCGTAAATCCAAGTGATACGATTTTTGCACGAAGCTCATCACCACGTGAACGGAACAGATTCGCAAAGGCATCTATCACGCCTTCCTCTTTAATGCCCACCTCGTTGGCATCCGCTACATCCACAATTCGGCTTGTCATATCCGAGTCATGCGCCAGAACGAAGATTCGATCATGATCATATCCGGATTGCCGCAGGTTCTGCACTTCATGTACCGCCTGTGTTCCATTCTCAACCACTTTAGCGTAAGACTTCATGTTCGTAGATTCCATAATAACAACCTCCCCTAATTCGTATGAATCGTAAAATATCGATCAGCTTAGGTTATAGTCCAAAGGTTATTAACCATATCCCCAAGCATTGAAACATCATGAATCACTATAATCAAAAAATGAATCGACACCTGTAATGTTATCGCTGTCCCGATCCATGAATACCTTGAGAGCATTGTTGTTCTCTAGGTACACATCGCCATCTTC
>NZ_JBHTYI010000253.1:0-1121 GCF_043656335.1 Peribacillus sp. NPDC056705 | reverse complement strand
GGGTAATAAGTATTGTGGTCCATAGGGGGAAACACGAATGGGATTCAACGATCTATTGAAGACGGCGATCTGGAGGACGGGCACGGGCCTGCTGGCGGTCTCAGCCGTTATCGCGCTGTCAGCTTGCAATGGGGACAAGCAGGCAGAAGTATCTCCGCCAAGCGAGGTGGAGGCTCCGATCGAGGCTCCAACGGAAGAGCCGCAGGATAACGCTTCTTTACCATATACAGCACCTTTAACGGGATTGCCGATAGAGGAGCCGGTGACGCAGCGTCCGCTTGCGATCATGATCAATAACGCACCGGCCGCGCGGCCGCAGTCGGGTCTGGGTCAAGCGGATATCGTATACGAGGTGCTGGCGGAAGGAGGTATTACGCGGTTTATCGGGATTTACCAGAGCCAGAGCGGAATTGAAAAGATCGGACCGATACGCAGTATCCGTCCGTACCTGATCAACCTTGGCGAAAGCTACGGCGGCGTGCTTGTGCACGCAGGCGGCAGCCCGGAGGCGTATTCGATCATTCAGAGCCAGCGCAAGCATGACCTGGATGAGATCGGGAATGCGGGCGCCTACTTCTTCAGGGCGAGTGACCGCAAGGCCCCGCATAATCTGTATGCGAGTGACGAGAAGCTGCGCGAGGCCGCGGCCAAGCACAACTATAATACGGAGGTAACGGTTCCGCAGTACACCTTCTATCCGGAGAGCGTCGCGGTTAGCGGCGAGGAAGCCGGTGGATCTGGCACGGATAGCGATGCCGCTGGAGAAGCTGCAACAAACGTAGACATCAAATTTTTGCTAGACAGTTATGTCGTGGGGTATGTCTATGACGCTTCTACTAATACGTATAAACGTTCCATGAACGGCTCGCCTCATATCGATCCGAATGACAACGTGCAGCTCGAAGCGGCGAATGTGATCGTACTCGGGGCTGACCATAAGGTGCTGGATGACGTGGGGCGGCTTGCGGTGAACGTGGAAGCAGGCGGAGAAGCGATGCTGTTCCAGCGCGGTCAGGTGATCCGCGGGCAATGGGTAAGGGCTGCGGGCGATGCGATTCGGTTCGTGAAGGATGGTCAGGAAGTGCAGCTCGTGCCGGGCAAGACGTACTTCAATATTGTGC
>NZ_JBHTYI010000252.1:0-1123 GCF_043656335.1 Peribacillus sp. NPDC056705 | reverse complement strand
GGATGAAAAGTATTTGAACTGGATCACCGAAATCACGATGATCAATGCCGCGAGTACAAAAGATTGTGCTGCTGCCAGCCCGAATTCATAGAAATTGAACGCGGTGCTGTAGATCAAGTAAGCGATCGTCGTTGTCGCAAAGTTCGGTCCGCCTTGGGTCATCAGATACACCGAGATAAACACCTGGAAGGATGTAATGACGCCTGTTACCAGCAAATACAATGTGGTCGGTTTCATCAACGGCCAGGTAATGCGCCAAAATTTGGACCAGCCGCTGGCATGGTCGATATCCGCCGCTTCATATAGTGATTTCGGTATACCGCCCATTGCAGCCAGATATAAGATGATACCGGCTCCGTGTGAGCCCAACCAGTTCATTAAAATAAGTGAGAACAAAGCCGTATTGGATTTGCCCAGCCAAATCACCGGATCGAGTCCGAACAAACCGATAAAACGGTTCAATAAACCTGCACTCGTCGGATCATAGATAGCCAGCCAGACAACGGAAATCGTTACGCCGGATGCGACAGCAGGCAAATACATCGTAGCTTTGAAGAACGTTTGCCATTTATTCTTCATCTGAAAAATAAAAAAGGATAGCGCATAGGTAATGATAATGTTAACCGGTACGGTACCGATGGTGAATATAGCTGTATTTCTCATCGATTTCCAGAACACGTCATCCTGAGCCATCCGTGTGTAGTTGTCCACGCCAATCCACTCGGATCCCATTACACTGTACTTCTGGAAGCTCATCAAAAAGGCGGAAGAGACCGGATATAAGGTAAAGATCAAGAACAACAGCACAGGAGCCAAAATGAATAAATATGCCCATCCATATTCACGCCAGTATCCCTTCATTGGGGGACGCGAGGGCTGGGCTGGTGTCGGGGCTGTCTGCATATCAATTCCTCCTTCCGCAGGGGTGAAGTATATTCACGAAGTCAAGCCATTTACTTTAAAAAAGGGAGTGGCCCACGTTCCTGAAAAAGGACAACGGGACACCCCCTCTTAACTTCAATTACTGTCCTAAGATTTGTTTGCCTTTGTCTATGAAGTCTTGCGCAATCTGTTCCGGCGTCTTCTCACCCGAGAACAGTGCCTGGATGTTCGGCTTCACCAC
>NZ_JBHTYI010000251.1:0-1136 GCF_043656335.1 Peribacillus sp. NPDC056705 | reverse complement strand
GGCCGCCTCTTTGGCAGGAATACGATGCAACCATCCCCATATCAGGCCTACCATACCTGAAACGAGCGGAATTATGACCGCTGCCATCTCAAGCCAGTCAATAGGGATCAAGCGTCCGACAATCAGCAGGAGCAGCAGCAGCGCAAAGCCGGCTATCAGTCCATATAAGGCGCAAGCAATGACCCGAAACCGCTGCAGCCGCCGACGCGCCGATTCGATAAACCGCAAGATGTTGTCCATGATCTCCTTACCTCCTTGTCTACCTGCCTTCGTATGACCTTACGCTCCGCTCCCGGTCGGTTCTTCTCCATGAGGGGCTTCTAACACTGCCTTATCCTTCCGCTTACGTCTGGCTACTGGCCTGATATTGCGGATGGCAATCCATAACGCGCCTACAATCACAACGGCATAGACCATGAAGAACTCCAGCCAGAGCTCGATTGGTGCCTTGCTGTTCAAATTACCGCCTTGAACCAGAAACGCTTGCTTCGAGAATGACGGTTCGAACAGACTCATCAAAGCCCCGGCCGGATTCAATCCGAGTACATATCCAACCCAGGAGTAGCTTCCTGCCGGAGGTTGACCCGTCTGATACATATTGCGCTGCTCAATGCCCAAGAGGAATAAATACAATAGTCCTGTGACCAGGAATATGATAAGTCCCGCACCATACGTCACAATAATGGCTACGATCGTCCGTTTGAACAGCGTCGAGAACATCACGCCCAGCGCGCCGAGCAGCAGCATCACGAACAGATAAAAACCAAAGACGGATACGAGCTGCTTCGGCGAAATACCGCCGTACAGAAATACGATACTGTAAATCGGCAGTGTTGACAGTACGATCAGCGTCATGAAGCTAAGCGATGATACGAGCTTGCTCAGTACGATTGTCGACGAACTTTGCTGTGTCGTCAGCAACATGCTCAAGGTTTGCTTCTCCCGTTCGCTGCTAATAACCCCAGCCGTTAAAGCCGGTGCCATGAAAGCAATCAGAACGAGCTGCGCAAAACTAAGCACGTAGAACATCATCTGGCTCATCTGTGGATCGAAGCGCTGCTGGCCCCCTCTTTGTCCCAGGTACAAAAAGAGATAAATAAAGCCCATCGCTACAGCTCCCAGCGCCAGTATATATA
>NZ_JBHTYI010000250.1:0-1144 GCF_043656335.1 Peribacillus sp. NPDC056705 | reverse complement strand
CTTCCTCTATGTTACGGGCGGCGTGTTCCAGATGAATCTGATGATTCCCGTTGCCTGAAGCCCCTTTACCTCTTATATTCCCTTGTTCATCACAGATGACAGCATGCGTCTTGCTCCCGCCGGCATCCACACCTAGATACAAACTCATGGACTTCACTCCTGCCCGCCGATCATGGCGCGTAATGGTGGTATAGGTTTAAGATACCGCTTACCGTGAAGTCTCTCTACTGTTATACGATCATGGAGTGATACTATCTTACTGTTTATCGAATGGGTTAACACTCTTCGAGGAGATGATGCTTGGACGGCCTGCATTCGCGCGTTCCCGGATTTCGCTTGGCGATGCACCGACATGCTGCTTAAACAGCCGATTGAAGTTGGAGAGGTTACGGAACCCGCAGCTCTCGGCAATATCGATAATCTTATGGTCCGTAGTCTCCAGAAGATGTACCGCTTGCGTGAGACGGAGCTGGATCAGATAATGATGCGGGGAGGTTCCGACCGCTTGTTGGAACAGCGCGCTGAACCGGGAAGGACTTAGGTGCGTCAGATCCGACAGTTCCTGTAGCGTCCAGGCATAATCGACATGAAGCTCCATCGTTCGGAGCACTTCCTTCAGTGCGTGCATGCCACGCCCTTTGATCGGCTTATTCTCTTGCATGGGTGCTGACAGATGGCGGTTCGATAGGCTTAAGAACCGAATCAGATCAGAGCGAATCAGACTCATATAAGCCGTTCCCCCGGATTCGTTCTCATCCATCATCCGCTGCAACAAGCCCGACAATTCTGCATGAACAGGCGACCGCTTGTCCACCTTGTCCAGCATACGAAACGGTGCCATCAGATCCGGATCGAACTTCAGATCGATTGCGAGCAGCGAAGGCTCGAACATCAACACATCCATCACCAAATCCTCTGTCTCGTAGGCCCGGTGCAGATCATTGCTATTGATAAAAATAATATCCCCCTGCTCGAAGGGCAGCTTCATCCCGTTGATCAGAATAAAACCCGTACCGCCGCGAATATAGTTCAGTTCCAGCGCATGATGCCAGTGCAGACGTTGAGCGCCTGCAAAGATTCCGTGCGTGGTTGACGCGGTAAAAGGAAATGCAGCATTCGTAAATGCAATAGCGTCAGGTACGAC
>NZ_JBHTYI010000249.1:0-1146 GCF_043656335.1 Peribacillus sp. NPDC056705 | reverse complement strand
CCTGAAGGATGAGCCTAGCGAGCGTCTGGCCGAGGCGATCCGCCGAGTAATGGAGGGGCGGCGAGAGGTCTCGCCCGAGCTTGTCTTCGGTACGGTGCGCAATGCGAATCCACTGACCGAGCGCGAACGGGAAGTACTGCGGTTGGCCGCAGACGGGAACAGCTCTAATGATATTGCAGCGCAGTTGCACTTATCCTACGGTACTGTCCGTAACTACATGTCTGAGATTCTGGGCAAACTGCAGGCCAAGAACCGGATAGAGGCAATCTCCATGGCCGAAGAGAAAGGCTGGATCTAAAGGGGATTTCTCATCAAAATAAGAACTCAAGAACAGAACCCCTGCACTGTGAGAAGTGTCAGGGGTTCTATGCGCTCAATATATTCAATTCGGTTTCTTATGTGCGATGCGACGCTGCAGTACGGTAACGGTCTGTTGAAATCGTTGTGGGTCCACAGGCTTTAATAAATCGACATCACCTTCGTGAACGGATGCCAGGATATGGTCATTATACGCGGTTACATAGACGATATGGACGTCAGGGTCTAGCTGCTGTAGTCTTTTTCCGGCTTCCAGCCCGTTCATGCCAGGCATCTCGATGTCCAGAAACACAATATCTGCTTCACATGATGCCCATTGATCGAGAGCATCCTGTGCTTGCGTATAAGCTCCTGCGATCTCTAGCCGTCCATCCCGATGAATCAGTCGCTGCATCTGCATCAATGCCGGATTCTCATCGTCGATGACAATCGCCTTCATGATTCGTCCCCCTTCTCCTGTACCCTTGCGGCCTCATCACGCGAGATGAACGGTGTCTGAAAACAAACCCGAGTCCCTTGCTCAAGCTCACTCTCAATCCGCAATCCCTTGCCATAGAGCGTCAAGAGCCTGGAGTTAATATTCCTCAGACCGACACCGCTCTCCTGCTGCTTACCGGCAAGCAAGGATTGAATCCGCTCCGAACTCATACCGATCCCATTGTCCGAGATCATGACGCTGAGCTCGCGCTCATCTTCAAGCACATCAATCACCACCTGCACGGTACCGCCGGATATTCGCTTGGTAACGCCATGGCGTACCGCATTCTCCACGATCGGCTGAATGCTAAGGGGTGGCACCGCATAGTGCAAGGGTGCTCTCACATCATA
>NZ_JBHTYI010000248.1:0-1148 GCF_043656335.1 Peribacillus sp. NPDC056705 | reverse complement strand
TCCTGTACCGGGACGCCATGTTCCATCGCTTTGCTGAGAATCGACTCGGCGAGCTTTCCCTGTCCCTTTGCTACGACAATCGGAGCCTCGCTCTCACCAGGGGTATATTTCAAAGCAACGACTTTTTTCATCGCTTGATCGGGTGTTTGCCCTGCAGTCATATTCTAAGATCCACCCCTTTGTAGGCTTGGGGCGTGAATTCGGCTGCCGTGCCCTGAACATCCAGCTCGATTGAGGCTTTGGAAGCGACAGGTAAAGGCTCGGTTCTAACGCTCAGCAGCTGATAACCAATGGACTCGACGGCGGCCGTCAGCTCCTGCCTCCGTCCTTCGAACAGTTCGGCAGCAATCTCATGATCATTACGGAATTGCAGACTTACGATCCGATCCACAACCTGGACATCAATCAAGGTTGGTCCTAGAAATTTCATATCGAGGTCAAACAACAGCCGACAATTGGCGGCATCCAGCGCGCCCTTCTGCCCCCTGCGCGACTGAATATGTACCGAAGCCGTCTGCTCACCATCTGCCCCGTGGAGTGGTATGAACATCGTGACCTGCGCGAATGGAGCTGTTCGATCCGTATTCAGCAGAAGCTGCTGTCCCGTAAGATGCTGCACTAATTGCTGAGCTGCCTCCTTAAGGGCGGGAGGCGTATCCTGACTGGCCATCACTTGAAGCAGCACGCCCTTTAGCGTATCCTGCTGGGCAATCGAATCGCCAGCTCCAGGTGCTATGGTTGCCGCTGCTGGTAGACCGGCAATCGGAGTAGCTTGCGGCGGCTGAACATTGGGGGTAAAGCCGGGCACGGGCTGTGCCGAAGTGCTTGCCAGGTTCGACGCGGGGATGTTGGTCCCTTGCGTTGTCCCCGCGTTTACAGCTGTTGCTGCCGCGGTAGATACTGGTTGCTGCGCGCCTGCTGGCTGTTGCGCTGTTGTTGGCTGCTGCGACGCGGCGGCTGTCGCTACAGCCGCTGGTGTTGCTGGGGCAGCGGCGACCGCGTTCGGCAGCGCGGGTGCAGCACTGCCAGCGGGATTCGCTGCCGACTGCGCGGCCGTTGACGTGGCCGCGGTGCTGGCACCACCTGCGGGGCCTTGTCCGGCCCCGCGCAGTGCCTGCTGCTCGTGCTCTGCACCGAGCAGCTTAAGC
>NZ_JBHTYI010000247.1:345-1150 GCF_043656335.1 Peribacillus sp. NPDC056705 | reverse complement strand
GTCTTACCGATGGTGTGCAGACAGGCTGCAATCGGTGTATCGCCAAGCGGCTGCATGACGGCAGCCGCCAGGTTATATATCAAGGCAAGCGTCAAGATTTTGATTGCAGGAAAGGCGCACAGAAACAAAATGATGATGACGCCAGCCAAGCCGATTGAATTCTTGACCAGCAGTGAAGCTGAGATGACGGTGTCTGTGGCATCTGCAAACATCTTGCCGACTACCGGAACAAAATTACCTGTGACGTATTTCGCAGCGCGGATAGTGACACCATCCGAAACTGAACTGGTTAAACCCTGAACAGAGATCACGCCAAGGAATACGGTAAGCAATACCCCCAGTACACCCATGGACACCCCTCTCAGCAGATTTCCAAGCTGGGTTAGCTTATACTTCTCGGACAATGAGCTGACGAGATGCAGCAGAGCGGAGAAGAATAACATGGGAAACACTACCGTGCTAATCAACGTGCCAACCGTATGTACCATGAAGATCACGAGCGGATGTGCAACCGAGACTGTGATAATATTCCCCATGGAAGCCATGAGAGCAAATAACAGCGGCAGCATAGCCATCATGAAGTCGATCATGCCGGTAATCGCTCCTCGCGCATATCCAATCGCAACGCTGAAGCTGTTCACGGCAATTACGAGCACCACCATGTAGCAGATCGTATAGGCGACGCGGCTGACGGTGCTTTTCTCAAACGCATTCTGCAAGTTTTCCAGAATGAGGCTCATGATGCTCAGCATCACGATGGTTGCCAGCAATTTGCCGTTATACAGCACTTCGTGCCATACGTACT
>NZ_JBHTYI010000247.1:0-335 GCF_043656335.1 Peribacillus sp. NPDC056705 | reverse complement strand
TTGCTGTAAGCTGAATCCATCGCCCCCAGGTAAGAGCATATCCATCAGCGACGGTGTTCTTCCGTCCGGGAAGAACCCGCCATAGTCCTTCATCAATTGATCCCAATACTTCTCCACCTGATCGGTGGGCAACTGCTCGGTCTGCTGCTCCACCCACCAATCAGCGGGATTATCTGCAGCCGCAACCTCTACACTGAACAAGCAACAATTAAGCAGGGCCAGCAGCATGACGCACAACACGGTCAAACCTTTGGGAAACGTTCTCCTACTCATGATCTCCCACCTTCTGTCAAGCCGGAAGGAGCTTCAGGACCGTTTCGATGATAATCCCGATA
>NZ_JBHTYI010000246.1:0-1151 GCF_043656335.1 Peribacillus sp. NPDC056705 | reverse complement strand
GTACGAGGAATTCGTCAAGCAGATCGACCAACCCATGATAAAGAGGACTGTTCGTTGATGACCTGACGTCCCGGCAAAGAGAAGGAGCCCAGCGCAGAAGGTGTTCTTGCAGAAAGCTCTCTTGCACCATCATCCAGTATCTCATGTTATGTTCACACGACGAGCGGTCCAGCATGCGATCATGAAGCAGTGTCATAAATTCCAACTCAACCGCGATATGATCATCCGTTTCTCCTTGAAGTTTGTTGAAGGCGATACCTTCGGTTGCGTAGCACTCGGCCACGTCCTGAGGACATCCCTCGTTAACATAATGAGACTGCGTCGCTTGACGCGGCTGGAATTGCTGGAGGAGTAGATCATAAGCTGCGCTTTCAGCCTGATAAAGCCGCCATAATTCTTCAGGCGATCGTCCGCCGATATAATTCATGATTTCGCCGGCTGCCTCATATTGTTCAGCTACCCTCTTCATCCTGCTGTCCCGACTCCAATCGGCAATCAACGAAAGACTGAGACGATTGCCCAGAAAATCAATCAATAACTCATACACCGTGCTGCGGTATTCCATCCAATGCTGACCAGCCTCAGAGACTTGTACGGTTTCATTCCATGTTATCGCCATATATCAAAACCTCCCAGTATCAGAAATGGTGTCCAGCGAAATTTTCATGATTACTTTCAGAGGAGAAGCTATGGTTTACAATTCCACTATAAATGATTGGCACATGCATAGCTGTGATACATCTCACAGCGCACGCCGATGCTCCCATCGTTGTCCCTATCGATCATCAAGCCTTTTGCATTGACTCTCATCTTGGGAATCGCTACAATGTGACCATGCCTAACAGTCGCGAAAGGGGAAATATCCATGATTGAGCCACTTACAGACCCTTTCGGTCGGGTCCATGATTATATTCGAATCTCCGTAACAGACCGCTGTAATCTGCGTTGTGTCTACTGTATGCCTTCAGAAGGCATGGAATTCCAGCCGCACGACGAAATTATGAGTTATGAAGAAATAACCGCTATCATGTCCGTCCTTGCCCCTATGGGCGTGTCCAAGGTCCGCCTCACTGGAGGGGAGCCCCTTGTACGCAAGGACCTGGAAACGCTGGTTCACCAAATCGCTTCCATCGAGGGAATTCAGGATATAT
>NZ_JBHTYI010000245.1:0-1158 GCF_043656335.1 Peribacillus sp. NPDC056705 | reverse complement strand
GCAAGCGATGCAGATGATGACAGAACACACGTTGCTCGTGGTCGTGGATACGCATAAGGCTTCAATGACGATGGAGCCAAGACTAGTGCAGCGGGCCAGCCGTGTGGTTGTAATGGATCATCATCGGCGGGGAGAAGAGTTCATCAATGATGCGGTGCTTATCTATTTGGAGCCATATGCATCCTCCACCTGCGAATTAGTGACCGAGGTGTTGCAGTACATTCATGAGCGCGTAACCCTAACACCGGTCGAGGCGACGGCATTGCTTGCCGGAATCACGGTGGATACGAAGCATTTTGCACTTCATACCGGGTCGAGAACCTTTGAAGCTGCAGGCTTCCTGCGACGCCACGGTGCGGATACCACGATGATTCAGCGGGTACTCAAGGAGGACCTGACAGAATTTATAGCGAAGGCAGAAATCGTGAAACATGCTAGAATGGTATATGACCATATCGCGCTGGCAGTATCGAAGAGTGCAGGACCTATGCCGCAGCTGTTAATTGCCCAAGTGGCGGATATGCTGCTCAATATGACGGATGTGCAGGCCTCCTTTGTCATCAGTGAACGAACGGATGGCAAGATTGGAATCAGCGCCCGTTCGATGGGCAAGATGAATGTTCAGGTGATTATGGAACGTCTCGGGGGAGGCGGACATTTGACGAATGCCGCGGTACAGCTGGACACTTCGCTTGAAGAGGCGGAGAAACAGCTGATGGATGTACTGGCGGACATCAAAGCGAAAGAGGGGTTATTCGAATGAAAGTGATTTTCATTAAAGATATGAAGGGTCAAGGCAAGAAGGGTGACGTGAAGGAAGTATCCGAGGGGTATGCTACGAATTTTCTGATTCCGCGCGGCGTGGCTCGTCCGGCAACAGATGGAAATATGAAGAACCTGGAGCAGCAGCAGGCCTCAGAGCAGAAACGCAAGGAGCAAGAGAAGGAAGAGGCGCAGGCGCTTGGCAAGAAGTTGGAAGAGATGACGATTGTGTTAAAAGCCAAGTCCGGAGAGGGTGGCCGCTTGTTCGGCGCGATTACGAGCAAGCAGATCGCCGAGGCGCTGGCTGGACAGAAGATCAAGATTGATAAACGTAAAATCGAACTCAGCGATCCAATCCGGAGCCTGGGCGTGACGCAAGTTCCCGTTAAGCTGCAC
>NZ_JBHTYI010000244.1:0-1159 GCF_043656335.1 Peribacillus sp. NPDC056705 | reverse complement strand
AGCATGCACTGCGGTTTGCAGACGAGTACGGACTGGAGATACTGGATCAGCATGCGCAAGAGCAGCACGCAAACGCGAGTGAGTCTAAGCCATACGCTACAAGCGACGTCGGGATTGCCGAAGTTATGCTCACGCCGTCGTCACGCTTGATTGATCAGCTTGTTAAGCACTCCGGCTTCCGGGAAAAATACAGAGTGAATATTCTCGGAATTCAGCGCAAGGAGCAGTATCTACTCCATAACCTGAAGGAGGAGCGAATGCGATTTGGCGACGCCTTGCTCGTGCAAGGGACGTGGAAGGACATTGCGCTGCTCGCATCCGAGCAGACGGATGTCGTCGTGGTGGGTCAGCCAGCGGAGGAATCGCGCAAGGTAACGATGGACCAGAAGGCACCGATCGCTGCAGGAATTATGCTGCTCATGGTTATTCTCCTTATTACGGAATGGATTCCGGCTGTCGCCTCCGTAATGATCGCCGCGGTGCTGATGGTCGTGCTGGGCTGCGTGCGTAATATGGAAGAAGCGTACAAAACCATCAATTGGGAGAGCATCGTGCTGATCGGCGGTATGATCCCGATGTCGATCGCAATAGAAAAGACAGGGGCGGCCACATTGATCTCGGATATGCTGGTCCATTCCTTAGGCAGCTACGGATCGATTGCACTGCTTGCAGGTGTTTATTTCACTACCTCACTGTTGACATTGTTCATCAGCAATACCGCTTGTGCGGTTTTGTTTGCTCCGATCGCCATGTCTGCCGCTGTGCAGATGGGAGCCAGTCCGTATCCGTTCCTGTTTGCCGTATCGATCGCAGCGAGCATGTGCTTCGCTTCGCCGTTCTCAACTCCGCCGAACGCACTCGTGATGTCGGCTGGACGGTATAAGTTTAGTCATTACGTCAAGGTGGGGCTACCGTTGCAACTGATCATCGGTATCGTGATGATGGCGGTGCTGCCGTTGTTTTTCCCTTTCTAAGCAGAAGGGGATGCCGCAGCAAAAGCATGTATACTCCCGATCATGTCCGACAGGACGTGGTCGGGAGTATTTACGTTTGCAGGACTTCGGTAAGAGTGGCAGTTATAGCGCCGAAAGTGGGGCACCAGATTCAAAGGGGCGGCAAGTCCCTCAGAGGGACTTGTAGGCGAGCAAAGCACCGAAAG
>NZ_JBHTYI010000243.1:0-1165 GCF_043656335.1 Peribacillus sp. NPDC056705 | reverse complement strand
ACGCTGAACCGTTGCGTTGGTCGAGACTTGCGCCGTGAGCGTGTCCACCTGTCCCAGCAGGGCGTCCAGCTTGCCGGTCGTCTGGACCGCCGTCTGCTGAATATGCTTCTCTGCACTGTTACGCAGAAGCACAGCGACCTGATCATATACAAAAACCCCGACCAAGGCGAGAACGATTACCATGACCAGCATGAATCCGAGAAATATTTGATTTCTTAGGGTGTTCAGTTTAACAAATCGGCCCAAGATACTTACACTCCCCTCCACCTGAAACTGCTATCCACTATACACAATTTGTAACAAAATGGGGAGTCTGTAGTCATTCGAGTCATACGATTACTTCTTCACAGGCCTATGTACTTAATGATCTAAAAATAAAAGAAGTGCGCAGGTTAGTACCCCCTCGCACTTCCTTCAATATGCAGCATCCGTATGCTCCTATACAGGATATAGATCCTGATGTTGCTCCAGTTCTCGTTTGCACTCTTTGCATAGTCCTTTGACGGATCCTGCATCATTCGCATAAAAGATCAGTGGCCGCTTGCGACCACATTTACTGCATGCCTGAACTTGATCTTGGCGATGGTTGATGGATCTGGATTTGAGCTCGATCACGTTACTACTTGATCGATGATTTCCGCTTGTTCTTTTCCTGAATATAATAACCATGATGCTTATGATCACGATGACAAGTATAATTCCTAGAGCTAGTCCCATGAATGATAACCTCCGGGCGTTAATAAAGAGTTAATTGTATGGTAAGGGTGTAACATCATGTATTGTATCACACAAAAAAAGCCTTCAAAACCCATAACTGCTGGGATAGAAGGCCTTTATTGTGTTCCGGCTAAAGTAGCCGGCATGGTGTCAGATCTTCAACTCACCGAGTCTAATCAACTCAACGACAGCTTGCGAACGGCCCTTAACATTCAATTTTTGCATGACATTGGAGATGTGATTGCGCACCGTCTTTTCGCTAATAAACAACTGCCCAGCGATATCACGAGTGATTTTGTCTTGCACAAGCAATTCAAAAACCTCACGTTCACGGTGGGTTAACAAGAACTTGCTGTTACGATCGGTCCCCTTCAATGGTGTCACCCCTCCTTGCCCGGGTATGTGTGGTCTAACAAGGTTAAGGGATACAGTCAACTCATCTTATGTC
>NZ_JBHTYI010000242.1:0-1168 GCF_043656335.1 Peribacillus sp. NPDC056705 | reverse complement strand
CTGGCAGGCTTTGCCTTTACGAAATTTGGATGGGTGCAGTCGTATGGCTCAAGATGCGTAAAGCCGCCGGTTATCTATGGCGATGTAGAATTCGAAGAAGCTATGACCGTCAAAGAAACGAGTTACGCCCAATCCAAAACGAATCGTCCAGTCAAGGGTATGCTGACCGGCCCTATTACGATCATGAACTGGTCGTTCGTTCGTGAGGATATTCCACGTGAGAAGATTGCCTATCAGTTGGCTTATGCACTGCGTCAAGAAGTCGAAGCACTCGAGGAAGCTGGTATTGGCATGATTCAGGTGGATGAGCCGGCCGTTCGCGAAGGTTTGCCGCTGAAACTGAAAGACCAAGCCGAGTATTTGGAATGGGCTGTGAAGGCTTTCCGAATGACCACATGCACGGTGCAAGACACCACTCAAATCCATACGCATATGTGTTATTGCGAGTTTCATGATATGATCGACTCCATCAAAGCCATGGATGCAGACGTTATATCAATCGAGACTTCCCGTAGTCACGGCGAACTGATTCACAGCTTCGAGGTTCATACGTATCCGCTCGGCATTGGCCTGGGTGTGTACGATATCCATAGTCCACGTGTTCCGAGAGTGGAAGAGATGACTAGTATGATCGAACGCGCACTGCGAGTCCTCGATCCGAAATTGTTCTGGATCAACCCGGATTGCGGATTGAAGACGCGTGGAATGGATGAGACCGTGGCAGCCCTTCGCAATATGGTTCAAGCGACTAGATTTGCTCGCGATGCGCATGCGGTTCAAGTATAAATTAGGTTGATTCCATTAATTCAAGGGGAATTGTTATGAGGCAGACACTTCGGTGTCTGCCATTTTTTTTAATATAGGCTGGCGATTTCCGACTGTTAAGAGTGGAAGATGTTATCATGGCTTTTTCCATAATATAGGTCAATTCATGATGGTATTATGCTACAATAGATGGCGGTCGAAGTTCACGCTGCTCCCATGTCATGAAGGAGGTTCGTTGAAAATGATCATGACGAAGCGAAGATGGTGCATATTTGGTGGCATTATAGGATTATTTCTGCTATTTAGCTTGTTTACGGCCTATACGCAATCCAGAACGTCATTTAGAGCACTTGTGCTGGACTACCTGCCGGACAATCGCCCAATTGAAATGATTCGTATCCAG
>NZ_JBHTYI010000241.1:0-1171 GCF_043656335.1 Peribacillus sp. NPDC056705 | reverse complement strand
TTTACGTGCTGCGCCATATTCCGCTGATGGGGGGTAACGATTGGTTTGGGAGCGGCGGCATGGGGCTTATGAATTCCTTCTGGGGCATTATTCTTCCTGGCGCTTCCGGTACGTTTGCCGTGTTCTTCATGAGGCAGTTCTTCCTTACACTGCCCTCTGACATGATGGAGATGGCTCGGATTGAAGGCTGCAGCGAGTTTAAAATTTTTTGGCGCATCTATTTGCCATTAACCAAGCCGGCGCTGGCGACGCTGAGCATTTTTACCTTTCAGGCGGGCTGGAACAGCTTCCTGTGGCCGATGATTGTGTTGAACGATCCGAATAAGGCTACGATCCAGATGGGGCTTCAAGCATTCTCGTTCAATTTCCAGACGGATTATGGGCCGATGATGGCCGGGGCGTTGGTGGCGATATTGCCGATACTTGTCCTGTTCTTGGTTTTGCAGCGCTATTTTATCCAGGGCATTGCTTTCAGCGGGATCAAAGGATAAGAAGCGATGGAAGTTGGGCGTTCTTAGCAAAAAGATACTTGCATATTGAGTCAGGAGTGATTTCGCAATGGTAACGGTGTCCGGGGTATGGACGAAAAGGGCCGATGAGGCGCAACGCGCACTCGAGCAGCATTTCTGGAATGATTCAATTCGTATGTACAATATAGAAACACCGTGCCCGGACGGGGCATGTAACACGATTTTTCATTATTGGTGGATGGCGCATGCGGCAGATGTGCTTGTGGATGGTTATCTCCGCACGAATGATCCGGTATATGCAGAGCGGCTGGAGCAATTGTACGAGGGTGTGCTTCGCCGCAATGAAGGCGAATGGCCGAACGAGCTGTATGATGACATGGAATGGATGGCGCTGGTTTGGCTGCGAGCGTATGAGGCGACGGGGCAGGATAAGTACAAGCAGGCCGTTCTGACGCTCTGGGAAGATATCCAGAGCGGCTGGAACGATATCCAAGGTGGCGGAATCGCGTGGCATAAGGAGCAGCTAGGGTATAAGAATACCCCGGCTAATGCACCCGCCGTTATTTTGGCAGCACGGCTGTATCGTGCTTTTGGGAACCCGGCGGATCTGGAATGGGCCCAGCGCATCTATAGTTGGCAGAAGGACTCCCTTGTGGATCCTTCCACGGGCTTTGTCTGGGATGGGATGAATCGTATAGGGG
>NZ_JBHTYI010000240.1:282-1173 GCF_043656335.1 Peribacillus sp. NPDC056705 | reverse complement strand
ACCTTACATTCTGGTAATGCAATGACAGCTTCATTTGGAACCGGACAAGAAGCCTTGAGAATCGCATCCAATTAGCCGACAAGATTCAGTGTGGATTCTTACCGGGTCAAGGTGCTTGAGACGACAGATTGGAGTGTTGTATCCGAGGCTGCCAAAAAATTGCAGGCCACGAGTGACAAGCCCATGGTTACTGCTGATGGCAAAGTGTATAAGCTGTACACGGGCATGTATGCCTCTGATAAAGCTGCTTCGGATGCTGTCGCCAGAACAACAACAGCCGTGGCCGCTCAACTGAACGGACAGACCCCAACGGTTCGCGGTGGATGGCATCTGTCTGCCGGAGCCTACGGCTCGGAAGCGCAAGCAGAATCGGCGCGGGCAGCATATGTTGGGGCTGGATTAGATGCGTTCAATGTCCTGGTGCCAACAGGGACTGGTGTAACTTATGAGGTATGGGTAGGCGAAGCTGCCAGCCGCTCCGAACTGGCACAGATCCAGAGGACTGCCGGTGGTGGACTAGTCGAAGTTGATCCACGCACACCAGGCCTCATTATTCGTACTGATGTCAGCTCCAATCTCGTGAATCCGCAGCAACAGTCGCATTATATGCTTTCCGGCGAATCTTCTACATTGCAGATTAGCGGGAACGGCTCAGGCATTCAGGTCAAGGAACGATCGGAACGTACATATCGCGGGTCATTCGAGGTCGGTCAGAAGAATGGCCAGTTATATTTGGTGAATGAGCTGCCGATGGAGCAGTATCTATATTCGGTTGTGGGAGCCGAGGTGCCGTCCTCATGGGGAGCGGAGGCTTTGAAAGCACAAGCGGTAGCTGCACGGAGTTACGCGCTCTTCCAGGGGAATAAATTCGAAGTAGCCCACGTAGTGGAC
>NZ_JBHTYI010000240.1:0-272 GCF_043656335.1 Peribacillus sp. NPDC056705 | reverse complement strand
GAGTTCGATAGTATAATTGCCGCAGTCGATGCGACTCAAGGGGAGGTCGTGAAGAAAGATGGCCGATTGGTCGAGACGGTATTCTCATCGAATAGCGGGGGCATTACAGCCGATGCGGTCGAGATCTGGGGAAATCGGCATGATGTACTTACCTCCGTTCAGAGTTCAGGTGATGCCTCAGCACAGGCGTCACTGAACAAGTGGTATCACGTGCTGCTATCAAACGGGGTTCAAGGCTATGTGAGAGCGGATAACGCCAAGGAGACAGGCAA
>NZ_JBHTYI010000239.1:0-1181 GCF_043656335.1 Peribacillus sp. NPDC056705 | reverse complement strand
ATCTACGGCTTCAACGGCGCGCGCAATGAATTCATTCTCGAATTCGATCAGACGTTTCCTGGAGCCAAGGTCGTGACGTTGGACATCAATTACCGCTCCCTGTCTTCCATCGTAGGGCTTGGGAATGAAATTATCCGTGTTAATGAACGCCGCCGTCCCAAGCAGCTGCGCTCTACCCGCAAGAGCAGCGGCGTACCGTTGTACCTTCGTCCCGGCGACCCTGACCAGGAAGCGGAGCAGCTGCTGACGCATATCGCCGAACAGGTCCAGCATAACGATCGGCAGTACCGCGACCATGCGATTCTGTACCGGACATCCAATAACAGCCGGGCGATCTTCGAGCAGCTCGTCATGCGGGAGATTCCGTTCATTCATTACGAGAATGGGGATCTGTTCTACGAGCAATGGATGGTCAAACCACTCATGGACCATCTGCGGCTGTCGCTGGATCGCCGCAATTTCACGGCGATGGAAGGCATGCTGCACACGCTGTACTTGAACCGGGACAAGGGTATGGCCTTTATCCGGCAGCAGGATGCTCCGCGTCCCAAGAAAGGACCGCTGGCTCACCTTCTGTCTTTCCCAGGCCTTAAGGATTTCCAGATCGAGAATATAAGAGAACGCTCCAAGCTTATAAAGGGACTTAAGGCGCTGGAGCCTGTAAAAGCTGTACAGGAAATGAGGCGGCAATTCTATGATAAATTTCTGGAGGCAGATGAGCGTCAGGAACTAACCCTCCATAAGGAATTTATCCAGGAGGGTCTCGATGAGCTGGAGACTTCGGCGAAGCGTTTTGACAATATAGCGGAGTTTGTCGAGTTTGTGGATCGACTGATTATCATTCACAAGGAGATGGCAGCCATGAAACGAGATGAGCATGCCGATGCCGTCCGCCTCATGACCATCCATAAATCCAAGGGGCTGGAATTCCCTTCGGTATGCCTGATCGGAGCGAGTGAGGGGATTTTGCCGCATACCTCCGCCTTGGACGCTGAACGCAGAGATGATCAACGTCCGCTGTCGGGCAAGCAAGACAAGGCGCTCGATGCACTGGAAGAGGAACGCAGACTCGCTTATGTCGCGATCACAAGAGCACGGGACGAATTGGTGATTAGTTCCCCGGGCTTTTATCGAGGACGAAAAACGGAAGTGTCCCGCTTCTTCCGCGATGTGTTCCTGAC
>NZ_JBHTYI010000238.1:931-1182 GCF_043656335.1 Peribacillus sp. NPDC056705 | reverse complement strand
TGCTTACCCTGAACGGTAAACCTGGAAATCCAGGCGGGAATAACCCAGGCGGTGGGAACGACGGTAACGGGACTAACAACAATAGCAGCAGTAACAGCAATAGCAGCAGCAATGGTGCAGGCAGCCCGTCGGGTATCTCCGTCGGCGAAGATGGCGTGGCAACGATCAAGCCGGGAGTGAAGGTAGTCAACGGCCACGCCGTAGGTACCATTTCGAGCGCTACTCTGAACCAAGCGCTCAAGCAAGCCACT
>NZ_JBHTYI010000238.1:0-921 GCF_043656335.1 Peribacillus sp. NPDC056705 | reverse complement strand
CAACACAAACGGGTGTTCATTCGTATGAAGTACAACTGCCAAGTCACAGCCTAGGAGGTCAAGAAGCGTTTGAGCTTGTACTAAAGACGAAGAGCGGAATTCTTCATATTCCAAGCAACATGTTATCCAATGTAACAGTCAACACAGAACAGGTATCCATCCATATCGAGACCGATACGGTAGCCGAATTAAATTCAGTGGACCGTGAACGAATCGGCAGTCGTCCGGTGATCAATCTGAGACTGACTGCAGGCGACCGCGCGATTGCATGGAGTAATCCTAAAGCACCCGTAACGGTAGAAATTCCTTACACATCGACCACTGGCGAGCTTTCCCATCAGATTGTTGCTTGGTATATCGACAGCAATGGCAGAATCTCTTCTATACCTAACAGCCAGTATAACGCATCCTCCGAGGCCGTGGTCTTCCAAACCACTCATTTCGGTACTTATGCAGTAGCCTATGTATCCCACGTCTTCGGAGATTTGGCGAGCGTCCCTTGGGCTACGCAGGCCATTCAGCACATGGCAGCACGCGATGTCATCGAGGGTACAGCCGAGAACCGTTTCTCTCCTGAGACGTCTATCACCAGAGCCGACTTCGTTGCGCTTCTGGTCAGAGCTCTTGAATTGAGGGGTTCCGAGAACCCAACAGCAACCTTTAGCGATGTAGAGACTAACGCTTATTATAGAGACACGCTGGACGTGGCCCACTCCCTTGGCATCGTGAGCGGTTTTGCAGATGGTACCTTCAAACCGAATAACCCCATCTCTCGCCAAGATATGATGACGCTAGCAGCACGGGCATTATCCGCTGCCGGCAAGTCAGCCGCGGGCAGTGGAAGTTTGACCGCATACCGCGATGCGGCAAGCGTCTCGGGTTATGCAGCCGACAGCGTTGAGGCCTTGGTAAGCGCCGGGG
>NZ_JBHTYI010000237.1:0-1185 GCF_043656335.1 Peribacillus sp. NPDC056705 | reverse complement strand
ATATTATAGATAGTAAACTGTGCTGTGATTTTGACATAGGGGGGAAGATCATGACTTCATCTGATTTACAGGAACAGCTGAATCTCAAAGCGATCAGTCTTCTACATGAAGATGCAGATAAAATCCTAAAGCTTATTGAAGTACAGATGGAGAATCTGGCTACCCGTTATTGCCCTCTCTATGAGGAAGTGCTGGATACCCAAATGTACGGTTTCTCCAAAGAGGTCGATTTCGCGGTTCGAGCCGGTCTCCTTCCGGAAAGTACGGGAAAGCAGATGATCAGTAAGCTTGAGCGCAATCTCGCGGTCCTGTACGAAGCCATGAATCAATCCGAGTAGCCTGTACTTGTTACAGGCGCATACATAGAGAGACGCATGTCGTAATGGCGACATGCGTTTTTTGATGTGCAGAGGCATCCTGTTTTCGATTACACAAGGAAAAAGGAAACGCCAAGTATCACGTAAACGGCAATGAGCAGCAGCCCTTCATACCAATTGGAGGCGCCGTCCTGTGTCACGGAGCGGGCAATGAAGATCGCTACCCCGATCGCAACAAGCTCAAGCGTCGTAAATACGAGATCCATCGTATTGCCAAGAAAGAAGCTGATGAACACCAGCACCGGCGCAACGAACAAGGCGATCTGGAGGCTGCTGCCAACGGCGATTTCGACAGCGGCGCCGATCTTATTTTTCATAGCGAGCATGATAGCTGCACTGTGTTCAGCGGCATTGCCGATGATCGCGACGAGAAACGCCCCAATGAACAATTCGCTCAGGCCGTACTCGTGACTGATCGGCTCAAGCACCCCAACCAGCCATTCACTGACGAATGCCACCATGACCGTAGCTACGACCAGATAGAGGATCGAGCGCTTCTTAGACCAGAAAGGGCCATGTTCGTGCGCGAGGGCATCCTGATCATGATCATCGCTTACGTCAGCCAAATACTCCTTGTGTGTAATCATGGAGAAGAGAAGCCATGCGATGTAGCTAATAATCAGGATACCGGCTACGATCAGGCTGAGTGTCTTGGTCTCGCCTTCCGTGATCGAATGCGTGTTCAGAAATACGGCCGGAATGAACAAGGCAATGATAGCGAGAGTCATCAAAGAGCCGTTGAGTCCTGCCAGGGTCATGTTGTATTTCTGTACCTTGAATTTAAGCCCTCCCGCAAACAGGCTTAATC
>NZ_JBHTYI010000236.1:0-1192 GCF_043656335.1 Peribacillus sp. NPDC056705 | reverse complement strand
GTATATTGCGATTCCGAATTTCTGTCAAGTGTCTACTTGTTCGCAAACCGGAAGACCAGCATATTCCCCTTCTCCGGATGAACCCCGTTTTGCTCCGTGTATCGTCCACCCGTGTACGTATTCAGGGTCTTGCGCCAGAAGATTTGGGTACTCATATTGCGCTCCGTCGGATTCGTCTGGAGCTCCCATGTACCTTGGAACTGCTCGAACACAAGCTCAGCCGCGCGTTGGGCTACACCTTGTCTTCGAAAAGTCCGAAGCACAAAAAAATCATTCAAATAATACTGAACATGCGGCGATGGAATATAAGGAGTCGTTGCCACGAGCGCCAGCCCAGCAGCAATCCCATCCACCGAGATCAAATACGGGAACAGCACGGAGGGCTGATCCCACCAGACATCGAGTTTCTGGCTCTGTTCTTCCAGCGTCGATACATCATCCTTCTCAAATACACCGTACCGGTTAGGACGGAGCCCCCATATCTCAGCAATATCATGCAAGTACAACGGATAGATGTTTCGCAGAATGTATGACTGTTCCTTCGGGCATAAGTGTACCTCAATATTCACGGCCAATCCCCTCCCTAATGAATGATGTATGTAAGTTTAGTATGTCTAGGATAACATAATTGCGGCGGAAAGAGGTTTACAGGTATGTAAAATGCGTTACAAAAGTATTATAAAAAATGTGATCCTCTTCTACATTTCACCATTATTCTATACTATGACCAACAGCTTTTCCTAAATCTTGATATTTCATGACAACTATATCATACAAAGAGCCAGTCGAATGTATGCATCGACCGGCTCTCCTTCTGCAACGAATAGGGTGGCCATAACGTATGTACATCATTAAACTTCAAAGGACTGATGACTCCATGAACGGATGGATCGGATTCATATGCATCGTTGCGGGAATGTTCGCCGTCGCTACTCCTTATTCAGCGTGGTATCTCTCGGTAGGCTGGAAATTCAAAGAGGCGGAGCCGAGTGACCTGGCCCTGACCAGCCACCGGATCGGTGGATGTGTACTGCTCATCGTCGGTCTTATTCTGATGGTCTCAAGCTGCTCCTTCAGTTCTGCCTCGAATTGGCCTGAACGATTCCAGAACCGCTTGACAGAAATCCCCATCGCGAAGATTACGGTCGGGTTTAACCCAGAGGCTATCTTAAGCGACGAAGAAATCCTCACC
>NZ_JBHTYI010000235.1:0-1192 GCF_043656335.1 Peribacillus sp. NPDC056705 | reverse complement strand
GCAATAGGTTTATATGGCGGTGTAGCTCAGCTGGCTAGAGCGTACGGTTCATACCCGTGAGGTCGGGGGTTCGATCCCCTCCGCCGCTACCATACATACCTGGAGGCTTAGCTCAGCTGGGAGAGCATCTGCCTTACAAGCAGAGGGTCGGGGGTTCGAACCCCTCAGCCTCCACCATGAAATACTTGAATAACCCTTTTAATGACGCGGGGTGGAGCAGTTCGGTAGCTCGTCGGGCTCATAACCCGAAGGTCGCAGGTTCAAATCCTGCCCCCGCAACCAATTTTATATCGCTTATTGCGATAGTGCCTCATGGAACTGTGGTGTAGAGGCCTAACATGCCTGCCTGTCACGCAGGAGATCGCGGGTTCGAATCCCGTCAGTTCCGCCATTCTTATTAGTTTCACTCTGATAAGAGCCATTAGCTCAGTTGGTAGAGCACCTGACTTTTAATCAGGGTGTCGAAGGTTCGAGTCCTTCATGGCTCACCATTGTTTCATCTTGTGCGCGTGTGGCGGAATTGGCAGACGCACTAGACTTAGGATCTAGCGTCTTTGACGTGGGGGTTCAAGTCCCTCCACGCGCACCATGTTTTTGCGGACGTGGCTCAGCGGTAGAGCATCGCCTTGCCAAGGCGAGGGTCGCGGGTTCGATTCCCGTCGTCCGCTCCATTATGCGCCCTTAGCTCAGCTGGATAGAGCGTTTGACTACGAATCAAAAGGTCGGGAGTTCGAATCTCTCAGGGCGTGCCATTTTTTATAAGATCATATTTCGGGATGTAGCTCAGCTTGGTAGAGCACCTGGTTTGGGACCAGGGGGTCGCATGTTCAAATCGTGTCATCCCGATTGTTACATCTGCGGGTGTAGTTCAATGGTAGAACTCCAGCCTTCCAAGCTGGTAGCGTGGGTTCGATTCCCATCACCCGCTCCATACTTAAACAAGACATCACCGTGCGTGATGTTTTTTTACATTCATTTGCGACTGTTCTGCAAAGTGATTAGACGGGTATATCTGAAGCGGTAAAAAGCGATCTGTGCGGGCCGCTTTTTGTTGTCTTTATAATGCTTTTGGCAAGATTCTATGGAGCAAGTAATCGGCATAAGCAAAGCGTTCAAAAACTATTATTTATTAACGAGCGCAGCGAGGTAAGCTATGGATCAAGTATTCGCAGACGGAACCGAAACTATGGTG
>NZ_JBHTYI010000234.1:0-1193 GCF_043656335.1 Peribacillus sp. NPDC056705 | reverse complement strand
CCCTACCATCGTGCCCGTACTACCGGTAGGCGCCTGGGTAATCACCGTTACGTTACGTGCACCTTTCTCACGAACCGCTTCAGCCACTTCAGGATATACCTTAGCCATATTTTTCATGAAACCGCTTTGCAGATATAATTCCGCGTCGAACGCTTTGAATGATCCCTTCTCTTCTGCTATATCGGCAGATGCCAAGTATGCTTCCCTGGCAATGAAGCCATACAGCTTGTCGAGGAATTCCAGCGATTCCGGGCTGCCGTAACGAATGTTCAGCTTGATCATCAGCTCGGCGAGCCCCATCGTTCCAAGACCGACGCGACGCTCATTCTTCTGATTCGCTTCATTCTCTTCAAAATGGTACGGCGTCCGGTCGATAACATTATCGAGGAACCGCACGGAATAACGCGTTGTGGTCGCCAGCTCATCCCAGGCTACATCGTGGTTAACTTCATCGTAGAACTTCGACAGGTTCATCGCGGACAGATTGCACACGCCCCACCCAGGAAGTCCCTGTTCTCCGCACGGGTTCGTACAGATAATCGGGTTAAAGTACCAGCTGTTAGACATCTGGTTGTAGTATTCCATGAAGACAACGCCCGGTTCAGCCGATTTCCATGCCGATTCGATGATCGTATGCCATATTTCGCGCGCTTTTACGGTTCTGTAATGGATCACTTGGCGTCCAGCGGCTTTCCATTTATCCAAATCCCCGTCCCACAACTCGTCATAGTCTGGATCGGAAGTGTCCGGGAATACAAGATCCCAGTCCAGGTCTTCCTTCACGGCCTTCATGAAATCATTGGACACGCATACCGACAGGTTGGCATTCGTCACTTGCCCCATCGTCTGCTTGACCGTGATGAAATCGACGACGTCCGGATGCCAATCATTGATCATCAGCATCAAGGCACCGCGACGACTTCCGCCTTGCTCGATCAACCCTGTCGTATAACTGAACAAGCCGCCCCAGGACACCGCACCGCTGGAAGAGCCGTTCACGCCTTTTACAATCGCACGACGGGGACGCAGCGAGGACAGGTTAATCCCAACACCGCCGCCGCGAGCCATAATCTCGGTCATCTCCGTCAACGTCTCCATAATGCCCCCGCGGCTATCCTTCGGTGAAGGAATTACGTAACAGGTAGACAGCGTCAGCTCGGCGCTTGCCGCTGCTCCTGGGGCGATCCGACCGC
>NZ_JBHTYI010000233.1:0-1194 GCF_043656335.1 Peribacillus sp. NPDC056705 | reverse complement strand
GGATGTGTTCGGTATGATCGCGGTAATGTCACCGTTTTTCTACCATAACGAATTCGATGTGGACGGAAGACTTCATGAGCACCCTTTTTATCAGAGATACCATATCCATCCCGAAGGTTTGCGGATATGGCTTGATATGGGGGGAGCTGAAGGGCTCTTCATGGAACGGTATGCGCGCGAGGAAGCGCAGCTTCTTGTCGCGGATGGCTTCGTCCTTGGTCAGGATCTTATGCTGCTGCTCGATCCAGGAGCAGGGCACAGTCAGTTGGATTGGGCGCACCGAGTACATTCGCCGCTGCTTTTTTTCTTTGGTGAGATTGGCCAGCCGGCCTCTGTCCGTTTGGTGGGAGATCATACGATCGGCCAGAGAGGGCCGGATAAATGGATGAACCCGGTAGTAACCTATACCAGCGGTTTTGTGCGTACGGGGTTACCTGGTGTCTTTCATGTAGATCATCCCGAAGTGCTTGCCGTCCTGCCGGATGGAAGAATGAAGGGGCTCGCTTGCGGTAGCACGGTCGTTCATTATACGGAAGCAGGCGTGAGCGCGTCGAAGGAAATGACTGTCGTTGAGGAAGTGCCGGAGCTGGTGCAAGTTACGGTGCATGTTAAGGTACCGAACGAGACACCGCCATACCCGACCATATATGCAGGCATCGAGGTAACTTATAAAGAGGATGGCTCATATAGCGGAACGGCGATGATTCCGCACGGATTAACGTTTACGTTTAGAATATCGCGCGGGTTTGGCTTGCATGAAAGGCTGGGTGAAGGCAGCGACATTATTCATCGTTCGTTTACGACTAATCAGGATATGGTATTATGCTACGAGGTGGAAGCTTGGGATCAAGAGCTCCATTGAACTAAATCATCGGAGGTATTACATATGACAATTAGAGCCGCAAAACCGGATGATGCAGCAGAAGCAGCACAATTGCTGTATGATGCGCTGCATGATGTAGCCTATAAACTGACCGGCGAGACTACCAAGGACAAGGTACTGGCCGGGCTGGAGCTGTATTTCCGAGCAGATGAAGGCCGACTGGGACATCGACAGTTTACAGTAAAGGAGATAGACAACGAGGTAGCCGGGTTAATCGTGACTTACGGAGGCGATCAGGCTGAAGAACTGGATCGTCCGATCGTCGATCGTCTGCGTGGAATGGATCATGCCTTCACAGGACTGGATCAGGA
>NZ_JBHTYI010000232.1:942-1195 GCF_043656335.1 Peribacillus sp. NPDC056705 | reverse complement strand
CCTGTGTCACCATCAGTGCTTTCTCATCGTCAATCGTTATACCAAGTTTCTTACCGGATGGACTCCAGCTTAAAGGATAGGTAGGATGAGCAGCAGGATGAACGGTTGAATAGTACGGCGCCATCCAGCTTACCTTGCCGGATGCCGTATCAAAGACATAGACCCCGTTCATGCCACTCTCTTTCTCGGTGTAGACATCAAACCCTAATTTGGAGGAATCCGGTGCCCAGGATAGATACGAGATCAGATCCCC
>NZ_JBHTYI010000232.1:0-933 GCF_043656335.1 Peribacillus sp. NPDC056705 | reverse complement strand
TGGATACGGCGATATATTCACTGTCCGGGGAGATTTCGAAGCTCCAGACGTTGTCGATCAGGTGTACCGGCTTCGATTGCCCAGGTTCTACAACCTTCAACACATGATGTTTATCCGTGTAGTAGATCCGTCCCTTGCTTGCCCCGAACTGGGTGTAATACTCCACGTCTTCATCGTCGATGTCCAGAGTCGTATAGGTTCCGTCCACGTGAATCAAGCGGATGTCCCCTTTACCGTTCATTGAACCAGCCGCAAGAACATACGTGTTCGAATCTAACCAACCGCCAATCTGCATGTAGTTATCCCCTGTTACCGGGATTAACTTACCCGTATTCAGGTTCTGGATGGCATTATCCGCGGTGTACTTATCCCTCCATGTCTGAATGAAGCTGTGTTGTCCATCTGGTGACACCGTTTCTTGGACGAGATGCTCAGGCCGCCGACTCTCTTCATTCGTTAGCTGACGACGCTTGCCCGTACTTAGTACCACGACCTCCGAGGTATACCGAAATTCCGGTTCCTCGGTGTCCGTTGCTTCTTTCAGCATGTCAATCGTCGTAACCCGGACTTCATTATCGGAGAGCCATTCCTCAATATTTGAAGAAACGATACCCCGTGCCTGATTAACTACTAATTCCCTTGACGCCTTCCCAGATGGCTGATCCACCACCGTGAGCTTACGCTCACCCGTTCCACCCCCCGCATTCGATGCAGGCTGCTGCTCCGTTCCACCCTCAGATTCTACCACCGTCAATCTCTCCTGCGATTGGCACGCGGTTACAACTATAGCGAGCAGCACCAAAGCCCCTACCCGCAGTCCTTGCTGCACGATCCTCCGTCTCATGAACAGGTCCTCCTTACCCTTCATCCCCCAAGGAGTTCATGACAGCAGCCTCTTCCTCGCTGCCAGCTCACCTTTCCCTGTTGAACTCA
>NZ_JBHTYI010000231.1:0-1196 GCF_043656335.1 Peribacillus sp. NPDC056705 | reverse complement strand
AATTTCATTTTCACACACCTGCATCCCATGATTATGAACTAATTAAAGGAGAGAATTACCATAGATTAACTTTTAATAAAATATTGAGTTACTCAGTTTTTGTAGAATATCTTACAATAGATAATAAAAAAGAAATATTAAGTAATATTGACTATTATCAAAGCGAAGAATACTTTAATGAACTTAAAAGTAATGGTAAGCCTTTTTTATCTTTTAAAGAATATATTGCATATATGTTAATTGCGCACAAAATGTTTCAGGAAGAAATTCAAGTTGCAGTTATCACTGATCATAATACAATACAAGGATTCAAGAAATTAAAATATGCCTTAGAAGAGTACTATCTAGAGAGAATAAAGAACATTAGTAATAAGAAACCTATACATTTATTTTTGGGTGTAGAGATATCCTGTTCAGAACAGAATCATCTTGTAGCCATTTTTGATGAAAATAAATATGACAAAGTACAAACATTTCTCGAGGAAGTAATTATTAGTGAGGAAGAAGGGACTTACTATACAAGTGAGCATCTTTTAAAAGAGATAGCAGGGGAATTAGAAGGGCTAGCATATATTGCACATTTAAATACCAGTGATTTACATGGAAGTGGATTATATAATAAAACATTATTTTCTTCGGATTTAATGGATGTCTTTGGATTAACCAATCTTGAAAGTGAAGAGTCTCAGAGAAGTAGAATCTCGCATCATAATAAATTAGCAGCTAAAACTCTAGGAGTTATTTATGAAAGTGATTCGCATTCAATTGAGACTATAGGGATAAAGAATACTTGGGTAAAATTTAATAAGGTGAACTTTGCATCATTAAAAAAATCTTTTCAAAACCACTCTATAAATATATATAAACGTAAACCCAATAAATCAGATGTGTTTATTAAAGGAATGACAGTTTCTTCAGGGAATTCTGGTTTTCTAATAAATAATCCCAATAAATCATCAGAAGCAGCATTTAGTATAGATTTTTCGAGAGATTTAAATTGTATTATTGGGGGACGAGGGACTGGTAAAAGCACAATACTCAATATTATTGAGGCAGTATTAACTTTAGAAATTGACGATATTAAAACCCTAGAATTCATATCTAAACATGAAAGAATTTATGTTGTTTTTTATTATAAGGAAAATGATTATATTATTGAATTTGTTCCCCAAGTTAAAGATATAAGAAATGAATAC
>NZ_JBHTYI010000230.1:0-1200 GCF_043656335.1 Peribacillus sp. NPDC056705 | reverse complement strand
GAGTGATATCAGCATATTTAGCCAACAGGCATTGTTTGAACATGTATACAAAAGCGCTCCGATTGGCATTGCCCTTGTGACGACGGACGGAAAATGGATCAGCGTAAATCCGGCAGCATGTAATATGCTGGGGTATACCGAAGCTGAGTTAATGCAGCAGCCGGCTACGAATTATATTTATCCGGATGGTATGGATGAGCAGCTCTCCCTGGATGAGACGGCGACGAACTTGGCGGTAGAGAAGCAATATGTTCATAAGGATGGGCATCAAATATGGGCTTCGATTCACGTCTCTTTGGTTCGTGACGATACCGACCATACACCGCTCTTTTTTATCTCGCAAATGGTTGATATTACGGACAGCAAGGTAGCTGAGCAGAAGCTTCAAGTAAGTATTGAACGTTATACCTCGCTCAAGAAGTATAACCATGATGCCATTATTTCGTTTACTTTGGAAGGCGTCATTATTAATGGAAACCAGATGGCAGAGCAACTATCCGGTTACACGATTCAGGATTTAATTGGAACGAGCATTGCTCATCTAATTGGGAAAAGTAATTTATCGAATATATTGTCTAATCGAACAGATTATGCTGCAGTTGAAAGAGCAATCCAGCATGTCCGTCACAAGAATGGGCGAGTGGTTGAGGTACTGGCGACGCTGGCTCCTATTATCATCCACGGAGAGTACGTTGGATTCTATCTCATCGCCAAAGATATGACACTGCAGAAGCGCTTAATGATTGAGAAGGAAGCGGCGGAGAAGACGAACAAAGCCAAGAGCGAATTCCTGGCGATCATGAGCCATGAAATTCGCACCCCGATGAATGGCGTTATCGGGATGACGGATCTCATGCTGGAAACGAACTTGGATGAAGAACAACAGAATTATGTGCAGATTATTAAGCAAAGCGGGACCACCCTGCTCAATATTATTAATGATATATTGGATTTCTCCAAGATCGAATCAGGTCGAACGGAACTGATGATGGAACCCCTCGGTTTAAGAGATGTAATATCCGAGACGCTTCATCTCATTCTTCCCAGAGCATTGGTGAAAAATATTGAGATTACAACATCTGTTGCTCCAGACGTACCGGATCAGGTTATGGGAGACGTCACTAAGTTAAGACAAATCTTAATGAACCTGCTGAGCAATGCCGTTAAATTTACACCGAATGGTGCGATTTCGATCACCGT
>NZ_JBHTYI010000229.1:0-1201 GCF_043656335.1 Peribacillus sp. NPDC056705 | reverse complement strand
CCAGTCCGATTCAGGGAAGGAGCAGGAGATTCACGGTGATTACTGCATTTGTACGATCCCGTTATCGGTACTCAAGAAGATTCCAGCCGATTTCTCGCCGGAGATGAAGAAAGCGATCAGCAGTGTCGGTTATGCGTCCGCGGGCAAGATTGGCCTGCAGTTCAAGCGGCGCTTCTGGGAAGAGGATGAGCATCTGTACGGCGGAAACAGCCTGACGAATATGGATATTACTCAGATCTATTACCCGCCGAACGATTATTTTGGCAAAAAAGGAATTCTGCTGGGTTACTACACTTACGGTGGTAACGCGGATAAATTCGCTAGTATGACCTACGCCGAGCGGGAGCGGCATGCGCTGTCCCAAGGCGCGAAGATCCATCCCCAATATCCGAAGGAATTCGAGGCCTCATATTCGATTGATTGGAAGAAGACAAAGTATCAAGAGGGCGGCTGGGTATCCTATTCCGCCGATGATCGCAAGACCTACTATCCAACGCTATGTAAGCCCGATAATCGTATCTATTTAGCAGGTGAACATATCAGTTATATTACAGCGTGGCAGGCGGGTGCCATTGAATCTGCCCGCGAGGTGGTCACGGATATCCATCAGCGTGTGATGAAGGCCTAGAATAGAGCCTAACGATCGAAGGGAGTGTGTTTAACTATGAAAAAAGGGAAATCGATTCTGTTATTGACGTTGCTGTTCAGTATATTCAGTGTAACAGCTTATGCCGACAATGCCTCGGCACATAAGAAGCCGCCGACGCAGGCGATACCTGCGCCTAAATTCTATGGCAGTCCGAGCTCATCCATCTCCAGCGGGGTTGTCGTCCCTGAAGGCTCCTCTTACCTGTATACGAGCGGAACCGTGCCGCCGCTGTTGAACAAGGATGGAAAGACCGTCTATGAACGATACGGAGACACCAAGACGCAGGGCATCGGCATTCTGAAGGAGATTGAGAAGCAGTTGAAGGAACAGGGGTTGACGATGAAGGATGTCGTTTACTTGCGGGTCTATATCACGCCGGATGCGGCCAAGAACGGTACGTTTGATTATACCGGCTGGTTTGATGCATATGCCCAGTTCTTCAATACGAAGGCGAATCCGGTGAAACCAGCTCGTTCGACGGTAGGTGTAGCTAGTCTGGTTAGTCCGGACTGGTTGATCGAGATTGAAGCGGTGGCCGTATATCCGGCCAAG
>NZ_JBHTYI010000228.1:0-1206 GCF_043656335.1 Peribacillus sp. NPDC056705 | reverse complement strand
ATCTTGTACCCAGGGGAAATCACTAGGGACAAACCGGGGCTGAATATCGACGGCTAGATTCATCGGCATCATCCGCTGCACGGTTTGCGGCTGCACGATCTGTGCGTGAATGAACCGGTCCGGGAATCGGAAATCGGGGCTCAGTGGATGTAGTTCCAGGGCATCTGCCATCATCTCCGCCGCACCGTCTCCAATGGCATGGAACGCCACGGGATAACCGAGTTCCCTGACTTGTCCCACGATAGCCTGCAGCTCAGCAGGCGTGTGCATCGCAAGGCCGCGCGTGCCGGGATGGTCGGAATAGGGTTCCTGCAAGAACGCGGTTCGGCCTCCCACTGCACCGTCGGCAAACAGCTTGACCGCTCCGATTCGGTACCAGTCACTGCCGCTGCCCACTTGCATGCCAAGCTCCCGGATCTCATCCATGAAACCATGGAACATGAGCTGGTGTGTACGGAAACGCAACCCTTCTTCTCTTAACTCCTGTTGGATGCGGAGCATCAATTCTACACTCCCCAGAAGTCGCAGATCCTCGGTATGGGCCGCCGTGAGGCCGAGCCGGAGCGCATCACGCGCGGCGATCTCGATCGCTGCCTTCAATTGATTCGGCTCCGGCTGGGGCTGGGCGTTAGTGAAAGGCATGGAGGCATTCTCGTAAATCCATCCGTTCAGCCGCCCATCCGCATCTCGTCCAAAGCTGCCTGAGGGGGTATCAGTGATATCCTCGGCTACGCCGGCTCTGCGAAAAGCCTCGGAGTTGGCGAGAAAGGCATGGAAGCAGGTCCGGGTCAAATAGACAGGGTGCTGGTCGGTTACGGCATCGAGCTCATCCCGATGGGGAGTCTGACCGGCGTCGAAATGATTCTCATTCCAGTTCAGACCCAGAATCCATTCACCGGGCGGCGTGAGGGCCGCGCGCTCGCGGACCATATGCAGCATTTCCTCTTTGGAAGAGGCGTTCGTGAAGTCCAGCATGCTCAGCTTGAGGCCATGCAGCCCCAAATGCATGTGGGCATCGACAAGGCCAGGCAGTACATAGGCGCCGTCCCAATCGACAGTGTTATAACTTTTGCCGGTGAGCTGGAGCCGCAGTTCGGCTGCCGAGCCGATAGCTTTGATTTTTCCGTCCTCAACGTATATCGAATCGATACCGAGTGATCCTGGTGACTGTTGAAAGAGTCTACCGTGGGTATACAGCGTTGCTAC
>NZ_JBHTYI010000227.1:720-1208 GCF_043656335.1 Peribacillus sp. NPDC056705 | reverse complement strand
CTGCCCGAGTCATCCAAATCGGCTTTGGAAGGGCTCCGCAGAATCTGAATAACGACACCCATCTTGGGAATCTCTAAAGAGAATACGGCTTTTGGAATCAGCGACAGCTCGTTACGGGCAGCTGGATCATTCACCTGCTCCGCAGCCGCTGTTTCCATCACGAGTTCACCACTGCCGTTGATCTGTTCTTCCCTGCTAGCATTGCCTGACGCCACGTCTGAATCAGGCTTCCTGATCAGCTGTTGGTACAAGGACCAACCGCCGAGCACGATGAGAATAGCTGCACCGATGATGGAAGCGACGTCTGGAGATAAATATCGCTGTAACAACGAGCCTGCCATCATGGATATACACAGAACCAGACCTGAGCAGAATGAGATGATCAGTACAGACAACGCCGGGATCTTTGTTTTGCGCAGACCGTATGTAACACCAGCCCCGAATCCATCGAGGCTAATGGCCATGGCCAGCAGCACAGACGGGATAAT
>NZ_JBHTYI010000227.1:0-709 GCF_043656335.1 Peribacillus sp. NPDC056705 | reverse complement strand
CCACATATGTTTCACAGTATATGTGGGGAGAAAAGAATGGGTGCATGCCTATTTTATGATTTCTTGTCCGGCTGACAGGCAGGACAGAAGTGAGTTCCGCGACCGCCGACCACGATTTTGTGAACCGGACCACCGCAGTTATAACACGGCTCGTCCTTGCGACCGTATACCTTGTGACTGTTCTGGAACATGCCCATCTCACCCTGGCCGTCAACGTAGGACTTAATGGAAGAGCCTCCGGCCGCTACCGCTTCGTTTAACGTATCCACAACCGCATGGTACAATACCTCAAGCTCCGGCTCAGACAAGCTGTTGGCGTTACGCTCCGGATGAATACCGGCCCGGTGCAGCGCCTCATCGACATATATATTGCCGATCCCAACAACATATGCCTGATTCAGCAGCACGGCTTTGATCTTCGTCTTCTTCGTGCCGATAATCTCCTGAAAGGTTCGCGGCGTGAGCGTATCGCCCAGCGGCTCGTAGCCGAGCTTAACCAGAGGAGCTTGGGTGAATTCCTCTCCCGGCGCGAACAAGTGCATCGTACCGAATTGACGCACATCCTTGTATCTCAGCTCCGTTCCGTCCGAGAAATGAAAGATAACATGCGTATGTTTCTCCACGGGTTCTCCGGATCGATACACGCCGTACCGTCCTTCCATGCGAAGGTGAGAGACCAGCACCAATCCGTCCAGCAATATCCGCAAAA
>NZ_JBHTYI010000226.1:0-1210 GCF_043656335.1 Peribacillus sp. NPDC056705 | reverse complement strand
GGCACTTATTCAAAACGCACAAAATCAATTACCCACCGAGTTTGGCACCATTCCTTAACAAAGAAAGATTTGGGTGGTTCTGATGCTGCAAGCTTCGCGGGTTACCATGTAAACACGCTGGGGTGGCCGGGGATAGGGTATACATTTGTTATCGAGCCTAAGAATGTTATTAACACACCAAACGGTAAATGAGCTCGGATTGTATATGCAAATGATATCGACCGCAGGACCTTTCATGTGGGGAATAGCAATCAGTTCTCTCTAGGTATCTGCATTGCTGGAGATTATCGATATGACACTATGGATGATGCCACACTTGCCAGTATTGCTGAACTTCATGCTGCACTTGTTAAAGATGTAATTGGGAAATATGATAAGGCCCATAATGAAATGCCAGGTTATAGTTGGAAAGCATGTTGTCAGTATAACTACAGAGATGCTTTTGATTGGAAAGGTTCAAAAACTCCAGCCAAACCAGCACCGGCTCCTGATGTTTATACAATCCAAGAAGGTGATACTTTATGGAGCATTGCACATAAGGATGGAACAGGCGGGGTTCAAGTTGAAGATTTAATAAAAGCGAATCCTGGTATCGATCCGACTAAATTAAAAATAGGCCAGAAAATCAATTTTGGAAATGCTAAAGAAGTTATTGTACAACCGGATATAAAAGAGGATGACGAAACTTCGAACAGTGGAGATGAAACAATTAGGTCCATTCAAAAAACTTTAAATAGCCGTTATGGAACTGGCCTAATTGTTGATGGATTTAATGGCCCTAAAACCAAATCATCACTTATCAAAGCACTACAAACTGAACTTAATAAACAATTTAATAAAAAGTTATTTGTGGAGGGAAATGGGGAACTAAAACTAAGGCTGCAATTGTCACTGTCCAAAAAGGTGCAAAAGGGAATCTTACATGGATTCTACAGGCAGCACTATACACTGAAGGATATAACCCTGGATCACTTGATTCTATCTTCGGAAAAGGTACTGAATCAGCATTATATAGATTCCAGAAAGCTAAAAAGATAACTGCAGATAAGAAGGCAGGTAAAGCAACTTTCACTAAATTGTTTGCAGCATAATCAAGAGCCCTTACTCGTATTGAGTATGAAGTGAACCCAAAAAGTTAGACACTTTATTTACTTAGGCAGCCTTGAGGGCATGAACCCGGTAATCTACCGGGCTCATGCCTTTTAATTTT
>NZ_JBHTYI010000225.1:0-1214 GCF_043656335.1 Peribacillus sp. NPDC056705 | reverse complement strand
CCCTTCGCCTGCAAGATACTCACCGTTTGGAAGAAGCTGAGCAGGGAGAATGGCTTACGGCTGCGGACCTGAGGCTGAACGAGAGCACGCGCGAAGTGCTGCGTGACGGAAAAAGCATCGAGCTGACGCCGCGCGAGTTCGATCTGCTGGTCTATTTGCTGAAAAATAAGCGTCAGGTATTAAATCGGGATCAGATTCTGGCCGCCGTCTGGGGTTACGATTATTACGGCGATACGAATGTCGTTGACGTGTATATTCGGTATGTACGCAAAAAAATTGATCAGGACAGCACGGTGGAACTGATTCATACCGTCCGCGGCGTGGGCTATGTGCTGAAGGACAGTCCATGAAGCTGAGCAGCAAGATTCATCTCTATTCCTCGGTACTGATGGCGGTCATCCTGATCGTAATGAACCTGAGCATCTATTATGTGTTCAGCAAAATGGCGCTGGACAGCCAGATGGCGCAAGCGGAAGTGGAGGCATCCAGCATTGCGCAAGGCGTGGCGCGCTCATCTCGGTCCATTCCGATCGGCGATTTGCTGAGAAGCTACGTCCCGGCGAATGGGAAGATTCAATTCGTGCCGGCTGATCCAAGTGCCGGCTCCCCGTCGGTCACCTCGTCCGGAGAGGATATGGAAGAGCTTCGCGTGCCGTACAGCACCGATAAACAGGTCCAGCAGATTCAGTATGAAGGAACTCGGTATGTGCTGGTCTCTTTGCCAGTCATATGGAACGACGGCACGGTCTCGAACATTCAGATTTCCAGAAGTCTGGCTGCCACGATGGAGACGCTACAAGTGCTGCGAATTGTGTTGTTGGCCGTAACCGCGATGGCGCTGATTCCGATCATCGTGTCTACCCGGGTGTTAGGACGCTTAATTATGCAGCCCATTACCGTCTTAACCCGAACCATGCAGGATATCCGTCACAGCGGACGTTTCCGGCGGATCGAGCTGAAGCAGAACTCCAAGGATGAACTGTTCGAGATGGGGTCCGCCTTTAATGATATGATTACGCTGCTGGAGAGCAACCATGCTAAGCAGGAACAGTTCGTGTCCAATGCATCGCATGAACTCAAGACACCGCTGACGATCATCGAGAGTTACGCCAGCTTGCTGAAACGCAGAGGACTTGATCGACCGGAGCTGTTTCAGGAATCGGTGGAAGCCATTCATTCCGAGGCGATTCGGATGAAAGAGATGACCGAGCAAC
>NZ_JBHTYI010000224.1:0-1216 GCF_043656335.1 Peribacillus sp. NPDC056705 | reverse complement strand
GGTCTATGTTTGTATTTATCATGAGAACTCCTTTCCTGTATCGTTTTGACCTTTACATGGCAATAGCATATCTTATAAACATGACAATTATTGTCTGGTTATTGAACCTAAGGAGGGCATGATGTCAAAAGCGAAGCAACTGATGGATGTCATTATGTATGCCAATGCCAAAAGGAGCTTTACCGCTCAGGAAGTGGCTGATGAATTTGGCGTTTCCGTTCGCACAGCCCATCGGTATCTCACCGAGATTAGCGATATGGGCGTTCCCTTGTATACGGAGCAGGGGCGGCATGGGGGTTACCGTACATTAAAGAGCCGTGTTCTTCCGCCGATCCTATTCGATGAAGATGAAGTGTTTGCTATATTTTTTGCCTTTCAGGCATTGAAACGTTATACCTCGTTACCGTTTGAGTTAAATATCGACTCCGCCTCCCGTAAGCTGCTGGCGGGGTTTCCGGAGGATACCAAGAAGATGATCAGCCGTCTGGAATCGGTGCTGACTTTTTGGAGTCCAATCAGGACTGCGGGCTCTCCTTATTTAAAGGACATCATTGAAGCTGCGCTTCATCAGCGGGTGGTAAGAATCCGTTATCGTTCCAGATCGGGCACGAGTGACCGGGAAGTGCTGCCTATCGGCGTCTACGCGCAGAATGGCTTATGGTATATGCCCGCGATGGAGAACGAGAACGGGGATTTGCGTGTGTTCCGCATGGACCGGATGGAAACGTTGACTTTAACAGACAAGACCTATGATGTGGACATGAATCTTAAAGAGTGGCTGGAGGAGTATCCCATTCGCGAACCGGTTCGAGTATACGCTGAGCTGACAAGGGAAGGGGCAAGGCAGTGCGAGAGCATACCTTGGCTGGAGAATGATGTTGTCATGGAGGATGAGTACCATGGCATAGTGGATTCAACGGTCGATCGGAATGAACTCGAATACGCGGCTCAGATTTTCTTGCGGCTGGGTATGGAGGCTAAAGTTATCGAGCCTCCCGAGCTCGTTGATATGCTGAGGGAGAAAGCGAGGCAGTTGTCCCTGCATTACGGAGAGTTGCAAACATAGGTGCCTTACGGTACCTAGACAGAATGCTGACTGGCGTGAGGATACCCGATCCGATAACTGAACGTATGATCTCCCATGTTACAACGACGAATGATGGAACCCTTTGTATACATAAGAGGTGGGAAGAACGTGCGAAAAGAAGTATAAGAT
>NZ_JBHTYI010000223.1:893-1216 GCF_043656335.1 Peribacillus sp. NPDC056705 | reverse complement strand
TAAACCACTTAGATATGACGGAGATCGTCTCTTCCGATGTTACAGTAGCTTGGGGCACGAAAGTCTCGATCACATCCGGAAATAATCTTGTCTTCATCGCATATGCCACAGCATCTTTGGCATATTGTGCTGCTTGAGTGATATCTTCTGTCTTCGCATCTTCATCTTGAACCGGATCTATCTCCAGCTTCTTCAGGGCACGATAGAATACTACAGCCATGTCCTGCCTGGTTATGGGTTGTTCTAGTCCAAAACGTCCTTGCCCTACACCTTGAATAAGCCCGGCTTGCACCGCGGTCTCGATTGCAGCAAATGCATAATGA
>NZ_JBHTYI010000223.1:0-883 GCF_043656335.1 Peribacillus sp. NPDC056705 | reverse complement strand
GAAGGCACATCCTTGAACGTTTCTGATGCAGATGTACTCTTGATACCATCCAACTTCAGTACATCGACCAGCATGATCACAAAATCCTGTCTGTTGATCATGGTTTGCGAATCTGACGTCCTTGTCCATTTATCTGCATTAAAGTGGGATTGTGCATGCTCGCTATTTGATAGCACAGCGCTGGCATACGCTGGCGTGGATGAGCTGATGTATAAAGCACTTGCTGTCACAGCAATCAGAATGGATAACGTCATTCTCTTCATACAATCCCTCCAACAATCAAAATCACCAAAATCATACCATATATTGGGATGCTAGGGGAATTGGAGGAGTTTATAAATTTCTTCTAAATAGACCAAATAGCCTTGGTAATTACACCAAAGCTATTTGGGACTATATTGGCAAAGAACCTGCTCTACTGCGCTGCGCCTACCTTCTCCAGCGCTGCAGTCCGCTTCGTATCGCGCTCCAGAATCGGCTGCAAGTACTTACCTGTGTAGGAGTCCTTCACTTTCACCAGATCCTCAGGAGTTCCAGTGGCGATAATTGTACCGCCTCCACTACCCCCTTCTGGCCCAAGGTCGATGAGATAATCGGCGGTTTTAATGACATCCAGGTTATGCTCGATCACAAGAACTGACTCCCCGGAATCTACAAGTCGATGAAGTACGACCAGCAACCGATCGATATCATCCACGTGCAGGCCTGTCGTTGGCTCATCAAGGATATACATCGTCTTGCCCGTGCTGCGACGGTACAGTTCAGATGCCAGCTTCACACGTTGTGCCTCACCACCTGAGAGCGTAGTCGCAGGCTGTCCCAGCGTAATATAGCCAAGCCCCACATCCATCAAAGTCTGCATCTTACGATGAATCTTAGGCTG
>NZ_JBHTYI010000222.1:0-1223 GCF_043656335.1 Peribacillus sp. NPDC056705 | reverse complement strand
ACATCCAGGATCAGGTTGATCCAAGTTTATGGTAGGCGGAATGACGCCATTTTGCAAGGCCTTCACAAGCGCAATCGCCTGCACGCCGCCGGAGGCGCCCAGCATATGGCCTGTCATGGACTTGTTGGCCGTAACCGGAATGCGGTAGGCGGTATCGCCGAACACCTGCTTAATCGCCGTTGTCTCCGAGCGGTCGCCGATGACGGTGCTCGTCGCATGCGCACTGATGACGTCGATATCGGACGGGGAGAGACCTGCCTCCTGCAGGGCGAGTCTCATCGCCCGCGCTGCCCCATTGCCGTCCTCTGGCGTAGCAACCATGTGATAGGCGTCCGAGCTGGCGCCATATCCGATCACTTCAGCCAGGATGGTGGCACCTCGGCTTTGGGCATGGGAGAGCGATTCCAG
Organism: Peribacillus sp. NPDC056705; assembly: GCF_043656335.1. Classification (NCBI taxonomy): domain Bacteria; kingdom Bacillati; phylum Bacillota; class Bacilli; order Caryophanales; family Bacillaceae; genus Peribacillus; species Peribacillus sp. NPDC056705. Next base: position 815 of record NZ_JBHTYI010000222.1, on the reverse strand, counting down.
TATCAGGATGCCCGCTCCTTCAGCCATGACAAAGCCGTCGCGCGCCGAATCGAACGGACGGCTGGCTCGGGTCGGTTCCTCATTGCGGGTAGAGAGTGCGGTCGCGTTAGCGAAGCTGGCCAGTGAGATGTCGGTCAGGGCTGCTTCCGCTCCCCCGGCGATGATAATATCCGAGCGACCCGCCTGAATATGATAGAACGCCTCGCCAATCGCGGTGTTGCCGATGGAGCATGCCGTAACCGGAGCGAGGGTGGGACCGAGCGCGCCGTAATGGATACTGATCATGGCGGCCGCCATATTCGGAATCATCATCGGCACCAGCGTTGGGCTTATGCGTTCCGGACCGCGGGAAGCGAGCGTCTCGCTCTGATTCATCAACGTTTGGATTCCCCCGATGCCGGAGCCGACGTATACCCCCATACGTTCCCGGTTGATCTGTGCCAGGTCAAGCCCGGAGCTGGCCATGGCTTGTTCTGCCGCGGCCAGCGCAAACTGACAGAATCGATCCATTCGGCGCGCTTCTTTGGCACCGAACAGGGCAGAGGAATCGAATTCCTTGACGCTGCCCGCAATTCTCACCTTTTGCCTGGATGTATCAAAAGCATCTATAAACGTAATACCGGATTCGCCCCGGTGAAGTCTTGTCCAGAATGTATCTACATCATGGCCCAGCGGCGAAATGACGCCCATACCTGTGATAACGACTCGTTCCATGGGAATTAGCCTCCTCTAGACTTTATAATTTGTTGATCTTATGGTTATAATGTCACTTATTATATCCTATTACAAGATATCGTTTATCCTAGTATAATTAC
>NZ_JBHTYI010000221.1:0-1229 GCF_043656335.1 Peribacillus sp. NPDC056705 | reverse complement strand
GTTCTCGCCCATAAGCGCGTGAACCTCTCCTTCCCGGAGATCGAAATCCACGCCTGTCAGCACCCGGTTCGCACCGAAAGACTTATGAATGTTAGTCATTTCAATATGCATCGTACTGCCTCCTTATTATCCAAAATGAACACCCGCCTGCAAGATACAGTTCGCGTACGGCTTGGCTTCCCCCGTGCGGATCACGGCCTTCGCCTGCTTCGTCAGTGACTTGAACTGCTCGTGTGACCATGCTTCTACTTCGCAATCCAAGAAACGCTCATGTATATATTGCAGTGTTTCCCTATTCTCGGATTTCATCTCCTTCGCGATTATGATCTTCTCGACAGCCATATCATCGGCAATCGCCTCAACGACGTCCATAAAGCTGGGCGTACCGTACGTTAAGGCCAAGTCGATCTTCTCAACGCCTGGCGGAATGGGAAGACCCACATCGCACACAACGATCTGATCGGTATGACCGAGATCTGCCAGCACCTTCGCGATATGACTGTTCAGCATCCCTTGTTTCTTCATGTGCTATAGACTCCCTTCCACTTCGCTTCGGGAAGGCATCCCGCCTTGCGCACCGAATTGGGTAACGGATAACGATGCCGCCCGGTTCGCAAACCTCAAGCTGTCGCGAATCCCTTGGCCTTCCGCCAAAGCCACGGCAAATGCACCATTAAAGGTATCCCCGGCTCCCGTTGTATCCACCACCTCGACCTGGTAGCCTGGGACAACAATCTCCTGCATGCCATCGTAATAACGAACGCCTCTTTTGCCTTCGGTCACAATCAGCTTGTTCGGATAGCGCCGGAGCACTTCATCCAGCGGCTGGTCGCCGAACATAATGGCAGCTTCATGCTCATTAGGCGTAATATACGATGCTAGATCGATGACTGATTGAGGCACGACCCTAGCAGGGGCCGGATTCAGCATGAACGGTATTTGATGCTCGGCGCATAGACGGCTAACATGCACCACAGTCTCCTCCGGAATCTCTTGTTGAAGAAGCACCATATCGGAAGCTTTGATTACATCAATCGCCTGATCCACATAGTCCGGCGTAACATAATCATTGGCAGCCTTCACGACCACGATACTGTTATCCCCTTCAGCCAGAATAATGTGGGCTGTACCACTCGCCATACCTGTAACCGGTTCCACATGGTCTGTAACAACATGGTTGGCGCGATAATTGTTCAAAATTTCCTGACCGAATGCATCGTCGCCGACGC
>NZ_JBHTYI010000220.1:0-1235 GCF_043656335.1 Peribacillus sp. NPDC056705 | reverse complement strand
GTGGAGACTTCTATGCGCCGCTGGAGAAGGCCTATAATGAAGGGCGTGTGAATCTGCTCTATATCCCTGACTATGAAGTATTCTCGAACTATGTGAAAAAGGTAGGGACGATCACAGCCGAAACCTCAGCGGTCGAAGGACGAATCGTCGATTTGAAGGGCGCAGCGCTTCCAGAGGAACCGGGCACCCCTGGTAATCCAGGCAACCCAGGCAACCCGGAAAATCCAGGTAGCCCAGGACCGTCCACGCCGCCAACCAATCCGTCAACTCCTTCCAATCCTGGTCCAGGAACCCCCGTTCCTGTTGAACCGGGTAAGGTGAAGGTACAGGCAAAGGTAGAGAATGGAGCAGCAACAGGCAGTGTTACCGGAGCAGCGATGAAGGAAGCTCTGAAGCAGCCTGCCAATGGAAGAGTCACAATAGAGGTAACCAGCACGCAGCCATTCGAATCTTCAACAATTACGCTGGACAACGAAGCGCTCCGAGCATGGATTGCTCAGAATCAAGCGCGGGTGTTGGCGGTAGTAACGCCATACGGCAGCTATGAGCTTCCGCAGAATGCGGTCAATCTGCAAGCGCTGGCAGCTCAGGCGGGTGCAGATGCAAGCAGCCTTCAGCTTGTGATTCAGATTCATCTGGATGCTGAGGCACTTAAACTAGCGGCGTCCAAAGGCCATCGTGCATTGCAGGCAGTGAACTATACCGTCACTGTGAAGTCCGACAATGGCAAGACGCTGACGCTGGATACGTTCAACTCCTACGTGAAGCGTACGATCAGCCTTCAACCTACAGAACGAACATCTAGTCTCGCAGTGGTACGACTGGATGGCCCAACGGGAAATGTCTATACTCCGGTTCCATTCAAGGTGAACGGACAAGGAGTAGATATTTATAGCCGCTCTAACAGCACGTATCTGGTGCTGCAACATGCGGTTACATTCGAGGATATCGCATCGCATTGGTCGAAGCAGGACGTGGAATCCCTTGCGGCCAAAATGATTGTCAGCGGCCGTTCGGAACATGCGTATGTTCCGAGCGCTCCGGTCACTCGGGCAGAGTTCACGGCACTTATAGTGCGTGCTCTGGGCCTGTCTTCCACTACAGGAACAGCTTCCTTCCAGGATGTAGCCTCGACCGACTGGCACGCAGGAACGATTCAGGCAGCGGTTCAAGCAGGTATCGTCAATGGATATGCGGACGGTACGTTTAGTCCGGGCCAGACGATTACCCGCGAA
>NZ_JBHTYI010000219.1:0-1237 GCF_043656335.1 Peribacillus sp. NPDC056705 | reverse complement strand
CCTCTGAACGGAGCGGTGGGCGCCGTGACCTTGACGATTACCGGCGCGATCACGGGCCTCGACGGTTCCGGTTTCTCCGGCATCTCGCTGGCCGGTTCAATTGCTCAATTATTCGCTACAGCCATTGGCTCAGGTGCTGCAACGTTGACCGCGCTCGGGCAAGTGGCTGCGATCTGGGTCGGAGGGGGAACGCTCATTCCATGGGCTCTCATCCCTGCCGCAGCCATTTGCGGGGTCAGCCCGTTCGAGCTGGCAAGAAGGAACCTGAAGCCGGTGTTGATCGGACTCACGGTGACAACGGTCGTAGCAATGTTCTTGGTGTAGTCTATAGTTGAACACCTCGCTCGAGGACGCAGCGTATATCCAACCGTTCCGCCAACGGTTGAATATACGCTGCCCCTCTCGGGACAACCTTAATTGAGCCGGCGATGATCTTTCTCGAAGCGACTGCCTTGGTTCTACCCCATTGCAATAGAAAAAGAACCCTCGGTAGAGAGTCCTTATGGTATAATATGGGTTGTACATACACACCTTGAGTGGGCGCACCCTCCGAATGGAGGTGATGCGATGAACATTTCGTTTGGTGAAGTGCTTACCTTCGGGTTATTCCTGTTGGCATTGCTGACTTACATCGATAAACGAAAGTAACCCACTCTTAAGGTTGGAGCCTAAAGTGGGTTACTTTTCTGATCTCTCAATGATCCTGGAGGGTAAATCCCACTCAAGATGTTTGTACTAGGGAGTAGCCTGGCCCGGCTACTCCTTATTTATTGTTATCTTAGCATATGGAGAAATATACCTCAAGCTACTTGACGTAACTGAAGACGGTTTCGGCGGCGAGTTTGCGTCACATTGGATCGTATCCTTCCAGATCATTCATGACAAAGCCGGCGCCGTGGTAAAACACCATGACCGGAAGAGAAGCCGCTTGTGCAGTACAGATTCGCTAGCGGTTATGTGCCGTTACTTCTTCGAGATTGAGAACGGCAACTCTTCGTTGCGGTAAGAACGGAAGCTTGGAGCAAGTCCGAGACGGAAATCGAGGGACTTGCCCGCCATAATATCCTGATGCGTAATGTATAGCTTGGTGTAATCCTGTCCATCCAATTGAACATTCGCGACGAAATTAGATTGCGGATTGTTGTTGTCGGTATGAATCTGCATCTCTTTGCCGTTCGGCAGTTCAATGCTCACGCTATCGAACAGCGGGATGCCCAGCACATATTCACCGCTGCCT
>NZ_JBHTYI010000218.1:0-1237 GCF_043656335.1 Peribacillus sp. NPDC056705 | reverse complement strand
GATAACATCCGAGATGCTGTGTTTCGATTATAGCATATTCTGATCTCACACAAAATCAGACGGCTTAAGGGATCGAGGGTGATGCGGATGCTTCAGCAAGGCGATTTGCTAAACATTAGGCTCATGATCGTTCCTCATGTAGGTTCAAACCATCGATGAACACGGTTATCATAAACTCCAGGCTTGCGTTCCGGTCCAAGTCGAGTGCAAACTGCCCGGCACGCTCCAGAGAAGCAAAGCCGTGGCATAAGCTTCGCAGCATGCGCACCGTATGAAGGGCTTCTGCTCGCTCCAGCGAGAAGGGGGCCAGCACTTGCAGAAGCAGTTCAACGATCTGATCGCCAACCTGTTGTATCTCCCTCTGCTCCGGCAGAATCGGCTGCAAGGCAGCTTCATATAATCCAGGCCGGGTTCTAGCGAAATGAACATAGGTGAGACAGGCTTGGCGAAGCGCATCTTCGCCGGAACGTCCGGCCAACACATTCAGCAGCTGCTGCTGAAGAACCTGAAGGCCACACAGGGTTAAGGCCTGGTGCAGGCCTGGCAGCCCATCGATATGATTATATAGAGAGGGAGAGCGGACTCCGAGTCTGCCTGCCAGTGCTGCCAAGGTGATCGTATGAAATCCGCTCTCATCAGCAAGTTCTGCTGCGGTCTGAAGTAGATGAAGTCGATCGATACCGGGTCTTGGACTCATGTTGTACGCTCCTTGAGGAGAGACTCTGCCCTGTTGACCGCTTGCTGCATTTGTTCTACAGGGTCTTTCAGCATGTTGCCATGGCCAACAGCCAGAACGGTGGGCTTCAGCGCGGTCAGTGCGGCAGCGCTCTGTAGTGCGCGCTCTTTATTCCACGTCGCTATGGCGGGGAACGGAAACCAGAGGTTAAGGACGCCGGATACGGCTAATCCGCCTCGGGTCTGCCAAGCATCGCCAGCGATCAGTATGCGGCTGCGCTGATCCATGCATGCCATATGTCCGGGTGTATGTCCTGGGGTCGCTATCGCTAGCAGAGAGCCCACCGTGTCGCCATCTTTCAGCAGGACATCAGGAACGGTCTGAATATTCTTGGGCAAATCACCACGAACGGGAGTCTGGGGTTCCCCCGGCTGAAGCGCGCTGTTGCCTTTTAACAATTCAGCATCGCGCTGCGAAATATATACGGTGGCATCGGGGTAGACGGACTTTAACCCGTCGAGTGCGCCGACATGATCACCATGAGCGTGGGTTAATACAATG
>NZ_JBHTYI010000217.1:0-1249 GCF_043656335.1 Peribacillus sp. NPDC056705 | reverse complement strand
ATGTATAGCCTTGTTGCGTTGGTAATACACGCGAGTCTCATCTGCAATAACCGAACCGATGCTGCGCATCAGCTCAGGGTTCCAAGTGCAGGCGAGTCCGGTATTCTGGGGGAAGACCGTCGCTTCACCGAGCCATGCGACACCGTGGGCACCTTCGGTGCCATGTTTATATTGAGGTACGCCGAGTCTGGGGATCTCTGTCTGGTATTGGCACATTAAGGCGATTTTCTCAGCCAACGTGAATTGAGATACCAGATCGTTGACCCGCTGCTCTAATGGAAGATCCGGATTCTGAAATTGATAGTTCATCTGTACAACCTCATTTCTATGTAGTATAGGATTGTAAACGTTCTCATATATAAGGGGATTTCGATGTGCGGCTTAATATCAGCCAACTTTTATCATAATGGGTGGCGCGGCGGGTTCATACCGGGAGGATTAGCGCTGTTTTCATATAGAAATTACGACTAAACAGAACGTAAGCGAGCTTCTCGTCTTTATAGAGAAGAGAAGAAACCTCTAGCCAGGGTTAGTAAGTATATTCCCTACTTATGCTAGGTTTTTTCTATTTATCAGATCTTTATTGCAATGCAAGGGGCTATATCATATACTCGTATACATAGATTTACGATACATAGATTATCTAGGTATGGGGTGATCGCAAACATGAGCATTAACAAGGAACTGTTGAAAGGCAGCACCGTCATCTTGTTGCTGACGGTGCTGAACCAACGCGAGATGTACGGTTATGAGTTAATTAAGGAGATTGAGCAGAGCTCCAACGGTGTATTCCTGATGAAGGAGGGGACGTTATACCCGATTCTGCACACGCTTGAAGCTGAAGGATGGCTGGAATCGTACTGGAGTCAGCATGATGGACGGAAGCGAAAGTATTACCGGATGACCAAGCGAGGACAGGAGCATCTTCGTGAGAAAACCAAAGAGTGGGTCAAGTTCCGTACCGCCGTCGACACCGTGATTGGGGAGGGAACTTAACGTGCTGCGTGCAGAGGAGTACCGCGTTGTTCAAGAGTTCCTAGACCGGGTATGCAAGCAAGTACGCGCCAAGCCGATGCACAGCGAGATTCGGGAGGAACTGCTGGGGCATATCGAGGAACGGGCGGAGCTGTTAATGCTGGAAGGGAATGCAGAGGAGCCTGCCGTGCAGGAAGCGGTTAGGCAGATGGGTGAACCCGAGGATATCGGGAACTGTCTGCATCTGGCCCATCGACCGCAGATGGATTGGAAG
>NZ_JBHTYI010000216.1:0-1249 GCF_043656335.1 Peribacillus sp. NPDC056705 | reverse complement strand
GGTATATCGAACCTAAAGGAGTGGTAGTCAATGGATCATTCACTGCATGCTAGATATGGACTGAAACGGGTAGTTAATGCCAGCGGCCGCATGAGTATTCTGGGGGTGTCGGCACCGACGGATACGGTTATGGAAGCGATGCGGGTCGGCGGCCAGAGTTATGTTGAGATTGCCGACCTTGTGGATAAAGCAGGGGATTACATCGCACGAATTCTCGGGTCAGAAGCAGCAGTTGTGGTTAATTCCGCTTCAAGCGGTATAGCACTTTCAGTTGCCGGCATCGTGACTCAGGGGAATCGAAGACGCAGCGATCGTCTGCATCAGGAACCGATTGCCAAGAACGAAATCATTATGTTCAAGGGACATAACGTTCAGTATGGTGCACCGGTGGAAACCATGGTGTACCTTGGCGGTGGCCAAGTGGTTGAGGTTGGTTATGCAAATGAAGGACGCAAAGAGCACATTGCTGAGGCTATTAATGAGCGGACGGCTGCGATTTTGTACGTGAAGTCTCATCACTGTGTACAGAAGAACATGATTTCCGTAGAGGAGGCCGCGGAAGTGGCACAAGCACACGGAATCCCGTTCATTGTGGATGCCGCTGCGGAGGAAGATATTCAGAAATACGTGAAGTATGGTGATCTTGCCATTTATAGCGGCTCCAAGGCGATCGAGGGTCCAACATCAGGCATCGTCGGCGGGAAGCGACAGTACATTGAATGGGTTAAAGCTCAATTGCACGGTATCGGGCGAAGCATGAAAGTGGGCAAGGAGACGACGTTCGGCTTGCTTCAGGCGTTGGATGAGTATACGGTGAAGGAAGACAAGAGTGAGCAGGAGAAGGCTGCGCTCGAAGAAATGAAAGTTTTATCGAATATGCCGGGTGTTGACGTGACTATCGTACAGGATGAAGCGGGACGAGCGATCTTCCGCGGACGTGTAAAAGTAGATGCGGAAGTAGCGGGTGTCAGTGCGAAGTTGATGAACGATCAGCTTCGCGAAGGGGATATCGCCGTCTACACGCGGGATTATGGCGTACGTCAGGGATATTTTGACATCGATCCACGCTCGCTATCCGGGGATGATCTACAGGTTATCATAACAAGAATACAGCAAATTGCAGGGGGACAATAATATGGCGAATATGGACAAGCGACTTTACAAGAACCGTGCGGCATTAAACGTGCTGGCGGGGAGCATTCAGAACGCAAAGGAAGTATTTGAAGCATCGGAAGGGCATGTATTGGTT
>NZ_JBHTYI010000215.1:0-1251 GCF_043656335.1 Peribacillus sp. NPDC056705 | reverse complement strand
GTAACATACCTACAGTTATGAGCCCGAAGAAGGATTTGTGGATTGGACACCAAAGCACAGGCTTGCGGACGAACGGCCCCTTATTAAGCAAACTGTACAGTTTGTAGGCAATATAAATGACCATTATCTGGACTTCTCAAGGAGAAGTTCCTTCTCCGAAATTGACGACTGGATTGATATATTAGAGACTCCTTACAAGTTCTTTGATAACTCATTCTGGTTGAGAGGAATCTACGAGCAGGCACAACAGCGGGATATTGGTATCATGCTCAATGGTGCCAGGGGGAATTACAGCATTTCATGGGGACCTGCCATTGAATATTACTCTAAGCTCATGAAGCAGTTGAAGTGGACTCAGTTAACTCAGGAAATGAAACAATATAGCAGGAATATTGGTGTGAGCCGCAGACGGCTGTATTCGATTGTCAGCCGAAAAGCCATTCCGGTATTGGAACGATTCGCACCTCCGGCCCACTCCTATGAATTCCCTCAATTAATCAATTCGGAATTTGCTAAACGGGCTGGTATTTATGACAAACTCAATGATCGGGCATTTACGGGGATCGGTTCAACAGAGGATCTGCCAGATGATCCGTTAGAAGCGAGAAGAGTCCATTTCGACAGAGTCAACATGTGGAGTACAACCGGTACAAGTAATTGCAAGCTCTCTCTACGTTACTCCCTATGGAGCCATGACCCTTCCAATGATCTGAGGGTGATTCGCTTCTGTCTATCCACTCCAATGGAACAATTTGTTCAGAAGGGTATGGACCGTGCATTAATTCGCCGTTCTACGAATGGATGGCTTCCTGATTCCATCCGTCTTAATCATCGAACAAGAGGAATTCAAGCAGCTGATTCCATCCACAGAATGCTAAGTGACTGGCCTTTGTTCATAAAAGAACTGGATCTTCTAACCGGTGACTCTCGAATGCAGCAGATTCTCAACATGTCTGTCGTTCAGGATGCTCTAGCTGAAGCGCGAGAAGGCATTAGTCCTAATCAAGCCTACAATCCATCAATTAAGGTGCTTATGCGCAGTTTAATCTTGCATCGGTTTCTCCAACAAAAATTCTGAAAGGAGGTGAAGCTAAATGAAAAAGGAATGGAGTGTACCTGCTTTGGAGGTTCTTGACATTAAAATGACCATGGCTGGTCCTGGTCAAAGTATTCCAGATGCGTTTCAACCGGATCCGGATGATCCCGTCCACTACACAAGCTAACTTCTTGGAAGTACAGCCCCTATACGCC
>NZ_JBHTYI010000214.1:0-1271 GCF_043656335.1 Peribacillus sp. NPDC056705 | reverse complement strand
CCGTGAAAGGACCGCTGAATATCGCCCGTTCCAAGCAGGGGCAGCCGGTCATCTTTCAAGCGGGTGCGTCCGAAGTCGGCAAGAATTATGCTTCCAAGGAAGCCGATGCGGTATTCACCGGGCATGAGCGTGTGGAGGATGCGGTAGCCTTTTATCAGGACGTAAAGGCACGTGCAGTCGGATTCGGTCGAAATCCGGACGAAGTATTGATCTTCCCGGGCATTGGTCCGATCATCGGCAACACCCCGGAGGAAGCCGAGCGCAAATATCAGGAAGTCGCCAGCCTGGTGACCATCGAGAATGCCCTGAACTATCTCGGCCGCTTCTTCGAACATCACAATTTCTCCCAATACCCGCTGGATGAGCCATTCCCTGAGCTGGGCGAACTGGGCAGGAACAGCTTCCAGAGCGGTACCGACAAAATCAAACGGGACGCCAAGGAGAAGGGGCTCACGCTTCGTCAAGTGGCGCTGCAGTCGGCCACACCCCGCGGCGGGTTTATCGGCACCCCGGAGCAGGTGGCAGACAAGATTCAGGCTTGGTTTGAGGCAGGCGCGGCAGATGGCTTCATAATTGCTGCAGCGGTGCCGAACGGGCTGGAGGATTTCGTGGACCTGGTCGTGCCGATTCTGAGGGAACGCGGATTGTTCCGGGCCGAGTACGAGGAGGACACATTGCGAGGAAATCTCGGCATTCCCGTTCCGGCCAATCGCTATACCCGGGAACCATTACAAACATAATTCGGATGTGGAGGGAGTCGTTATGGATATGAGAAGCCATGCTCGAAATCGAAGAAAGTCGGTTACCGCTGCTGTTCTGGGGTTAATGCTCCTGCTGTCCGCTTGCGGAGGGCAGCAAGCCTCTTCAGGGAATACAACAGTCGCCGGAACGCTAGTCGCCACGCAAGGCGTGCCCGCTCAGGGAGGAGAGCTCAGCTATGCCCTTGCAACATCGCCTGACACGCTGGATCCGCACCGCAGCGGGCTAGCGGTATCGGTTCGCGTCATTCGCACGATTCACGACAGTCTGGTGGTTCAACTGCCAGACCATACGATCAAGCCGTGGCTGGCGACGGAGTGGGAGATCTCGGAGGATGGGCTCAGCTATACGTTCAAGCTACGGGAGGACGTGAAGTTCCATGACGGTACCCCGTTTAATGCGGAAGCGGTGAAATATAACTTTGACCGGATTTTGGATCCAGCCACGAAAGCTTCCAATGCAGCAGCACTGCTTCAGCCTTATCAGTCTTCGGAAGTCCTGGACGAATATAC
>NZ_JBHTYI010000213.1:0-1279 GCF_043656335.1 Peribacillus sp. NPDC056705 | reverse complement strand
GTTGGGAGCTGCGGAGTACTTCCGGGACTTGGCCTTCACGGATCCGCTGGTGCGGTACACACGTATTCAGGGCATTATCCTCGGGATCCCACCGGTGATCGATTACTCTGATTTGTTGGTTAATGGTGAGGCCAAAAATATTGAGATTGGCATGGATGGCGTCGCGGTGCTTGGGGCGGTGACAGTGACATGAGTGGCGCAGAGAGATTAAAAGCATACCTGCCAGACTACTATGACGGTGTTCTGGAAATGGATGTGCTACTGTCTTCAGAGGGAGTAGAAACAGAACAGCTTGTGAACGAAATTGAGAGATTACTGGATCAGTTTTATCCTGAGTCAACAACGTGGGCAATGACACGCTATGAGAAGGACCTGCACATTACACCAGAAGCAAGTAAACCCCTTGAACAACGGCGCTCGGTAATTATCTCGAAAATGCGAGGTAATGGAAAAGTGTCTGGCAGCTTACTTAAGAGTGTCGCACAGGCTTATGAGCGTGGAGCTATTGAAGTAACCGTTCAGCCCTCAGAATATAAGCTAACGATTAAGTTTATTGACACTTACGGTCTCCCGCCAAACATGAATGATCTTAAAGCGGCCATTGAAGAAATCAAACCAGCACACTTGTCTGCGAACTATGCGCTAAGGTACTTAACCATCGCTGAGGTTGAAGGGATGACTATTACACAGAATGAATCGACTACACAGGATAGATACTTGGGAGGGGGAGCTTAATGGCTAATCCAAGGACACCGAATATCGGATTGAATAAAATTGACAGGACATCACCGGATACAACTTATTTTGATTTGGAGAAATATATTGATCAGAATGCTGATGCAATTGATCAATTTGCCGGTAGAGTGAATGACGCCATTGATCATGCAAGGGATCGTCTTGATACAGAACAGCGCCAAGAAGTCGTACTCAACGCAGGGATGCAAATCCTCAATGCGCAGCGGAGTGCAGCTTTTTCGTTAAGTGGGATCAAGGGACGGACGCTGGTTAATTTGTTGGGGCGGGATGGATCGTGTGAATTTCTATCAGGACTCAGTACCCCGAGTGCAAATGCCGCAATCGACACATCGATTAAGACATCGGGAAGTAGCAGCATCAAAGTTACATCAAACAGTAATGTAGCTTTTGGCGTGTATAAGGATACCCCAATTGATTCATCTAAGCATTATATTGCTTTAGTTGATATGAAGAACGGTTCTACTCCACGAAGTATACTAAGAATTTCAAAGAATGACTTTACAATGATAAAGGATTCTATCGC
>NZ_JBHTYI010000212.1:0-1287 GCF_043656335.1 Peribacillus sp. NPDC056705 | reverse complement strand
GGTGCGATATTTGCATGAGGTTGAGGAGTTAGCGCGAACTTATGATGTGAAAGCGATAGTGGAAACGCATCATCTGACGATAACACCAAGTGCGTCCTTGGCACATCGGTTGGTGTCGTCTTTCAATCCCGATCAGATCGGCGTATTGTATGATCCCGGGAATATGGTGCATGAAGGCTATGAGAACTATCGTATGGGCTTAGAACTGCTGGGGCCTTATCTTGCTCACGTACATGTGAAAAACGGCGGTTATCAACAGCATAAGGCAGAGGACGGAAGTTCTTCCACATGGTCGAGCGGCTGGGTTGCACTGAATCATGGTGCAGTTCCCTGGTCGCAGGTTATTCAGGATTTGGAATCAGTCGGTTATGACGGATATTACGGGGTGGAAGATTTCAGCGGTACGTACTCTTCAGGTGAAATGCTAACTCGCTTTGCTGAACAGATGCGGGTGTGGACCGAGCAGAAACAAACGACATAAATTGGATGAAGGAGGTACGAAGGTTATGAATCAGGTTAGAGTAGGGGTTATCGGGCTTGGTATGGGCTTCTCACACGCAAGAACGCTGGCAGCCGGACGAGTGGTTGGGGCCAAGCTTGTTGCTGTATGTGATCTGAAGCCAGCCAAACTAGAAGAAGCCAGAGCTACACTTCCAGCCGATGTACGGATATGGGACGATGTGGACGCAATGATCGAGTCGGGCGAATTGGATGCAGTGATCATAGCAACACCGCATTATGGGCATCCGCAAGAAGCCGTCCACTGTTTGAAATCAGGCCTTCATGTTCTCATTGAGAAGCCGGCTGGCGTGTATACGAAGCAGGTTCGCGAGATGAACGATGTTGCCAAGAATAGCGGCAAAGTATTCTCCATCATGTACAACCAGCGCTGCAATCCGCTGTATAAGAAGCTGCGAGAACTTATAGCTGATGGTGAGCTTGGTGAAGTCCGGCGCATGAATTGGATCGTTACGAATTGGTATCGTTCGCAGAGTTACTACGATTCAGGCGGCTGGCGCGCGACTTGGGGAGGCGAAGGTGGGGGCGTGCTCATCAATCAATCCCCGCATCAGCTCGACTTATGGCAATGGACAACCGGAATGATGCCTACGCGAATCCGGGCTTTCTGTTCGTTCGGCAAGTATCGCAACATCGAGGTTGAAGACGATGTGACCGCTTATGCGGAATATGAGAACGGCGCTACAGCTGTCTTTATTACGACCACGGGGGAAGCGCCAGGGACGAATCGATATGAGGTAACAGGCGACCGCGGGAAGATTGTGATCG
>NZ_JBHTYI010000211.1:0-1291 GCF_043656335.1 Peribacillus sp. NPDC056705 | reverse complement strand
CAGCTGTATAAATACGTCTTTACATCCTCCGGGAAGGATACGAGCGGGAGCGAGAAATGGCTGTTGTGCAATCTGCGAGTCAAGTATTCCTCAGCGGTATGGCTCAAGAAGCTTCTCGCGTCCTTCATCAGCCCCGGCGTAGCGTAGATGCGCTGCATGTAAGCTTCGATCCGATCGGCGTCATACTGCAATTCATTCTCGATGCGCGCAAAGGCACTTGCCGCTTGAAAACGGGCATCGCTGATCCACTGATTGATGAGCATGGCGCAAGTGAGCGTGCCCAGCGCCAAGCCGATTGCCACAACGAAGACAACGTAAGCGATGAATTTATGGCGGTAAATTTTGATTTGTAAGAAAGAGCCCATGGGACACCTCTTTTGTGAGCAGATCGTCAGCTTTATCCTTGTTATTACTCAATGTATCATGTAAAACTCCGGCTTCATAGAGAAGAAGGGAAAAGCATCCCTTCAGAGTGACTCGTAAAGGGATGCGCAGGGATTGAAGCAATTATTTAAAGTAATTGTTGATTTGCTCTTGAGCGGCTTGGATGATCGTGTCCATGCCGGCCGATTTCAGCTCAGCCGTAATCCTCGGAATCATGGCTTCCGGGTCGGACGCACCCGTGATGAGCTCATACTTGTATTTATCCCACACGGCTTGGCAATTCGCGACCTCGGTCTGCAACTCGCTGATGTCCAGCGCGAAGCCGAGCACGGCAGAGGAGGTGGCTGCATCGTTCAGCTTCTTGACCTGATCCCATTGATCCTCCGGCGCGCCCTTGGTCACCGCCAGATTGAAGAACGTGGCTTGCGAATAAGCAGCCAGCGGCCAAGTATCGGAGGTGCGCTCGATCACCTTTTCGCCGTCAACGAGGTTGTAGTCCACGCCCAGCTCGCCGAAGGCCAGCATGTTACGTAGTGTCGGATCCGTGTTGACGAGTTCCAGGTATTTCAGCGCTTCCGCCTTGTATTTGGAATTCGCGGAGATGGCGTTCAGCGAGCCCTGAATCGTGCTGGTCGTATAAATCGGCCCGAAATGCTGGACCATGTTGTATTTCTCGACAGCGTCGTTGATCTGCCAACTGACCTCCGCTCCGGGGAAGGCCTGGGCCGCGAAGAATGGTCGCCCTTTGTCGTTCTCCGTCTTCGTTGGCGCGTCCGGGTTAATGATGCCGTCCTTATACCAGCTGTGCAGTAGTTTTAGATTAGTCATGACGTCTGGCTGTTCGAGCACAGATACGACCGTGCGCGAACCATCGTCGGTTTTGACTCCGACCGGAGGGAAGCCTAAA
>NZ_JBHTYI010000210.1:0-1304 GCF_043656335.1 Peribacillus sp. NPDC056705 | reverse complement strand
GAATCAAAATTCGGATCCAGCAGGACCAGCTTGCGGAACCGAAGCGGCGTGATCGGATCTCCCGTTATGCAATCATTCCATAGCGATATGATGCCATTTTCATCTCCGGGCTGGTACGTTCGGTAGGTTAAGCTGTTCATCGTCATACATACCTCCTTCGAATTGGGTAATTGGGGGATAACCAACAACGACAAGCCTCAGCCGCTAACCGCAGCCGTCAGCGCATTATGTACCCTCGCCCGCAATGAGGCTACACTGGTGTTTCTTCCTCCGTATACCCGGTTCGTGAGTAATACGACCGCCAGTTCATGATCCGGATCGATGAAGAGGCTGGTGCCGGTGAACCCGGTATGGCCGTAACAACGGGGGCTCATCCAATCACCGGAAGCATCCATCTTATCGCCTTTCAGCACCCAACCGAGTCCGCGATAGGCTTCCGGGATCGGTGCAGTATGGCACCGGATGGCATGACGTACCGCTGCCTGCGACACAACTCGCAGTGGACCTCCCGTTGCCTCCGCAGCTCCATCACTTGGTGCCAGACCATACCGCAGCCACATCCTGGCGTATCGCAGCAGATCGGAAGCCGTTGCAAATAGTCCCGCATGGCCACACGCTCCGCCAAGAGCACGTGCCTTCTCATCATGAACGACGCCGCTGAGATGACCCTTCGTGGCATCATCGTATTCGGTTGCCGCACACGCTGCTTGTCGTGCCAAGGGTCTAAATGTCGCACTGTTCATGCCGAGCGGTTCGAAGATCATGCTGTCAGCCGCCTCATCGAGCGGCATCTGCAGCAGCGTCTCAATCAATCGCCCCAGCACCAGAAATACGATATCGCTATATATCACTTCCGTACCGGTCTTCGTAACAAGCGGGGCTGCGTACAGCGCATCCCACATCTGCTCCCGTGTCCAGCCATGCGCATGCAGATTCATATCCGCCTGAAGCCCAGACGTATGCGTTAACAGCTGACCGACTGTAACTTCTTCTTTGCCCAGTTGGCCAAATGAAGGCAAGATGTCAGACACCCTTGTGCTCAACGTTAACATGCCTTCATCGATCAGCCTTAGGATTAAGGGCAGTGTTACTGTCACCTTGGTTAGCGAAGCGCAATCGTACAAGGTTTCCTCGCTGGCAGACAAGGGAGAAGCGTGTGCTTGCTTGGGGTCGGCATAGCCTGCAGCATACATCCACTGCCTCTCCTGATACAGCACGCCAAGCACGGCCCCTGGCATCGTTCCGGCTTGAAGCTCCCTCTCGATCGCCGTGCAAGCTGCATGCAAGCCGCGGAAGCTTAAGCC
>NZ_JBHTYI010000209.1:829-1307 GCF_043656335.1 Peribacillus sp. NPDC056705 | reverse complement strand
GGTCATGATCTTGCCGGGAGCCGTTAGCGTATACAACATGATTATCATGCGTACGTACTTCCAGCAGAATATTCCGCTCGAACTGGAGGAAAGTGCGTTTATTGACGGAGCTACCGATATGCAGCTGCTGCTCAAGGTGGTACTTCCGTTATCGACGCCGATCATCGCGGTGATGATGATGTTCTATGGCGTAGGCCGGTGGAACGGTTACTTCGATGCGATGATTTATTTGTCTAACCGCGAATTGTTTCCCCTGCAGCTGATCTTGAGAGAAATCCTGGTGCAGAACCAGATGGGGGATGCAGCGAACCAGGCGATGATGAACAGCAACCAGAGCGAGGTCAACATGATCAAGCAGTCCATTAAATATGCGGTTGTTGTCGTTTCGAGTATCCCGGTACTGATTTTCTATCCGATTGTGTCCAAGTATTTTGAAAAAGGCATCATGGTTGGGGCAATCAAAGGTTAAGTATACAAG
>NZ_JBHTYI010000209.1:0-819 GCF_043656335.1 Peribacillus sp. NPDC056705 | reverse complement strand
TATTACTAGAGGGTAGTTGTAATTTATTATATACAAAAAAGGAACGTATGTTCTATAATGAGAGGGTGAATATACCGATTAATACAGGAGGTTGTTGTATTTGAAGAAGAGTGCCCTGTTGATCATTGACGTACAGAACGAGATGTTTCAAGAGAATGATCCTGTTTACGAAGGGAATCGGTTGCTTTACAATCTCAAGCAGTTGATCGCAACAGCCAGAAGCCGCGCAATTCCTGTTTTTTACATACAGCATAATGATGAGGGTTTGAAGGAGGGGACTGAGGCTTGGAAGATTAATGCCGAGATCGCTCCTGCAATGTCGGATAGCATCATTCAGAAGACCAGACCTGATTCCTTCTATAACACGACACTTGAAGAGGAATTAAAGCGGCAAGGTATCGAACATGTGATGCTTGCTGGTATGCAGAGCGAGTTATGCGTAGATACCACGTGTAGGAGAGCGTTCAGTCTGGGCTATAGTGTCACGTTAGTGTCGGATGCTCACAGCACCTGGAACAATTCCGTGTTAACGGCGCAGCAGATCATAGATCACGCGAATGCGACTCTGAGATGGTTTGCGGCCATCAAGACAACAGAAGAAGTCCTCTTTACGGAAGAAACCGGCGCGTAATCGCCGGCTTTTTTAATTGGTCCAGGCAACAGGCATCCTCCTTGGTATGCGTCATTTGAATTAGGATTGCTATCCCCATCGGGCAATGGTAATGATGCCTAACGTGATGAGCATGGACATGACGATTCGCCGTCTGCCTTGCTGCTCACGCAGAATGATGATGCCGAGTATAGTGCCGAATACCGTGC
>NZ_JBHTYI010000208.1:0-1308 GCF_043656335.1 Peribacillus sp. NPDC056705 | reverse complement strand
CATCGTAATATTGTCCGCCCGTCTCGGCCGCGATCGTCTTCAGCAGCGCCGAGCCGTCCTGATATATCAAGTTCAGCCCAATCGTATTCACCGCAATCTGTTGCTGCTTATACTCCGCCAGCACTCGCTCATGATCCGTCTCGCTGAAACCGTCAGATAGCAAGATAACCATGGCGTTTCGGCCAGTGCCCGGCTGATCTTGGATATGCTGCATCGTCTCGTCAAGCGCAAGGCCGATGTCCGTCCCACCTTGCGTCGTTACCAGGCTGTCAATTTCAGTTATAATCTCATCTTTGGCCGCTTGATTATTTACACGCGTGAACGGCTGCAATAAATTCGCGGTATGATCAAACAGCATGACGGCAACCCGGTTGTCTTCGTCCATCCGCTGGATCAAGTTCTTGGCTGCCATGAAGCGGTCCTGATTCGGATCAGTATCCTCCATGCTGCTTGAATTATCGATTACCAGCACAATGTCCTTCACAGGCTTGGGCTGACTGCCCGGAGTCATCTGGTACGCCCACTCGAACAACAGTCCCAGCGCGAACAACGCTACCAGCGTAGAAGGTACCAGGAGCTTCCATGACGTCCCTGTATAGCGCTGTCTCCACGAACTCCCGTTCAGTCTAGGCGAGATGATCTCAGCCAATAAACACGACAGGCCGATACAGAAAGCAAGGATTCCGAAATACACCCCTGTCACGAAAATAATGGGGAGCTCGATCCCCCACACGCGCAGCCAATATTCTCCGATGGCGAATCCGATGACCCCGCCTATCAAGCTGAATAACAGCAAGAGCGGATTTATTTTTCGTTGCACCATACACGCCTACTCTCTTTATCTAATTCAGAACCTTAACGCAGTTCAGGCAATAATCCCGGCTCTATTCCATGAAACTCGTAACCATTAGCCGTGTACGTCTCGTAATAGGTTCTGCCGTTACGATAATACATCAAGTCTTCCAGATGGAAGCCTCCCATTAAGTTCAGCTTCTCCACCCCGCTCGAGCGTTTCTCATGCACAACCCCAAGCTTATACACTCGCAGAGCCTCATCCGCACGGATTGCATAACGAACAAATTCACTGGTTGCATCCCCGAAAAAATACTTCTCTTCATAACGATGCTCTTGCGTATAATCAAGAAGTCTGACCAGCGCAACCGAGTGCTCATCCAGCCTACGGTACAGCACCTTGAATAAATCTTCCTTGGCAAGCACCTGCTTATTATGATAGTCGATGGTTACGTTGGCCCGGCGCAGCAGTTCCTCTTCAAAGGTCTGCACGAACGGCTCCGCCGTTAATAAATC
>NZ_JBHTYI010000207.1:0-1319 GCF_043656335.1 Peribacillus sp. NPDC056705 | reverse complement strand
AGACAGGCAAGGCATTAACGATTAATGATCTACCGGACTTTACGGACCGTTACCGCGAGCTGTTTCAAGGCTTGGCGAAGACATATAGCATTCATATTGTAGGAGGGACCCACGTCATACGCCGTGAAGAAAAGTTGTACAATGTGGCACATCTTTTCTACCCCGATGGTCGTATCGCGGAGCAAGCCAAGATCCACATTACCCCTGCGGAGATTACAGGATGGAATATGGGCGCAGGCGAAGGACTAGCGGTGTTCGAGACGGAATTTGGCACCATTGCTATGCTGACTTGTTATGATATTGAATTTCCGGAGATCGTCCGGATGGCCAAGGCCAAAGGAGCCGATGTGATCTTTTGCCCTTCCTGCACAGATGACCGCCATGGCTTTCATCGCGTACGTTATACAAGTCATGCCCGTGCGATCGAGAATCAGGTCTATGTTGTACTGACCGGAACCGTCGGTTCCTTGCCGACAGTGGATCTGATGCGGGCTAACTTTGGCCAAGCGGCCATCATTACACCCAACGACATTCCCTTCCCGCCGCAAGGCTTACTGGCCGAAGGTGAGCTTAATAACGATATGATCATTACGGCCGATCTCGATCTGGAGTTATTGTATCAGGTAAGGGAGAAGGGCTCGGTCACGACATGGAGAGATCGACGCACGGATTTATATCCGGATTGGCAATAATGGGATACAAGTAAAAAAATATCATGTCAGGAGGTACAAGCTCATATGGCAGGATATCACCAGCCTTTCTATGTTTATGACGGCACCGAGCCGGTGTCGGCCGTCATTCGCAGGTATACACCGGACGACTTTAAAGAACTCATCGTTATCCAATCCGAGACCTTTCCACCCCCATATCCTTCGGAGCAATGGTGGAACACCGAGCAGTTGAATCAGCACGTGAGTCGGTTTCCCGACGGAGCCTTATGCGTGGAAGTCAATGGTGTCCTGGCAGGCTCGATTACCTCGCTAATCGTTAATTATAATCCTGCTGAACCTGCCCATTCCTGGGCGGATACAACCGATAACGGCTATATTCGCACACATCAGCCAGCCGGAAATACGCTCTATATTGCCGATATATGTGTCAGGCCACGCTTTCGCAAGCTGGGGCTTGGCAAATGGCTCATTCAGGCGCTCTATCATGTGACGGTTGAGCTCGGTCTTGAACGGCTGCTCGGAGGCGGAAGAATGCCGGGTTACCACCTTCATGCAGCTAAGATGACAGCTGAGGAATATTTAGATGCCGTTGTAAGGGGGAAGCTTAAGGATCCGGTCATAACCTTCCTTCTGCGCTGCGGACGAACC
>NZ_JBHTYI010000206.1:0-1320 GCF_043656335.1 Peribacillus sp. NPDC056705 | reverse complement strand
GTATATTCCATGGTTTCACCTCCTGACATCCCAAATGTACACCTTTACGTAACGTTAAGGTCAACACTTTTGATAAAAAAATACCAAGAAAAAAAACACCCTTACCTCAGGGTGTCATTGGTTGATATTTTCATTGACCCGCCGGGTCCGGTTATGAATAGCAGCAATATCCTCGGGATACTCGCGGGTATACCTCTCAAATCGATCTGAGTTCAAGACTTTGCACATGAGATACATGTTGCCGTCTCCGTTCTCGGGATCAACCAAGGATGTCGCTCCGCGGTTGCCAATGTAACAGCAGGCCACTTGTATTTCCCGAGGAGTATCGTCTGCTCCACATAGTGGATCAATCGCGCTCCGAGCCGGTGACCCTGCAGCATCGGATCTACCGCGAACCACTTGATGAAGGGAAGATCGGTCACGTCGCGAACGTCGCCTTCCAGCGAATACGTGATGGTTGCCGCGATCGAACCTCCCTTCTCCAATACATAGCATTCATTCCGCTCGATATTCGCCAGCGCCGCATCTTGAGTAACATAAGCCGCCGGCCACTTGAGATTCAACATGCGGATCGGTTCGTAGGCCCGGTATAGCAGATTCCTTAAAGCCGGGGCATCCGCTGCAATGGCCAGGCGTATGACTTCATGCTCGTTATCGTCCATCTTCTACGATCCTCCACTTCAGTCCTAAGATGATAACTCAACAGGCAATGGCTCGAGGCTCTCCTGTGTCCCGTTCCACAAATGGCATCGTACAGCATGACCTGCTCCGACCTCCGACCATTCCGGCATCTCGGCGGCACAACGCTCGAACGCATGCATGCATCTTGATCGGAACGGACAGCCCTGGATGGCGGTCGAGGGGTCGGGTAAATCCCCGCTTAGAATGATGGGCTCTCTCTTCTCACCGCCCCGTTCGGCCGGAATCGACGAGACTAACGCTTGTGTGTAGGGATGGCGTGGATTGTTATACAGATCATTCACATCAGCAATCTCTACAATGCTTCCAAGATACATGACAGCGACTCGATCACTCACATAGTGCACCACGTTCAGATCATGGGAAATAAACAGATAGGTCAGAGACAATTCACTTTGCAGCGCTTTGAGCAGATTCAATATCTGCGCCTGTACAGAGACATCCAATGCCGATACGGGCTCATCGAGCACCACGAACTCCGGATTCAGCATCAGCGCCCGTGCAATGCCTACCCGCTGCCGCTGCCCGCCGCTTAACTCATGGGGATATCGATCCATATAGGAAGCATTCAGACCTATCCGGTCCAACATCTCCAGAACTTCGCCTTTGCGCTTCTGCCGG
>NZ_JBHTYI010000205.1:0-1328 GCF_043656335.1 Peribacillus sp. NPDC056705 | reverse complement strand
ATTCTATGGGAGCTATCATAAAAGGCGCTGGTACCGAGACGATCCGGATTGAGGGTGTCAGTGAGATGCACGGCTGTCGCCATTCCATCATTCCTGACCGGATCCAGGCTGGAACCTATATGATAGCAGCTGCTGCAACACGCGGCGATGTATTGATTGACAACGTCATTCCCAAGCACCTTGAAGCTCTAACGGCGAAGTTGATCGAGATGGGCGTAGGCATTGAGGAACTGGATGAGAGCATTCGCGTGATCGGTAAAGAACGCTATAATCATGTTGATGTGAAGGCGCTTATCTATCCTGGATTTGCCACAGATCTTCAATCCCCGATGACCAGTCTCTTAACGCAGGCGGAGGGAGTCAGTGTGCTTAGTGATTTTGTATATAGCAATCGGTTTAAGCATGTGCCCGAACTGGTGCGCATGGGTGCCAAGATCCGTGTGGAAGGGCGTTCTGCCATTATTGAGGGAGGACCACTGAACGCAGCCAAGGTCAAGGCAACGGACCTGCGGGCAGGTGCCGCGCTTGTGATTGCCGGCCTTACGGTTCCCGAAGGGATAACGGAGGTCAGCGGAGTAGAGTTCATCGATCGAGGGTATGACCATTTAGTCACCAACCTGCGTCTACTAGGTGCAGATGTGTGGCGGGAGACAGAGGAAGAATGACTTTTTTTCTAGTTCAAATGGGGGATTATGTGGGCTAGACTGCATATCTCCCTTTGATTTGGGTAATGCTCCTAGTAGTGTCCTCATAGAATAATAGACTTCAAGATCAGCATAGGATTGCTGTGACAGAAACAAAAAATTGAATAGGTGGTTATTGAATGGATTTGCAAATTTCCGATTTGGAAGGCATGAAGCTGACGGATCTGTATAAGCTGGCCAAGAAGCATCAGATTCCTTATTATGGTCAGTTGAAGAAGAAAGAATTAATATTCGCTATTCTCCGGGCGCAGGCTGAACAGAGCGGCTTAATGTTCATGGAGGGCGTGCTTGAGATTTTGCCAGAGGGATATGGGTTTCTACGACCGATTAATTATCTTCCCAGCACCGAGGATATCTACATCTCGGCATCCCAGATACGAAAATTCGATCTACGAACAGGAGATCTCGTATCAGGCAAGTGTCGAACACCGAAAGAGAATGAACGCTATTTTGGGTTACTGCAAGTAAATGCCGTCAATGGTGAGAATCCATCTGTAGCAGCGGAACGTTTACACTTCCCAGCTCTGACTCCTCTTTATCCGCAAGAAAAGCTAGTTCTGGAAACATCCCCTAATCATTTATCAACCCGCATCATGGATTTGCTGGCCCCAGTAGGCTTAGGAC
>NZ_JBHTYI010000204.1:0-1328 GCF_043656335.1 Peribacillus sp. NPDC056705 | reverse complement strand
CATGAGTCCATTACCGACAATTCGGTCAGGTGACGAACCAACGCAGCCTGGATAGATGCCGCCGTCTCCTCGTAACTGCGGTGTGCCCCACCCTTAGGCTCGGGAATAATCTCTTCAATGACTTCCATCTCCAGCAAGTCCTTCGACGTAATCTTCATCGCTTCAGCCGCCTGGTCCGCCTTGGACGCATCCTTCCAAAGAATAGACGCTGCCCCGTTAGGCGATATAACCGAATAGATCGCGTGTTCAAGCATCAGCACACGGTTGCCGACAGCCATCGCAAGAGCACCGCCGCTACCGCCTTCGCCGATGATTACACATACTACAGGCACTCCGAGTACGGACATCTCCCGCAAATTGCGGGCAATCGCCTCGGACTGACCTCGTTCTTCAGCTGTATTTCCCGGATACGCCCCCTTCGTATCAATGAAGGTGATGATCGGGCGTTTGAATTTGTTCGCTTGCTGCATCAAGCGAAGTGCTTTACGGAAGCCTTCCGGATGCGGGCTCCCGAAGAACCGCGCGATGTTATCCTTCGTATCCTTCCCGCGCTGCTGGCCGATGACCGTAACCGGTACACCATTCAACTTCGCCAATCCGCCCACTACTGCTAAGTCATCACCGTAAAGACGATCGCCGTGCAGTTCGATGAAATCGCTAAAGATTAATTGAATCAAATCAAGCGAAGTCGGTCTCTGCTGATGACGGGCAAGATGCATCTTCTGGGAAGGAGAAATCTGAGAATACACTTCTTCGTCCAATCGGGTATAACGCTCTTCCAGGCGGGCGATTTCATCTGTGAAATCAATCCCTTTCTCCTGTCCGAATTGCTTCAGTTCATCTATCTTCTTCCGCATTTCTACCAGCGGCATTTCAAAAGGTAATTCGCCTGACATCAGAATCCTCCTTTCACGGAATGCATTTCCAGCAGTTTACCGAGCATGGAACGCATATCTTTCCGATGAATAACCATGTCAAGCTGACCATGTGCCAAGTTAAATTCCGCTGTCTGGAAATCATCCGGCAGCTTCTGGCGAATGGTCTGTTCTATGACGATACGGCCTGCAAAGCCAAACACGGCTCCCGGCTCGGCCATATTGATATCACCGAGAGTAGCAAAGCTGGCGGATACTCCGCCTGTCGTTGGATCCGTAATGACCGAAATATACAATCCGCCGAGCTCGTTGAACCGTGCGAGAGCTGCACTTGTCTTTGCCATCTGCATCAAGCTGAGAATACTTTCCTGCATCCGGGCACCGCCGGATGTAGAGAAGATGATCAGCGGCAGACGCTTGTCCGTTGCAATCTCGATCGCGCGGGTGATCTTC
>NZ_JBHTYI010000203.1:0-1331 GCF_043656335.1 Peribacillus sp. NPDC056705 | reverse complement strand
AGCAATCGAGATCCGTTCAAATGTGTACTTCCGTTCAGAAGGGGTTCGGGTAATTAAATGATGAAGAAATCAGAACTTGAAGGCTACTTGCTCCAAGCTCTGAACATGGCTCTGCAGATTAACGGAGAGACTTCTTACACACATTCGTTTGATGTTCGAGTGGCGGATGAAGGCTTTTTCTTCATCCCCCGTCTCCCTGCAAGCTATGTTGTAGATGATGACCTATACCAAAAAATCTATCTTATCAGTAACGCAGTTCTATATCCTGATTTCACTCTGTTGAAGCAAGCGGGAGCCTACTTTGTTCCTTTGGCAACAGAAGATATCCATGTAAAGCGGGCGCTCTTCTTCCCATGGAAAAATGGCATTTCAAAACGGCTGATTATTCCAGATATAGACCAATTTGTTGCTGATTTACCGATAAACAAAATACCTGTCATGGAAAACTTTAAGATAAACCTAGACAAAGTGACAAGCATTGCTATCGCAGGAAACTCTGGCTCTGGGAAGTCTTATACCCTTACCTACTTCTTATGCGTATTGAAAAAAAGTTCAAGGCTTGTGATTGTTGACCCTAAATACGATATGCCAAGTAGGTGGGGCAGAGAAAACAATGTCAAGGTTATTGCACCAAGCTATAACAGGAGTAAGAGCGACTTTGTTTCAAGTGTGAATGATGAACTTAGTAAGTGCTTGGAACTGATTCACCAACGCCAACAAGCACTATACGTTAACCCTCAAGCCGATTTTGAACACTATACAGTGGTAATTGATGAAGTGTTGGCATTAAGTGATGGTGTAGCAAAACCTATTAAAGAAGCTTTCTTTAGTCTACTGTCTCAAATCTCATTGCTTGGCAGAACTTCAAAGGTACATTTGCTACTGGTATCTCAGAGATTTGATAACAATGCGATCCCTATTTCTTGTAGAGAGCAACTTAATGTGTTGATTCAGATTGGAAATATTAATTCCAAGACAACACAATTTCTATTTCCCGACCTGTCACTTGAGGGAATAGTCATACCGCAAGGAATTGGGACAGGGCTGATACAGGTTATTGACTCTGAGCACCCGTTTCAAATTGTTCCATTGTTAACACCAACATTTAACAACTTGAAAGGAATAATGTAGATGAAAAGAATAGGTAAATCACTCTTCATTTGGACGTTCCATATTAATGGATTTCTGTTACTTATTTCAATGACACTCCTCTTAGTTCGGTTTTCGTTCATATTGATAGAGAGTCTTTTGCAAAATGAAACAAGTCCATTCCTGACAGAATACACAGGAATAATGACTAAAGTATTGGGGTTAATCAGCAATACATTGGA
>NZ_JBHTYI010000202.1:0-1337 GCF_043656335.1 Peribacillus sp. NPDC056705 | reverse complement strand
ATTACGGACCGAACGTGGACGGTTATGAGTATTCGGTGTGGGGCACGTATCATTTTGCCGACCTGCACGGGATGGGAGTCAATCGTACACTCAAGGACGGTACGGGCTACACAGGCCAGTACTTCCCGGAGAATGCGGCACGTTATGAATCGCTGGACACCTGTCCGGACGATCTCCTACTCTTCTTCCACCATGTGCCTTATACGCATCAGCTGAAATCAGGTAAAACCGTTATTCAGCATATTTACGATTCCCACTTTGAAGGTGTGGTGGGGGCGGAGTCCCTTGCGGAGCGCTGGATTCAACTGGAAGGATTGGTGGGGCCGGATCGTTATGATACTGTCTTAAAGCGGCTTCTTCATCAAGCTGACCATTCGAAAGAATGGAGGGACATCATTAATACGTATTTCTTCCGAAAGTCAGGCATCAGTGACGAACAGAACCGGCAGATCTTTTAATGATCGTGTGACCAACACCTCAACTCTATGACAATAAGATGGAATGAACCCGTCTCTGGTTTCACGGTTTGGATCGTGAGCTGGATGCGGGTTTATTCTCGCATGCTGCTGCTGGCTAAGTTGTTCGCATTCACGGTTCGGTCATGGTATATTGAACACGATACTTTTTATGGATGGAGTCGTTAATAACATGAGCGAACAACGGCGTTCCGGTGAAGGAACGAAGCCTAAATCTAGAACGGCATACGGTAAGAACACAGGATATAAGAAATCGTCGCAGCCTCATTCCAAGGCTTCGGCTAAACATACATGGGACAAGCAAGTAGCACGTACCTCCTCCAAGCGGGAGAACGCCGACGAGCTTCAAGCAGGTGACGTTATCGTCGTCACGATCAAACGACTGGGCATCAACGGAGAGGGCGTCGGCTATTACCGCCGCAAGGCGGTGTTCATCGATGGAGCGATCACCGATGAGGTGGTCAAAGCTGAGGTGAAGGAGGTCCAGGCCAAGTTCATCAAGGCACGGCTGCTGGAAGTGGAGAAGCGCTCGCGTTACCGGATTGAACCGCCCTGCCCGGTGTTCGGTATCTGCGGCGGCTGCCAGATTCAGCACATTTCGTACGAAGGCCAATTACAGGCCAAGACGGATATAGTGCGTGAGGCGTTCAGCCGATACGCGGGACGGGACGACATCAAGTTCAAGCCGGTTCTCGGGATGGAACATCCGTGGGATTACCGCAATAAGGCGCAGCTGCAATTGAAGCGCAAAGGCCACGAGGTCATTGCTGGACTATATGAAGCAGACAGTCATACCATCGTTGATATTAGCGGCTGTCCTATTCAGCATCCGCAGGTGAATGAAGCGGTGGAACGCGTGAA
>NZ_JBHTYI010000201.1:0-1339 GCF_043656335.1 Peribacillus sp. NPDC056705 | reverse complement strand
TCTAACGCTGCATCGGCTGCTTGCACGTAACGGATGGAAGTGATCATCACCAGGACCGCACATAGCCCAACGACTGCACTGTACACGCCTCGAGCAGTTGACTCCTTGATGTTCCATCTTTTGAGCGGCTTGCTCTCCATAGCGGCTGCCATCCCGCCAAGTCCTAAGAATACGAGGATCCCCATGAACACATAACTCATATTGAAGTCCAGCACGCTGTGAACGAGAATGGACAGTACGATGATCAGATAGAGGAAGTGACGGTTGCGTCCTTCTTCGTTGGCCTGGATATAGCCGCGAATGTATTTGTAGAAGATATACAGGATAAACGACATGAAAATAACAAATCCGACGATGCCCACTTCAATCAAATACTGAAGAAAGAAGTTATGTGCCTGACGACTCGTGTACGGGTTGTTCTGATATTGCTCATACAGTGATGCCCACGCACCGCCGCCTGCCCCGATGATCGGGTAGTCTGCCAGTACTTTCATTGCATCGCGATAGAACGTGAAGCGTTCGAGTACACTGTGCTGATTGAAGTTAATATTCTCCAGTCGAACGCTAATGTTCTGTGGCAGAATATTTTTCAAACCAGTACCAATGAATAGGAATATCAGCAGGCCTCCAATTGCAACCGAACCAAGTGGAATCCATAAGTTAGAGTTTTTTTTAGCCGACCAATTGTCTAAGAACTGTTCAAGTTTTGGAGCGATAAAACATTGTATAACCCATCCGAGGAGTCCTACAATAGCGGACACACCGAGCAAAATTCCCCAGCCCCTAAGGGCACCACTGCCGCTGAAGGCTTCATTTAAACTCAATCCTAGCTCAGTGACCGGTCTAGAGATAATCAGCGAAACCACACCTCCTATACCGCAGTACAGGATCCACAATAATTGTTTAGCTGGCTTCAGGAATAAGAGTAACAAAACAAACACAACAGGTAACATCACCAGACCGCCTCGAGACAATGTCAAGAGCAGCGATACTATGATGGGTACCAACATGAAACTATGAAAGGCTTGCCCGTACCAGTTTCGTGATGTCGTAACGAAAAAGACTGTTGCAAACAAGAAAGCCATGAGAAAAGCTGCATAAGTATTGGCGTACTGGAATACAGAAGTCAGACGAAGACCGTTAGAATCGGACATGACCGCATGGGTGTATGTGCCGTTTAAAACGGTATTGGAAAACCATTTCGCAATAGCACCTGCAGTCTTTCCCTGGCCAAACCAATGGAGTAGACCGAAACCAACAATAAGATATGCTACAGCCATAATCGTATTTTGAATGATTCGGTTCCCTAATTTGTCACGTAGCACGTACAGTCCAATGA
>NZ_JBHTYI010000200.1:0-1340 GCF_043656335.1 Peribacillus sp. NPDC056705 | reverse complement strand
GATTGAGCTGCTCCGGATAGCTGTATCGATTGCCGATGCCGATCGCCGGATAAGCGCCGGTATGGTTAGCGGCGGTTAATTTTAAGGAATCTACAATGGGCTCCATCAGGGCTTGCAGACTGGCTTCATGGCCCGTTTCGGTATGAAAGCCGACGATCAGGGCGAAGTGATCAGGTTGTGGCAGCTCCACGCCGTAGGCATACGCATCATGCTCAGGCAAATCCACTTCCTGCAGCTGTTGAATGGCAGACCAGCGCTCCTGACGCTCGTCTTCTGGAAAAGCGTCTGCTTCCCAGCCCATATACATCACAAAATAATGGGAGTAGCTGAAGCGAATGCCGAGCTGCTCCTTAAACTCTGCGGGCAATTCCCCGGTATGGCCGTGCTTGAGCAGCATAAGCAGAACGTGATTTCGAGCGTAGGGTTCCTGATAATCGACGCGCTGACTGTAATCGTGCAGCGTCTTCTTGATCCATTCGAGCTCGTTGGCAGCAGAGAACGACTCGGGTTCGTTTTTGAGACGAATGAAATCCATTAAATCGGATATGGGATGGTACTGTCTTCGGGCCAGCATGATGGCAAGAATGGTTCCGGTTACGACAACCAAGGAGAACACTAGCACAATGAAAGTACGAATATGAACGATTCTGCCGAAGAACTGGCTGCTTGGCATCGCCGCAACATATGTCCAGCCCGAATCGGATTTGACCGATACAACCGAATGGGCCTCGTGATTTAACGAAAGGCTATGGGTCCCCGGTTCCAGTTGAAAGAGGGTGTTCATATCCTGCTTCGTGATCGTTTCTCCGCGATGGGTGGAGGCCAGGACTTGACCGTAGTTGTCGAATATGTAGGTCATTCCATGATAGTCGCTCAGAATCGAGTCAATCAGTCCGGTCAGATTCGACTCGTGGATCAAATACATCACCGTACCGTGGGCAGGGGTGTTATTCGGCGCGATCGGTACGAGATAAGCCAGCATGGAATGATGGGCATTCGTTCCCTTAACGACCTGTTCGGCAGGGCGCATAGTCGGGAAGGGCACCGTATTCAGGTCGTTGATCAGATCCGTTTCGTTCCAGGTATTGAATTTGTAGCGGCCAGTAAAGACATCAAGGTTCTCAAAACCCTGGGAAGAGTAAATATTGTGATCTCCACGAAAGAAGAGGAATAACTCATCAATGATCGAACTGGTTGCCTTGTATTTCACCAAGGCCCCGATCGACTCCCGGCTGTAATAAGGATGGTGTGTCCAATAACGCGTAAGCTGCTCGTCATAGGCGATCCGAAACGCGATGTCCTGCAGTTCCTTCATTCGTTCATCGATTACGGTCTTGGCT
>NZ_JBHTYI010000199.1:0-1343 GCF_043656335.1 Peribacillus sp. NPDC056705 | reverse complement strand
TTATTATATATTGATAATTTGGAGGTTGAGAACATGACAGAGATTACGGCTGCACGGGGCACCGAGCTGCGCTGCAAAGGCTGGAGACAAGAGGCCTTACTGCGTATGCTGGAGAATGTGCTGGAGAATGGCGAGAACCAGAAGGAACTTACGGTCTACGCAGCATTGGCGAAGGCAGCACGTAACTGGGGTTCTTATCATGCCATTGTAGACACACTCAAGAATTTGGAAGAGGACGAGACCCTGGTCATTCAGTCCGGCAAACCGATCGGGATTATGCGCACGCATAAATACGCCCCGATTGTGATCATGGCTAATTGCAATATGGTTGGTAAATGGGCGACCAGTGATCAGTTTTATAAGTTTCAAGAGCAAGGATTGATTGTATGGGGCGGACTGACGGCCGCTGCCTGGCAGTACATTGGTTCTCAGGGTGTTATTCAGGGGACCTACGAGATTTTTCAGTCTATTGCGAGAATGCATTTTGATGGGCAATTGGCCGGACGGTTTATACTGACCGCGGGCCTGGGCGGAATGGGAGGCGCTCAACCACTGGCAGGAACGATGGCTGGTGCGGCGATTCTCTGTGTGGAAGTATCCGAGGCTCGCGTGGATAAACGGATTGAAGTGGGATATTTGCAGCGTAAGACAGCCGATTTGGATGAAGCGCTGGCTTGGATCGAGGATGCGGTAAGTCGGAAGGAGAGTCTGTCCGTAGGTCTGATCGGCAATGCCGCGGAGATATATCCGGAACTGCTTCGCAGAGGAGTTCAGCCGGACATCGTGACGGACCAGACGTCGGCACATGATCTGTTATACGGCTACATTCCGGCCGGCTACACGCTGGAACAGGCAGCGGAGCAGCGCAAATCGAACCCGACTCAACTGCAGCAGGATGCAGGCGCATCGATCGCACGTGAAGTGACGGCGATGCTTGCTTTTCAGGAGCGCGGAGCGATTGTGTTCGATAACGGCAATAACATTCGGACTCAGGCGGTTCAGTACGGTGTGGACCATGCGTTTGACATCGTGGTATTCACGGAGGGCTTCTTACGGCCTTTGTTCGCGCGCGCGATCGGTCCTTTCCGGTGGGTGGCGCTTAGCGGCAATGTAGAGGATATCCGCAAGGTGGATGAATACATTCTTGAATTCTTCCACGATAACGACATCGCGGTCAATTGGATTCAGTTGGCGAACCAGTACGTCCCGGTAGAAGGGCTTCCGGCGCGTATCGGTTGGTTTGGACATGGTGATCGCACGAAGCTGGCGCTGGCGGTGAACGAGATGGTTCGCAGCGGGGTATTAAGCGGCCCGGTGGCATTCTCCAGGGATCATCTGGATGC
>NZ_JBHTYI010000198.1:0-1348 GCF_043656335.1 Peribacillus sp. NPDC056705 | reverse complement strand
TCTTCATACGTTTGTGGTTATAGTAATGAATATAATCATCTAATTCCTTTTCAAAGTGCTCCATACTTTCAAACTCTTGGAGATAAAGCAATTCAGACTTTAACAAGCCAAAGAAGTTTTCTATGACTGCGTTATCTAAACAATTTCCCTTACGGGACATGCTTTGTATAATGCGAGAATCTTTTAACGTTTTTTGATACTTCTTCATTTGATAATGCCACCCTTGATCCGAATGGAGGATGACCGTATCTTCTGGTTTTAGGTGTTTAATCGCCTCATTTAACATATCTCCAACCAGTTTATAAACAGGCCGTTTCATCACTTTGTAGGCAATAATTTCACCATTACATAAATCAAGGATCGGGGATAAGTAACGTTTCTCCCCAAATAAACGAAATTCCGTTACGTCTGTTACCCATTTTTGATTCATTTTCTCAGCTTGAAAATCACGTTGTAAAATATGGGGGGCAACTCGACCAACATGCCCCTTATACGAACGATACTTTTTCATTCGGACTAAACATTTTATGCCCATTTGGTTCATGAGGCGGTTGATGGTCTTTGGATTGTGAGAAAACCCATATTTCTTTAGCTCGTTAGTGATACGACGATACCCGTAACGTCCTTTATGTTCATGATAGATAGACTGAATAGCGGCTTTTACCCTCGAATACTTATCTTCCCGATTCAAGCGTTTTTCCCAATAATAGTACGTACTACGTGGAATATCAGCGACTTTAATTAAGGCCACGACCTCATACATGGACTTTAGTTCATAAATTACTTGCGCTTTGATTTTGGTTGTAATTTTTCCTGCATTTGAACTAAAGTATTCAACTTTTTTAAATACGCATTCTCCATTTCCAGTTGTTTAATTCGTTTTTCAAGCGCTTCAACTGAACCTTCAACTTGATTGGATGGATTGGTTTCTTTTTTCTTTTTCATGGATAATTGCCCCTTTTTCTTAGAAATTAGGGCATCTACTCCATAGGCAGTAAAATTTATTCTCCAGGTCCGAATTAAAGCTGGAGAAGAAATATTAAACCTTGCGGCTGCGTCGTAAGAAGATATACCCGTTTCATTCATATAATTAAGTACATCCATTTTAAACTCCGCAGAATAACTTGTATAGGATTTCTTAAATCCATCGGCTCCTTGAATTTGGTATAAACGAACCCATCCTTGTATCGTTTGATACGAGACTTCAAATATCTTTTGAAGATCCATATAGCTGTGCTTTCCTTCTAGGTAAAGTCGTGTAATGAATATTTTCTGTTCGGCAGAAAAATTGGCCATAAAAAACACCCCATAAATGTTAGTTGGTGTCTAACATTTACGGGGCAGTTCA
>NZ_JBHTYI010000197.1:0-1352 GCF_043656335.1 Peribacillus sp. NPDC056705 | reverse complement strand
GTGGCGATTAATCGCGTATGGGGAATCTTTGCCATCAATCCTGAGATTCAGGACCAACCGCAGCCCGTGGAGGTCGTTAAAGCCAGCGTCGAGGGCCGAATCGATTTCAATCAGATCACATTCGGTTATGAAGGAGGGGAGCCGGTCATTAAGGGATTGGATCTTCACGTCAAGCCAGGCGAGATGATTGGCATCGTCGGTACGACCGGGGCAGGCAAGAGCTCGCTGATTAGTCTGCTCTGCCGTTTCTATGACGTGGATAAGGGCAGCATACAGATCGATGGGCATGATATCAGAACTTTGGCTCAGCCGGATCTGCATCGGATTGTTGGTCTTGTGCAGCAGGAGCCCTACTTGTATTCCGGCACCGTACTGGATAATGTGCGATTGTTCGATGAGACTATATCGAGGGAACGAGTGGTCGAGGCCTGCCGCTTTATCGGCGCAGATTCGATTATTAAGCGGCTGAAGGAAGGTTATGATACCCGGTTGTCGGAGCGGGGCAGCGGGTTGTCTGCCGGAGAACGACAGCTGATCTCCTTCGCCAGAATCATCGTCTTTGCGCCCAAAATCCTCATCCTGGATGAGGCAACGGCCAATCTCGATTCGCATACGGAGCAGCTGATACAGGATGCGCTGCATCTGGTTGCGCAAGGACGGACGACACTCGTTATCGCGCATCGATTATCCACGATCATGGGGGCGGATCGGATTCTCGTGATGAGCAAGGGGCAGATCGTCGAGCAGGGAACACATCAGCAATTGCTGGACGCGCATGGCTATTATGAGGAGTTATATCTCCATTCTCAAGGCCAGAAGCAGGTACGAGCGGATGCGGTGAGTACATTATATCGAGGGAGATAGCCCGGAACGACGGAATTTGATCTACGAGTGACAGAGAACAGAGCTCTTGCAGCTTTGTTCTCTTTTTTTGGGGCTGTGCCGTATTAAAGCTTTTATCGGGTATTCGTCAGCAGGTTGATAAAGTTAATGGCTGTTCTGGAGATATGCTGATCCTTCAACCAGATGAGGGCGGTCGATGCTGTGGCTGGGATGTCTTTAATGCGAATGGCCTGGATGTGTTCGGGCAAGAAGGGATGCTTGACCAGCGTCTCCGGAACGATAGCCACGCCGAAATGGGAAGCTACCAATCGGAGCAGCAATGTAATATCCGAGCATTCGGCCACAACATGCGGCTCCATATTTTGTTCGGAGAAAGCCATCTGAATCGTGTAATGGACGCCTAAGCCCTCGGTGCTGGGCAGAATTAGCGGATACGGCTTCATGTCGACCAGGGATATGCTTGGTTTACGAGCGAGTTGTTGATCGGAGGTTAGTATATAGTAAGGCTC
>NZ_JBHTYI010000196.1:1102-1366 GCF_043656335.1 Peribacillus sp. NPDC056705 | reverse complement strand
GCTTCGAACATGACATCACCTTCGTGGCGATTACGTTCGAAATAAGCCTGATATTGTTCTTTGTATAAAGCGATGCCCTCCACCAGTTTGCTGCGAAGACCTTCCACATCATCTGCATTCGGCGTCCAATCGATGAAGAGCGGAACGACCTTCGTATGAACGAGATGGTCCGGACAAGCCGCACCGATCTGTGACAACTGCGGTGATTGGTGACCACCTACAAATGCCAGCACATCTTCCTCATCATCAAAGGAAAGGATCATC
>NZ_JBHTYI010000196.1:0-1092 GCF_043656335.1 Peribacillus sp. NPDC056705 | reverse complement strand
TCAGATGACAACGGAGCGTGCTTCACACCACCGAACAGCGTTTCTTCGTTCACTCTCGCTTCAATAAATGCCTCCGCTTCACTGATGATACGAATCGTCTGAGCATAGCAAGCCTCCGAAGTATCGCCCCAGGTAACAAGTCCATGCTTCTCCATCAAGACAAGCTCTGCATTCGGATTAGCTAATACGCCTTCGGCAATCATCTTCGACAAGGTAAATCCAGGTCTTACATAGGGCACCCATACAAAGCGGTCACCGAAAATCTCTTGAGCCAACTCCTTACCATTATGAGCGCAGCATAAGCTGATAATCGCATCAGGATGTGTATGATCGACATGGGCATAAGGCAGAAATGCATGTAGCAGTGTCTCGATCGAAGCACGCGGATGCTTGGAGTCGACCATACAGTGACCAAGGTAAGCTACCATCTCTTCATCCGTCATGGATTCCCGTTCGAACAAGGGACGGATATCTTCCATCCGCAGTCCCGTGAAATTACCGGGTTTCATTGTAGCCAGATCCGATCCGCTTCCTTTCACGTACATCACTTCTACATCCTGACCGCGGAAGTCTTTGATGACGGTCTTACTCGATGTGTTGCCCCCGCCCCAATTGCATACCCGGCGATCTGTACCAATCAAATTCGAACGATACACCAGTTCATCCAGTGTATTTGACGCTTGTTGTGCCTTCGCTTGTTCCCATAAGCTCTGAACCATGAAGTTTCACCCTCCGATTGTCTGCAATGATTTGCTTTCATTTGATTATTATCATATCACGCCCGTTTATGTTTGAATACACTTTTATCAAAAATAAACACAGATTTGTATTCGTTTTCAAACACATAATTTTCGTATATTCAATAAAAAAGCAGTTCAATCAGGGTTTATCCCTCATTGAACTGCTTATGAATGACGCATTTATGATTCCGTCACGCGATCACGTTCCATCTGATCGACCTTCCGAATACCTTCTATTAGCGCATCACGGAAGGTAATCTCATCTTCATTCACATAACCCATAAATACAATGTCTGAGATATCGATATGATTGAAGAAGATATTCGAGTCTTTCGTCAGATTACCATGTGGA
>NZ_JBHTYI010000195.1:0-1378 GCF_043656335.1 Peribacillus sp. NPDC056705 | reverse complement strand
GCTTGTACGATAGCCCGGCGAACAGCGTCACGCTCTGCAGCGGCTCGCTCGGAGCTAATCCGGACAATGATATCGTGGCTATGATCCATGAATTCCATGACCGAATTCCGTTCACGCATATTCGCAACGTAAAGGTGTTCGAGAATGGGGACTTTATCGAGACTTCCCATCGCACGCAAGACGGTACGGTCGATATCGAGGGCGTTGTCCAGGCCTATCACGAGAACGGATACACCGGTTATACCCGACCCGATCACGGTCGCCACATCTGGGGCGAAGAATGTCGGCCGGGATACGGTCTCTATGATCGTGCTTTAGGAATTATGTATCTATGGGGACTATGGGATGCATACAAGCGAAGCGCTGCTGCCCCCTCGCAGCTGAAGGAGGCTGTTCAATGAGCGATTTAAGTCAACCAACGGATATAGCGCTGGCACCCCTTCCACTGCACCCGGCGCTAAACGGCAAGACCGTTGTCATTACCGGCGGTTCCGGTGTACTATGCCGCGCGATGGCGCTTGAGCTTGGGCGCCAAGGCGCTAAGATCGCTGTCTTAAACCGGACGGTCCAGAAAGGACAGCAGGTGGCCGATGAGATTGTCGCTGCCGGTGGTACGGCGATCGCCGTTTCCTGCGATGTCACCGATGTTGAGAGTGTACGTCAGGCTGAATCCTCCGTTCGAGCGGCCTTCGGCCCATGCGATATTCTAATCAATGGCGCTGGCGGCAATCGTAAAGACGCGAATACAACCAACGAGGTCTATCGTGCAGAGGATGCCGGCCAAGAGGATATTACAACCTTCTTCGGGCTTAGTGTCCCCGGTTTCCGCAGCGTGTTCGACCTTAACTTTATCGGGACTCTGATTCCGACTCAGATCTTCGCAGAAGGCATGATGGAGCGCCCTGGCGCAGTTGTGCTCAATGTTTCGTCCATGAGCGCACCAAGTCCAATGACCAAGGTACCGGCGTACAGTGCCGCTAAAGCGGCCATTAACAATTTCACGCAATGGTTGTCCGTTCATCTCGCGGAATCCGGCATCCGCGTCAATGCGATTGCGCCCGGGTTCTTCTTGACCGAACAGAATCGCAACTTGCTGACGAATAGCGACGGTTCCCTTACTGAACGTTCTCATAAGATCATCTCCCATACGCCCATGAGACGGTTCGGCGTGCCTGAGGATTTGCTTGGCACCCTGCTCTGGCTCGTGGACAGCCAGACGTCCGGGTTCGTCACAGGTACCGTGATTCCCGTGGATGGCGGCTTTATGGCTTATTCCGGCGTATAGCCGAATCAAGATAATATCCAAAGAGAGCTTATCCCACCCAATAATTTTAATCTCGCAAGATGCCCTGTACACCGTGCGCACTGCTTTCTGTCG
>NZ_JBHTYI010000194.1:0-1395 GCF_043656335.1 Peribacillus sp. NPDC056705 | reverse complement strand
GGGCAAGGATTCATCGCCTTTTCAGGTATCTTAATGCCTCCCTTGTCAATAAACCTAGTGCCGAATTGTCACATGACGCTTTCAAAGTGGCTGGATGTCATGGATGACAAAATGCAACTTGTTGGTGTGACAACTTCTTTGCCATACTGGGCTCAGCCAATCGTTAAGAGGCAAATCTAATAGGCAAGGAGACATCACTTATGAAGAAATGGATTCGCACGAATCGCGTAGTTCTGCTATTAACTGTTCTACTATTAACTGTTACGGTCATTACCGCTTATATCGGACTAGGGAAAGCACCTAATACCCCGCAGGCTCCCACGCCAGTTGCATCTGAGGAGGCCAGCCTGGAGGGGCCGCGGGATGCCAAGGAACTGGAGGACTTTGCAGATGGCATTTTTGCGGACGCGATGGAAAAGTTTAATACGGTTGGTTCTAATTTTGCAGTCGTATCCAATGGGAAAGTGCTGTTAAACAAGGGTTACGGTTATGCTGACAAGGAAAATAAAATTCCGGTAGACAGCAGCACCGTTTTCCAAATTGGTTCTGTGACGAAGCAGTTCACGGCATTGGCAGCTATGCAACTGGTCGATAAGGGAAAGATTGATTTGCATCACGATATCCAGGAATACCTGGGAGGGATGAAGATACCGAATACAACAGGGAAAGAACTGACGATGTACGATCTGCTTACGTATACCAGCGGCTTCGACAAACCGGATATCCTCTCGGAATCGAAACCGGAATATGTGGATCAATACTTCCCGATGAAAGAGTCTCTCGAATCGAATATGCCGACGGTTGTCAGGCCTCCGGGGGAAGCGTACACCTACGATAATTATGGGTTCACACTGGCGGGGTACGCGGTAGGGGAAGTAACGGGCATGTCATTCGCCCAGTATATGGAGGAAAATGTTTTCAAGCCGTTAGGCATGAACTCGACGAATGTGCGGTTTACCCCCGAATTGCTGGACAGAATGGCTGCCCATTATGGGCCAGAGGGCGAGCTGATATCCTTGGAGGGATTCAAACCAACCGATCGGCCTAGCGGCGGCATGGTATCAACCGCAGATGACATGGTGAAGTACCTTATGATGCATCTGAACAAAGGAACGTATGCAGGCAAAGAAATCTTAAGTTCCAATAGCATCGAGCAAATGCACACCTACCAGGTGTTCCCTGACAAAGAGTTCCCTGTCACAACCATCGGATTCGAAGGCTACTTTAAAGAGAAGATGAATGGTCATCATGTGGTTCTCAAAGGGGGAAATGTGACCGGGCATTCTTCCTTGATTGTTATTCTGCCGGAGTAAAATACAGCGTTCTACATGTCCTACAATAACGACTCCATGATGAGTCTCGATGTGTATGAGGCATTTATGAATCATTATTATC
>NZ_JBHTYI010000193.1:0-1398 GCF_043656335.1 Peribacillus sp. NPDC056705 | reverse complement strand
CTATGACCCGGAATGTGGCGCAGACTTTTGACCGTACCCGCATCCGAATAGAGCCGAACCACAAAATGCATAGATTCCGGTGCTCTGGCGACGAAACTCCAGAAGCGATCCGGATCGATCAGATTATTGGTCGGCGAGGGCAAGAAAGCCTTGATTGATTCCGGGAACCGGATCGCATCCCGTACAGAGAATACTGGAATATGGTTGCAGATCAGATCGAATATTCCCTCATCCGTATAGAATTTGGTCGCGAATCCGCGTACATTCCGTGAAGTGTCCGGCGTACCCTTCGTACTGACGGCAAGCGAGAACCTTACCGTAACCGGAACCTGCTGCCCTGGGCGTTGCAGAAAGCTAAGCTTCGTATATTCGGACATGGAATGAACCGTCTCAAAGTATCCGAATGCCCCGAAGCCTTTGACGTGCACAGGTCTCTCGATGATTTTCTCATGGACGAACGTCTCCAGCGTTTCATGCAAAATATTGTCCTGCTCCAGTACCGGTCCCCGTCTTCCTACTGTTTGGGAATGTCGCTTGGCCGGTAGATCCCCCGACCATTGCGGAAGACTCCGACTCTGAAAAGACTCTACCTGCAAAGGTCCTGGCTTGGACGCTCTAGGCGGGACTGCTGCTGATTTCCCCTCAATATGGCCGGATATTGAAGAAAGGGTATTCGTAATCTGATTGTTCTCATTCTGTGATGCCGAAGCTGCTGCTGTTGTAGAGCTGTTCGCTGCATGCTCAGTTACGGGTTTGGATGCCTGGCTAGATACTGGTGTCGTTGTATGGGATATCGTCCGTTTAGGCGGCGTATTCTTCAAAGGGGGTTTACCTTCTAATTGAAACCAACCATTGTTCTCGCTACTCATTAACCTGCCTCCCATGTCCACAAGTTCATTTCTCACTCTTTATGTATGCAACGTCTAAGAGCAATTATGACCTCGGGGTCAACAAATCGAGCAAGCAACAAAACCTATTGCTCCTGCCTTGCCGCTTGCTTGATCAGACTAAAGAACAGGCACGCATATTTCGCAATAACCCTTATTCAGCAGCTCACCCGTGTATCGTTCCAGCATGGGTTTGTTATCGATTTGGTAACCCTTGATATAGAGGGCCGGTATAATCTCAGCCCATGCCTTCTGAATATCCTCTGTTGTATGTTTGACTTTACAAATAGCATATTTCCCACCGGCAAATTCGCTTTCGGCGATAACCTCGTCCAATGGATCATCATGCGGTATGACGATACATGCATCAAATCTGCAGCTTTCGGGCCTTGTAGTTTCCGGGTTGTCTTGTGGAATAGCGAATAGGACGGCCGACTCGGTGAGCAGACCGTTCGCTTTCGCCCATGTCTTCAGCTTTTCCATGACTTGCATGTTGGCAGGACCATACGGC
>NZ_JBHTYI010000192.1:690-1401 GCF_043656335.1 Peribacillus sp. NPDC056705 | reverse complement strand
CAGTTTCATGATGGATCTGCACAGCGATAAGCACGGTTACGAAGAGATGCTACCTCCATATATCGTCAATCGGGACAGCCTGTACGGTACAGGCCAGCTTCCTAAATTCGAAGAGGATTTGTTTAAGATTAGTGATACCGAGTACTACTTGATTCCAACAGCGGAAGTTCCGGTCACGAACTATCATCGTGAAGAAATCCTGAATGTAGAGGATTTACCGAAACATTACGTGGCTTACAGCTCGTGCTTCCGTTCCGAGGCAGGTGCTGCAGGCCGGGATACGCGTGGTTTGATTCGCCAGCATCAATTCAACAAGGTCGAGATGGTAAAAATTGTTCAACCGGAGACGTCCTTTGACGAGCTTGAGAAGATGACGGCTGACGCCGAGCGTGTACTCCAATTGCTGAACTTGCCATATCGTATTATGACCTTATGCACAGGGGATATGGGTTTTGGCTCGATGAAGACATATGATC
This sequence comes from Peribacillus sp. NPDC056705, assembly GCF_043656335.1. Classification (NCBI taxonomy): domain Bacteria; kingdom Bacillati; phylum Bacillota; class Bacilli; order Caryophanales; family Bacillaceae; genus Peribacillus; species Peribacillus sp. NPDC056705. The sequence goes on along the minus strand of NZ_JBHTYI010000192.1, from coordinate 925 downwards.
TGGAAGTGTGGCTCCCAGAGAGTGGTGTGTATCGGGAAATCTCATCTTGCTCGAATATTGGAGACTTCCAGGCCCGCCGAGCGAATATTCGCTACCGTCCGGAGCCTAAGAGCAAGCCGGAGTTTGTGCATACATTGAATGGTTCTGGTCTAGCGGTCGGTCGCACGGTGGCTGCGATATTGGAGAATTATCAACAGGAAGATGGCACGGTTGTTATTCCGGAAGCGCTACGATC
>NZ_JBHTYI010000192.1:0-671 GCF_043656335.1 Peribacillus sp. NPDC056705 | reverse complement strand
GGGTTCGAATCCCATCCTCTCCGCCATACACCATCTACAACAACCGTTCCTAAGGGAGCGGTTTTTTTGCGTTCATTTAGTTTAAAGATTTTGGGCTACGTCCAATGCTCTTTTGTATAAAACATCCCTTATATTCGCAATTTATAGTGTAGGGGAGGTGTGATAATGAGTTCACAAATAAATGTGGATCAGACAACATTGGTAAACGCTTGGCAAGAAAGACTACCTACCATCCTCAAGCCGGGTGATCATGCCGAAGTGGCAGCCGACGAGAGAGATTCTAACGCAATACGCATTCATATTGGTGCAGCTGGACGTCAGGAGTACTCTTTTGATTTTCAATGCACATATGTGGATTCAAGGGAAGTCCGTGTGGATTTGGTGGATGTAGAGCGAGATGGCGCAACGACCGATGAGCGCAGTGAGAACATTCAGGGCATGGTCGGTGATTATACAAGGCACATCCATGAGTGTGCACAGGCCTTGCAGCAGATCACGCACCATTAACATTCAGCGGTACGGTATACATGCTATGGCTAAGCTACCCGATAGCTCTAAGCGGAAATCCTGAAAGAAGCGGTTATGATTTCCCCACAGAAGATCCCTACATTCATGAATCTGGAGGTCTGCATGATGAGTAAACCCAAATCGATTCCTGTTCCAGAATCCCA
>NZ_JBHTYI010000191.1:694-1408 GCF_043656335.1 Peribacillus sp. NPDC056705 | reverse complement strand
TGCATGCCGATTTGGCCAGCAAGCTGCTGAAAATTACGGAAGTCAAGTAAGTTAAATAGCATGATGCGAAACAGATAAATGCTATAGTAGAGAGGCTGCGGCCTCTCTTTTCTTATTTAGACTTCAGCCAGTTGATAATTGTTGCTATACCGTTCACTATACATTGCTGATTTTTACGATACGAAAATAAGAATATCATTACGTTGATTCCCGAACAGGCCCGCTAATATCGCAACAGGCTTGCCTTCAATAGGCTTATTCACTTCGCTTCCTTCACATTCCCATCCGCGTAATATACGCCTCGATCAAGGATAGGATAGAGACTACACCTAATATCCGTTGACAAAAAAAAGAAGAAGCGTGCCAATACAGGCTCGCTTCTCCCTCGATTATTATTAAGGTTTAATAAGATTGAGACCCAGCAAGACTAGCACTCCCATCACGACAGACCATACAATGATGCTAATGGTTTGCCATATAACCACGTATCGTTTAGGTGCTCCGGATGCGATACATATCAAGGCCGAAAGATGACCGCCGATCAGCAGCGTACCTAGGAGAGACACTCCCGGTACTCCATATTTATGGAACAACTGCTGCCCCCGTTGCATTCGCTTGTTTTGTTTCTCCTGCTTTCTGTCACTCGTTCTTCGTCCTTGAAACCACCGCTTCAATCGGTCACTTGCCAGAATCGCGACCATCACGGATAACCAG
>NZ_JBHTYI010000191.1:0-684 GCF_043656335.1 Peribacillus sp. NPDC056705 | reverse complement strand
ACAACACTGGAAAGCCAATGGCAATCCCCACCGGCACGGCGAAGTAACCTTCCACAAAAGGAACCATAGCGACGATCATAACCCCGATAAATTGAAACAGCGGATTCGAATCTCTGATCTGTTCTAAGAATTGTTCAAACAACTGCACTCCCCCTATCTATATCGCAAACCTTACATCTTATAAGCTTTCATGGCTTTTCTAAGTTCCTTCAATGTCGGACGTTTGCCGTACATCAGGACACCGGTACGATAGATTTTAGCTGCCAGCCAGCCGAAGATCAGGATGGATACGATCAGGATAGCGAGCGAGGCCAGAATCTCCCACATCGGTGCATCGCCGATTCCGATTCGTACTAGAATGGTCGTTGGCGACAAGAACGGAATGTAAGAAGATACTTTGAGTATGGTCGCATCTGGTGTGCCCAGCGTAAAGATCGCAATATAGAATGCCACCAGCGACAGCATCGTGATCGGCATAACCGCTTGACCCAGATCCTCGGTCCGACTCACGATCGAACCTACCGCTGCGAACAAGACTGCATACAAGAAGTAACCAAGGATGTAAAAGATCAAACCAAAGATCAACAACATCGGATCAACTGCGGTAATGTCCAAATTCAAATCCTGCAATGCGCCTACATTATGTGGCAGCATAACGTTGACTCCAATGACAACACCGAATAC
>NZ_JBHTYI010000190.1:0-1415 GCF_043656335.1 Peribacillus sp. NPDC056705 | reverse complement strand
TATTATGGGGTACTTGCCTGAGGAACGAGGATTGTACCCGAAGATTAAGGTTAGCGAGCAGATTTCATATCTTGCCCAGTTGCGTGGGATGTCAGCAAAGGATGCCGACAAGAGCCTGAAATATTGGTTGGAGCGTTTTGAAGTACCGGATTATTACGATAAGAAAATTGAAGAGCTGTCCAAGGGTAATCAGCAAAAAATGGGCTTTATCGCCGCAGTCGTTCATAGACCGCAAATTTTGATCCTGGATGAGGCATTCAGCGGCCTGGATCCGGTTAACGTGGAATTGCTCAAGTCTACAGTCAAAGAATTGCGTGATAGTGGAACGAGCATCCTGTTCTCCACGCACCGCATGGAGCACGTCGAGGAACTGTGTAAGAACATAACGATCCTGCATCGTTCGAATACGGTTGTCAAGGGCAATCTGAAGGAAGTGAAGTCCAGATATCCGCGCGAAGAGGTTGTGCTGGGCACCTCCAACGATGTGCAGGGCCTGGAGTCGATCGCAGGTGTTACCTCCGTTCAACGTACGGAGGATGGCTATTCCATACGTATCTCTGACGTGGAGGTTGCTCAGCAAATTCTAAATGCGGCCATGTCGCAAAGCACCATTCATCGATTTGAAGTCAAAGAACCGACACTCAACCAAATCTTCATAAAGGCGGTAGGTGAATCCAATGAATAATATGTGGACCGTAATTCGATTTACTTTTATGAACAAAGCAAGGACGAAATCCTTTCTGATCTCAACTTTGATTTTTGCGCTGATCATCACGATCGGGATTAATATTCCATTTCTGATTCAAATGTTTATGGGGGATGACAGCAAATCTTCGGATGAACCAACCCGCATCGGTCTTGTATATCAGCAGGAGCAGGCGTTGGCAGAGCAATTAGAAACTACTTGGAACAGCCAGCCGACAACCAATTACGAGTTGGTGAAGTATGAAACAGCTGATGAAACTGAATTGAATCAAGCCATTGAGAGTGGTGCCATTGAAGGATATGTACAGTTTGAAGCACAAGAAGGCGCGGCGTTCCCTGCTGTAATCTACAGCTCCGAAAATGACGTCATTCAGCCTGAGCTGCAGGCTGGTTTGCAAGCAGCCCTCCAATCTTTGAAGATTCGTAGTGTGTTAGAGGGAGTAGAACTGACCGATGCTCAGGTGAATGAGCTGAATACACCGGTGCAAATTAATGCGCGCAGCATCGATCCATCGGATGCTGGTGCTGACAACGGACCCGTGACAGAAGCAGAAGCTGCATCCACCGTCGCCAATTACATCGTAGTGTATGCGTTAATCATTCTCTTTTTCTTTACCTTGATGAGTACAGGAAATTTGATTGCTTCCGAAGTAACTACCGAGAAGAGTTCCCGAATCATGGAGATTCTGATTACCAGCGTATCGCCGCTG
>NZ_JBHTYI010000189.1:0-1417 GCF_043656335.1 Peribacillus sp. NPDC056705 | reverse complement strand
GTGCTAATGTACACGACAGCTGCCCTGATCTTCTCCGCAGCTACCGCTACATTCCGTGTGCCAATCGTGTTCACAAGATAAGCGCCATCCACATCGCTTTCGGCTGCATCCACGGCCGTATAAGCTGCACAATGAATGATTGTATCCGGTTTGTGGCCAGTAATCACCTGCTGACACTGTACCATGTCTGTGATATCCAGTTCATTTCTTCCACAGCCAATCACCTCATGCCCAGCGTCAGCAAGAACATGTACTACATCCTGTCCTAACTGCCCGTTTGCCCCAGTTACAAGCACCTTCATTCCACTTCACCTAACCGCCTGCCATACTGCTGGGTCATATAATCCCGGTAAGCCCCGGACTGGATCCGTGTCCACCAATCCTCATTATTTAGATACCATTGAATCGTTTCCTTAATGCCTGTCTCGAAATTATGCTTCGGCTTCCAACCGAGCTCATCCGTAGTTTTCGTAGGATCAATGCCATATCGACGATCATGTCCTGGTCGGTCTGCAACATAGGTAATCAGGGATTCCGGCTTCCCGAGCTCTGCTAGAATGGTTTTTACGATATGCAGGTTGGTCCGCTCGTTGTGGCCCCCAATGTTATAAACCTCGCCTATTTTGCCTTGATGGATAACAAGGTCGATTGCGCTACAATGATCCTCAACATACAGCCAATCGCGGATATTCAGACCATCTCCGTAGATCGGCAGGGATTCATCATTCAGGGCACGAGAAATAATGAGAGGGATCAGCTTCTCAGGGAATTGGTATGGACCGTAATTATTCGAGCAGCGGGTAATGTTGATCGGGAGCCCGAAGGTCTCGTGGTATGCTCTCACGAGCAGATCCCCGCCAGCCTTGCTAGCGGAATAAGGACTGTTAGGAGCTAGTGGCGTTGACTCGGAGAAGAGCCCCGTCTCCCCCAATGATCCATACACTTCGTCTGTGGAAACTTGGACAAACTTCGTTACGCCATATTTCTTGGCCGCGTCCAGTAGAACCTGTGTCCCCGTCACATTGGTGTTCACGAAGATTTCAGGTTCCAGAATACTGCGGTCCACGTGGGATTCTGCTGCGAAATTAACCACTACGTCAACGCCTTGCTGGAAGATGGGGTCTACTACTGTTTTGTCAGCAATATCGGCCTGGACGAAGGTATAGTTCGGGTTTTCTTCAATCGATTTCAAATTTTCCAAATTACCTGCATAGGTAAGGGCATCCACGTTCACAATCTGGTAATCCGGATGCTGCTGAATCATATAGTGTACAAAGTTGCTGCCGATAAAGCCGGCGCCACCTGTGATAAGAAGTTTCATCCACACGGCCTCCTAATCAAAATTCATCTCTGCGTCTTTCAGCAGTGGGTGTCGCTGGTCTTTATCCGATAGAATGGGATTTGACGATGGCCAATC
>NZ_JBHTYI010000188.1:698-1421 GCF_043656335.1 Peribacillus sp. NPDC056705 | reverse complement strand
CCCCAGGGGAGTCTAATCCACTCCCCTACCTAACTATAAACCCTATATACGGCTACCACTACGTTAAGTGGATTCGGCCGACTCGATGGCGGCTATGCCGCAAAACCAAACAAAAGGAGGTACAGATGGCAAAGATATTAGACGCATGTTGTGGAAGCAGAATGTTTTGGTTCGACAAAGAACATGAAGATGTTATCTATATGGACAAACGGCAAGTTGAAGATGTTCTGTGCGATGGAAGAACACTAAATGTCAACCCTGACGTAATTGCAGATTTCAGAAACATGCCATTTGAGGACAATCCCTTTTATCTTGTCGTATTCGATCCTCCCCACTTAATCAAAGCTGGTGAAGAATCATGGTTGGCCAAGAAATACGGAAGATTGGATGAACTATGGCAATTCGATATACGGCAAGGCTTCGCGGAGTGTATGCGGGTGCTGAAGCCTAACGGAACATTGATTTTTAAGTGGAATGAAGAACAAGTATCACTTGGTGATGTGCTTGATGCAATTGGTTATAAGCCGCTGTTTGGAAATAAGCGAAGCAAGACGCATTGGCTTGTATTCATGAAGTGATGCGCAAGGGCCGAAGGCCTCCGATTCGACCGCAATACTCAGGCGAAGCCGGGGGCCGTATAAGGCCCTTATCCATCCCCTTTAGAGAGGAAGAAGAGAAGATGAAACGTGAAATCAAATTCAGAGCTTGGAACGTATTTGAGGA
>NZ_JBHTYI010000188.1:0-688 GCF_043656335.1 Peribacillus sp. NPDC056705 | reverse complement strand
AATGGATTACGAAGTGACCATAGATCCAAACGGCAAAGTAGCAGCGTATAGCCCTCTTGACGGTCAGTATGTCCGGGGATTCTCGGATTCGGAAATGATTATCATGCAATACACCGGACTCCAAGACCGTAACGGTAAAGAGATATATGAAGGAGATATCGTCAGAATAATAGAGCATGGTTTCACTGAAAAGAAAGACATACCAGATTTTCAAGGATGGTTAGAAGATGAAAATGTCATTTCGTATGAGGAACATGATGAGGGCTGGATCAACTACAAGTACTCAAAAATCAAGGACGTAGTAGTACTGGACAGATTTCCTGTCTATTGGCTTAGAAGAGAATCATTTGGATATGAAGGCGAAGATCTTGTTAGCCCAAGTGATTGCGAAGTCATCGGCAATATTCATGAGCATGGAGGTCTCATTTATGACTCTAAAAACTCAAAAGAAGATCGAATTTGAGAATACATGTGGGTGTCTTGTAGATACAGAAAAATTAGTGGAAGCTGTTCTGTGGTACGCTAGGCAGCCGGTCATGGCTAAGAAAAAGATATTTATGCATGGTAAATACCCTGCTGTATCCATCGGTAAAGAAAAAATCCATGTCCATAGGCTGCTGATGATGTACAAGGAAGGCAGAAAATTAGACTATACAGAGTATGTCCACCACGTAGACGAAAATAAGAA
>NZ_JBHTYI010000187.1:412-1423 GCF_043656335.1 Peribacillus sp. NPDC056705 | reverse complement strand
ATACTATAGCGGCGACAGCGGATACGGACCACATTTCAAGGAGATTGGCGATAAATACGGACCGTTTGACATCACGCTGATCGAAACGGGTCAATATGATGAAAAGTGGGCCAATATTCATATGACTCCTGAAGAGTCATTGCAAGCTAACCTGGATGTACAAGGCAAATTGATGATTCCTATCCACTGGGGAGCTTTTACGTTAGCGTTACACAGTTGGACAGATCCTATTGAACGGGCAAAATTAGCGGCTGAGCAGCTGAATGTAGCTTTGGCGACACCTAGAATAGGTGAAATTGTAACAATAGGAGCAACGAAGTACCCTTCAACAAACTGGTGGGAGTAACTTTAGATGTATCGTAGGAGAATGTTTTTTTCAGCGATGCTCAATCCGGTAACAAGAGGGTATACTGATGAGTAAAAAGATTTAAATTACAGCAAGTCAACAGGTATGTATTATCAAGCTTGGGGAATGGATGAAATATCCATTCCCTTATTCTGCGCAACGTGCGATGAATCGCGCCGCGATGCGACATTTATGCGTGGAAGCGCATTCAACAAAGTAGCTTCCATTCGTTTTAGAACGTGATTTAAATATGGTATCGTATACAAAGAGCGTTCATTAGTGATGGAAGGGGCAACAACAAATTATGGATACGACTCGGCAATCTCGAAAGCATCTGCACACGGGACATGCACTAAAGACATCGTTGATTCAGCTGATTCTGGAAAGCAACGACCCGGATAACATATCCGTATCGGAGATATCGGATCGCGCGGACTATAATCGCAGCACTTTTTATTTTCACTATAAGAACAAGAACGAGCTTCTGGAAGATATGTTTGACGATGCGCTGCATGGGATCGCGCAAGCGCTGCGAGAGCCGTTTAAGAAAAGCCAGCAAATATCGGTTCATGAAGGCCAATTGATTACGTTCCTGATCTGTAAGCATGTGGAAAGACATCAACAGTTGTTTAAGGCGCTAGCCAAAATCTCCTTCCAGCCAGGCC
>NZ_JBHTYI010000187.1:0-402 GCF_043656335.1 Peribacillus sp. NPDC056705 | reverse complement strand
GCTATGGACGATGTTTTCGGAAGAGATCGTGCTCATTAAAGACAATCAGGAGAAACTCGATTACGATTTGAGTGTCATCTATCACAATGCATCGACCATCGGATTGCTTAAATATTGGATGATGACGAATTTTAAATATTCCGCAGCCTATTTATGCGAACAAATTCATCGTAATTCGCTTGTCCCCATCACCCATATGCTGCTTAAATCATAGTATTCACAGACGCACAAATGCCTCCAAGCACACTCACGGTTCCATTCTAGGCAAGTGGTTGATGAGCTTGGAGGCGTTATGGTTATTCTAATTGAGCGCTGACTATACCGCAGTCTCCCCGCCGTCGACGACCAACTCGGTGCCGGTCATGTATCTGGAATCATCCGAGGCAAGGAACAGTACAGGGT
>NZ_JBHTYI010000186.1:0-1425 GCF_043656335.1 Peribacillus sp. NPDC056705 | reverse complement strand
GTACGCGAATCGGCTGGGTTCGCGAACAGTTTTCGGGTCGGCGCATATTCGACCACTTCACCGTTCAGGAAGAACACCGTCTGCTGCGATACGCGTGCCGCCTGCTGCATATTATGCGTAACCATCACGATGGTGTAACGATCCTTCAGCTCATGCGTCAGCTCCTCGATCTTGAAGGTGGAGACCGGGTCCAGCGCCGAGGTGGCCTCATCCATCAGCAAGATGTCAGGCTCAACCGCGAGCGCGCGAGCGATGCAGAGCCGCTGCTGCTGTCCTCCCGACAGACTAAGCGCCGGACGCTTCAAGTCGTCCTTGACTTCATCCCACAGCACGGCATCGCGAAGGCTCCGTTCCACCAGTTCATCCAGCTTCTTCTTACCCCGAATCCCATGCTGCCGTGGCCCGAAAGCGACGTTATCATAGATCGATTTGGGGAACGGATTCGGCTGCTGGAACACCATCCCGATCTTCTGACGCAGCGATTCCACATGTACGTCGCCAGCGTAGATATCGATTCCGCCAATCGCGACCTTCCCTTCGATTCGTGTTCCTGGTATTCGATCGTTCATTCGATTCAGCGTGCGCAACAGGGTAGATTTGCCACAGCCGGACGGACCGATAAACGCCGTGATCGCCCGTTGTGGGATCTGTATGGATACATTCTTCAGGGCTTGAAATCCGCCGTAATATAAATCCAGTTGATTGATTTCGATGAATGGCTGCATGCCATGATCCTCCCGGTGATGAAATGATGACGCTTGTGACTGAATTAAGCCTTCGTCTTGCGCGAGTTCAGCCACAGCGGTACCCGAAAGACGATATTAATGAGCAGCGCAACGAAGATCAGCACGGCGGTCGTCTTCTGCGCGATCTCCTGGGCATCCGGCACAATCGCCTCCGATTGGACGTACCATAGATGCACGGCCAAGGTTCCACCCGGCGATAAAAGATTGAAATCCCACATCTCGCCCGAGGTGGATACACCCGCCGTCAGAATAATGACCGCGCTTTCCCCAAACGCCCGTCCAGCCGTCAGACAGATGCCGGTGATGATACCATTCATCGCCACCGGCAGCAGCACGCGACGAATCGTCTGCAGATGGGTCGCCCCGAGCGCAAAGGAACCGTTCCGAAGCTGGGCCGGTACAGCCCTGATCGATTCCTCCGTCACTCGGGTCAGCACGGGCAGGTTGAGGAAGGCCAAGCTGATGCCGGCGCCCAGAATCGTAAGTCCGATCTCAAAAAACTCCACAAACAAAGCGATTCCAAACAATCCGAAGATGATGGACGGCACGGACGACAAGCCTTCTATGCATATGCGGACTACCTCGATCAGCTTGTTGTTCGGGGCTAACTCCGCCAAGTAGATGCCGGCGGCCATGCCAATCGGAATCGCGATAAGCAGCGAGATCAACAGCACATAGA
>NZ_JBHTYI010000185.1:0-1427 GCF_043656335.1 Peribacillus sp. NPDC056705 | reverse complement strand
CCGCTCCTCTGTAGACGAAATGCTAAAGCTAAACGGCTTGCTTGACGTCATTATTCCCCGCGGAGGAAGTTCGCTCATTCAGAACGTGGTCATGAACGCTACAGTTCCAGTTATCGAAACGGGTGCAGGGATCTGCCACACGTACTTGGATGAATCAGCCTCTCCAGACATGGCAACTGCCATCGCCTTGAATGCCAAAGTCCAAAGGCCCTCCGTCTGTAATTCGATGGAAACCTTAATCATTCACCAACAGTATGCCGAGCAGCATTTGGTCGCCTTGGCTGGCGTCTTTCGAGAGCGAAACGTGGAACTGCGTGGGTGCAGCCGCACCCTTCAGTATGTACCCTGGGCTACCCCAAGTTCGACCGAGGACTACGCCACCGAGTATAATGACTATATTCTAAACGTCATCATCGTCGATGATCTGGACCAGGCCTTAACACATATTGCCAAGTATGGTACGCAGCATTCGGAGTGTATCGTTACGGAGAATCAAGGACATGCCCAGCGTTTTCTCCAGGAGGTGGACGCAGCAGCGGTTTATCATAACGCATCTACCCGTTTTACTGACGGCTTTGAATTCGGCTTTGGCGCCGAGATCGGAATCAGTACGCAAAAGTTGCATGCACGCGGTCCTATGGGACTGCCTGCGCTTACTTCATCTAAATATGTTATTATCGGTAGTGGTCAAATACGCGAATAAACCTAAACCATCCTTGAAGGAGGAAACAACGATGTGTCATTCCCCTCAGAACAGACCTCTAATTGACAAAGAGATCACCTTCTATGGTGCAGGCTCTATGGCAGAAGCCATCGTACGGGGCTTAATTAGTCGTTCTGTTGTGCTCCCGGAACATATTACGATGTTAAACCGCAGTAATGCCGATCGTCTCGTGGAATTAAGCGGACGATACGGCGTTCGTATCAGCAATAATGAACCGGCCAAAATCGAGATTCTAAAATCCTCGCCCGTGATCGTGCTGGCGATGAAACCGAAAGATGCAGCCAAGGCGCTGAAAGAATTAGGGCCACTGTTGTCGCCAGATCAACTGATTATCTCGGTGATCGCGGGATTGTCCATTTATACGACGCATACCCTACTCGGGAATGAGCAACCGCTGGCCCGTACGATGCCCAATACGTCGGCGTCCATCGGACTCGGTTCAACCGGTATCTCCTTCTCCAAAGGAATCAGCGATGAACATCGTCAACTCGTGCTTACCTTATTCGAAGCCGTTGGCAATGTGACCGTCATTGAAGAAGAGAGAATGGATATACTGACCGGTATTTCCGGCAGTGGTCCTGCTTATTTCTACTACATGATGGAAGCGATGACCGCAGCCGGTATCCGCGGTGGGCTCACGCCGGAACAAAGCCATGATCTGACACTTCAGACGATACTCGGAGCTGCTCGTATGGTCCAGCAG
>NZ_JBHTYI010000184.1:0-1437 GCF_043656335.1 Peribacillus sp. NPDC056705 | reverse complement strand
TGAACTGCACCCCAATTGTTAGACAACATCTAACAATTGGAGGTGCAGTTTTTTTGACTAAATATACGATAGACGAAAAATCAAATGCAGTTTTAGAGTACTTAGAAGGGAAAAAATCCTATAAATCCATTGCACAAGAAAGAAATGTAGGGTTATCCCCTCTGAAAAGATGGGTCGCTCGCTATCTAAAACATGGAATGGAAGGACTTGTTTCATCCTATACAAATTACACTCTGCCCTTTAAACTAGAGGTACTTAAATATATGAACGAATATGGGGCATCGATCAACGAGACCGCTGTACACTATAACCTTCCTTCCGATTCTACACTTTTGAATTGGGCAAATCAGTTTAAGGAAGGAGGTATAGACGCCCTAAAACCAAAGAAAAAGGGGCGTCTATCCATGAAAAAAGATACTAAGAAAAAATCGCCAGCTAATGGCTCTCAGGAAGCACTTCTTGCCGAATTAGAATACTTACGTGCAGAGAATGCCTATCTAAAAAAGTTGAATGCCTTAGTTCAAGAAAAGGAAGCCTTACAAAGAAAGAAAAAGCGAAAGTAGTCCATGAACTAAGGGAACAATTTGATTTAAATCTGCTTCTATCCATTTCTAACATGGCACGGAGTACGTACTATTATTGGGTAAAGGCCTTCGGGCGTGAGGATAAATACACTGAAATTAAATCCCGTATCAACGAGATTTTCCATACGCATAAAGGGCGTTATGGGTATCGGCGTATCACCCTAGAATTACGTAACCGAGGTGTTCGCATCAATCATAAAACAGTTCTCCGATTGATGAATGAACTAGGATTGAAGTCAGTGGTTCGCATGAAGAAATACCGTTCGTACAAAGGGAAAATCGGCAAGATTGCGCCCAACATTCTAGCACGTGAATTCAAGGCGGCAAAGTCCAATGAAAAATGGGTGACAGACGTCACAGAATTCCATCTAGCTGGGGAGAAACTATACTTATCAGCCATTCTAGACCTGTTTAATGGAGAAATAATCGCCTATAATATCGAATCTCGGCCTATTTATCCGCTCGTTTCCAAAATGCTGGATAAAGCCTTTGATCGCTTGGAATCGAAAGATTCACCCATTCTCCATTCAGATCAGGGCTGGCATTATCAGATGAAACAATACACATATGATTTGAAAAAACATAACATTACACAAAGCATGTCCCGCAAAGGAAATTGTCTCGATAATGCGGTCATTGAAAACTTCTTTGGCTTATTAAAATCCGAATTACTCTACCTTCAAGAATTTGAAAGCATGGAGCAATTCAAACAAGAACTAGAAGAATATATCCATTACTACAATCATCAACGAATCAAGGTAAAATTAAAAGGCATGAGCCCGGTAGATTACCGGGTTCATGCCCTCAAGGCTGCCTAAGTAAATAAAGTGTCTAACTTTTTGGGTTCACTTCA
>NZ_JBHTYI010000183.1:375-1444 GCF_043656335.1 Peribacillus sp. NPDC056705 | reverse complement strand
AAGGAAGCGCAACGGAAAGGCCTTAAGCCTGCCCGCTATCCCGCTTTCGAACCAGGTAGGGAGGATACAGCAGTGAGTATATATTTTCATGAGGAACAAGGTTTGTTTCATCTGCAGAGCGATCGCTCCAGTTACGTGATCGAACTGGTCAGAGGCGCATATCCGGCACATGCGTATTGGGGAAGCAAGATACGGGATGAACATATAGGCGGACTGCTCGAGCGTAGAGGAAGAGCGTCGTTCTCGCCGACTCCGTTCCGCGATGATGCCTCTTTCTCCTTCGACAGCTTACCGCAGGAATATCCAGGGTACGGCAGTGGCGACTTCAGGCAACCGGCATATCAAGTACAGCTGGCGAACGGGACGACGGTGGCTGAAGCGGAATACGTATCGCATCGCATCTACAGCGGCAAGCCCAAGCTGGACGGACTTCCAGCTGTCTATACAGAACAGGATGATGAAGCGGATACGTTGGAACTGAAGCTGGTTGACCCCATCAGCGGGCTGACGATCTACCTATCCTATACCGTAATGAAGTCGTTCGATGCGATCACACGCTCGGTAGCACTGCATAACGAAGGAACGGAGAATATAAATCTGCTTCGCGCCATGAGTGTCAGCGTGGACATGAAGCACAGCGCTTATGAGCTTCTGCACTTGCACGGTGCTTGGGCGAAAGAACGCCATGTACACCGAAGAAAGCTGTCTCCGGGCATGCAGGGGATCGAGAGTCGGCGAGGTTCCAGCAGTCATAACCATAATCCTTTTCTAGCCTTGCTGTCCGACGGCGCCGGGGAAGAGGCTGGAGAGGTATACGGCTTCAGCCTCGTCTATAGTGGTAATTTTACGGCACAGGTTGAGGTTGACCAATACGATACGACACGGGTCGTCATGGGAATCAATCCGTTTGATTTCTCGTGGCTGCTTGAACCGGGACAATCCTTCCAGACACCCGAGGCCGTGATGGTATATTCGGCCGAAGGGCTTGGCGGGATGTCAAGGCGTTACCACAAGCTGTACCGGACCCGTCTAAGCCGCGGGTATTACAGGGATCGCACCCGGCCGGTAC
>NZ_JBHTYI010000183.1:0-365 GCF_043656335.1 Peribacillus sp. NPDC056705 | reverse complement strand
GACCTACTTTGATTTCAATGCAGATAAAATTGAGGACATCGCGAAGGAAGCGCAGGGACTCGGGATTGAACTGTTCGTGCTGGATGACGGTTGGTTCGGCAAGCGTAATGCGGATAACAGCTCGCTTGGGGACTGGATTGTGGACCGCAGCAAGCTACCGGGCGGGCTAGAGGACCTGGTGCAGCGTGTGCGTAATCTGGATCTGGAGTTCGGCCTGTGGTTTGAGCCGGAGATGATCTCGCCGGATAGTGATCTGTACCGCAACCATCCAGATTGGTGCCTCCACGTCCCGGACCGCAGGAGAACAGAAGGCCGGCAGCAGTTGATATTGGATTTTGCGCGCGAAGAAGTGTGTGATGCAATTG
>NZ_JBHTYI010000182.1:0-1447 GCF_043656335.1 Peribacillus sp. NPDC056705 | reverse complement strand
AGATGATGGGCAACCCGAAGTCCCATATCGCGTTCCGGGAAAATGACCTTATCCGCGCCAATCTTGTGCAGCACTTTACCGTGCAGTTCATTTTTGGCTTTTACGATAATAACCGGTACCCCAAGATCCTTCAAAATCAATGTTGTCAATATACTCGACTGTATATCCTCGCCGATGGCCACGACCACCACGTCAAAATTCCGAATGCCAAGTGCGCGTAGTGCCTCTTCATCGGTTGAATCAGCCGACACCGCATGCGTAACCAAGTTCGCAATTTCTTGCACGCGCTGCTCGCTAGCGTCCACGGCCAGCACATCAAATCCCATCCCGCTCAGTTCCTTGGCAACACTTGTACCGAAACGCCCCATACCGATTACTGCGAACTGTTTCTTCGCCATATTCCATATCCCTCCGCAAGCTAAGGTCCAACCAATTGCCTATAATGTGATTTTAGTATATCACACAGCCCAAGATACTTGTATGCAACTGCCCTCGAACGGGTACATTACTCAATGACCCTTTTATAACAAGGAGGAACATTTCGATGTCCATATTGTTAGATCTTAGGCAAGCTGTCATTCATAAAGTCCACAATCAGGACGAAGGAGAGCTCCGCTCCATGATCGAGGGTTCCGTTGACGGGCCAGAAGCCGCGCTACCGGGACTTGGTGTCATGTTCGAAATGGTCTGGAAAGACATGGATGCTTCCCAGCAGGATAACCTCGTCTCCACGATTCATGATCAATTGAAGAACATTACCCCCGGCAAGCTGCAAGGATAACAGTCTTTCATACGGAGAATCACCAAGAACCCCCGAGCCTAATGGCCGGGGGTTCTTGGTACCGTTAGCTGATTGTTCATGTTTCTTGTTGCTTATGGTGCGGTTTCCAGGAACTTCGCGGTAGGATTCTTCTCCATCGCTGTTCTCATCGCGTATTCGTTCTCGAATAACACCACATAATTATCCTTCTTATCCTTAACGAGGGTCGAGTTAATTCGGAACTTGGAAGGGTCTATCTGATCATCTACGATCCAACGTGCGAATTGATACGGCATCTTCTGGAGTTGCACATCCACACCGTATTCGCCCTTCATACGATATTCAAACACCTCGAATTGGAGCTGGCCTACAACCCCCAGAATAGTCTCTTCAAAGCTCACAGTACGGAATACCTGAATGGTTCCCTCTTCAGTCAGCTGATCGATCCCCTTCTGATATTGCTTATGCTTAAGCGCGTTCTTCACAGTAACCTTGGCAAAAATCTCAGGTGAGAACGTTGGCAGTTCATCAAATACCACTTCTCTTCCCTGGCTAAGAGAGTCACCGATTCGGAAGATACCGGGATCGAACAAGCCGATGATATCCCCAGGATAGGCTTCCTGCACGATATCGCGATCCTGTGCCAGGAATTGCTGCGGTTGGGATAACTTAATCTCCTTACCTACC
>NZ_JBHTYI010000181.1:0-1448 GCF_043656335.1 Peribacillus sp. NPDC056705 | reverse complement strand
GAACATAGTCGCTTCTCCCACTCTCTAGGTGTTTACGAAATAACGAGACGCATCATTACTCAGTTCGAGCGCAGAGGCTATTCCGATTGGCCAGCTTCGGAACGACAGGTGGCGCTATGTGCTGCTTTGCTGCATGATGTGGGACACGGTCCATTCTCTCATTCAATAGAAGAAGCCTTTGACATGAATCATGAGGATTGGACGTGCAGAATATTGTTGGGTGATACATGCATTCATCAGGTACTACTCGAGCTCGGTGATGACTTCCCGAGTAAGGTGGCATCCGTCATTCAGAAAACGTACGATAAACCCATCGTTATGAATCTAGTTACAAGTCCACTCGATGCGGATCGGATGGATTATCTACTGCGCGATGCATACTATACAGGTGTGAATTATGGAACCATAGATATCGACCGGGTTCTGCGGATGTTAAGACCCTACAAGGACCGTGTTGTGGTCAAAGAATCAGGTATGCATGCGGTGGAGGATTATCTTATGTCCCGCTACCAAATGTACTGGCAAGTCTATTTTCATCCGGTGACGCGCAGCTCTGAAATTATTCTGCGTCAAATATTCCGCCGGGCGATGGAGTTATATCATCAAGGATATACTTATCGGTTCATGATTGATCCGCTGCCAGCATTATTTGAAGGCAATATCAACGTGAACCAATATCTCCGGCTGGATGAAGCCTTGATCCAGACTGCGTTCCTGCAGTGGACCGATGAGAAGGATCAACTCCTTAGCGAATTATGCGGCCGGTTTATGCACCGCAAGCTCTATAAATATGTAGAAATCGACAACATGGATCAAGGTTCGATCGACGCTATTCGCCAAGCCGTTCAAGCTGTGGGCTTACATCCGGATTACGATCTGGAGATTGATTTTCCGACCGATCTTCCTTATGATGAATTCCATCCAGGCGCACCACAGAGCGAGAAGCAGATTCTGCTGCTGGATCGTTACGACGGACTGAGGGAGATTTCGGAGGTATCCGAAATTGTACGCTCCATCAGTGGCATCCATCAAGGTCGTTGTCATTTGTACTATCCGGAAGAGAAGATCAGCCAAGTGCTGAATGCTTTGCCGGATACCGTAGTAAAGATATTCAGACAGCCCAATTAGACGCAGTAATATACTGATAATACCGGAACTTGCGGAAAATGTTACTATTCGGGATATGACAGGAAGGAGAGGGGAAACCTCATGCTGTTCGACACACATACGCATCTCGATGCTCCTCAATTCGACGAGGATCGGGAGGACATGATTGAGAGAGCTCTGCAATCTGGCGTGAGCCGGATGGTCAATATCGGATTTAACCGGGAGACGATACCGTCTACGATGAAACTGGCGGAGACGTATGATTTTATATATGCGGCCGTGGGCTGGCATCCTGTGGACGCGATTTCGATGGAGGAGCAGGATATCGACTGGATCGCATC
>NZ_JBHTYI010000180.1:0-1450 GCF_043656335.1 Peribacillus sp. NPDC056705 | reverse complement strand
TATCGCCATACGTATATTTGCCATCTGTCCCTTCAACCTCCTGGAGCATATTTTTGCCCCAATAGACAAACGGAGTATGGTAAGAGCCTGGCCGCTGGTTATTCTTGCGAATTTTATCTACCAGCTCAAGCCGCTTCTCCTCCGGGATATTGTCCCAGAAGGAATCCATGTTAATATAAATATCACCCTTGTTGTTAAAGGATTTATTCTGAATATGGTCATGGAAGAAATCCGAGACGGCAATCATCTTGTTATAGGACAGCTTATCGACATACGCCCCCCAGCTGTTCCAGCCGACTGGGACTCCTTGCGGGATATTCGGCCCGAAGCTGAGCGGGGGAGCAACCGCTGCATTCGCACGGCCATAAGCCTCCATCCCGTCCCGGTAATCACTATAGAAGCCTACAAAGATCTGAGGGGATTTCAGCGTCGTGCCAGAGATCGCCCCATGCTCCATCCGGTCATAGGTGACATTACGGGAGGTGAAGCCCCCGTAAACCTTAAGCTCATTTAGCCGGTTATCCGACCCGCCCCAGTAAACCCCAGTCTTCCAGGTATCATGGGTGACGGATCCGATCACAAGTCCATTGCGGCTAACATTATCAAAGATTGCCGTTACTTCCGAGCTGATATACTTATCGTTATTCAGGCTTGTATTCATTGTTTTGGACACATACCTGGACCAGGCGTCATTATCAAACGGCACTATTAGCACGCGATTATCCCCATATTGGCCTAGATCAACACCGCCTGCTGTGTTGAGCACTACAGGCGCCATATAATTGGAGCTCAGCTCGCTGCTGCCGCTAATTTCCTGCTCGGTTATGAAATAATCCACACCTTCATAAAAGTAATAGATTTGATCAAATGTGGGCAGTCCCGGCTTCTCATTGCGGACCGTCAACTTAATGCCCTTCCCGTGGCCGTCCTGTACAGGGACGATCTGGTCCGCCAGCAGCTGATGCGTATCCAGTTCGAGGCTACGCACAAGCTGATCTCTCAGCTTCACGCTGCCGTAGACGCCCTTCGCAATCATGCTGCCTTGCCAGGAATAGCCGGCAAGCCCCGTCTCTGTATTATAGAGAACTTCATAGGCACCGCTACCAATCACGAAGCCCTTCTCATGTTGAGTCACCCGAATGGAGCCATAATTTGACGTATTCAACTCCCCGCCGATATTACCCGATTCGCCCCACATTGCGGCAGGGTCCTGGACAGCATCTGCTGCAGGCGCCTTGCGGATCACAATTTTGTCCAGATTCGGAGAATACCAGTCCCCGTCCGAAAATAACAGCTTATTGTTTCCTGCTGCCAATTCAACAGCAAATTCATAGGTTCCGACCGATTCCCAGTCGTTTTTGCCGACTTCCGGTAAATCATATTTTTCCGCTTCACCAGTTCCATTTACTTGAACGAAGAAGGAGCGCGGGGCTCCAGAGGTGTAATACAC
>NZ_JBHTYI010000179.1:0-1451 GCF_043656335.1 Peribacillus sp. NPDC056705 | reverse complement strand
CATCCAGCGTGTAATAGATATCTGCCCCTTGAGTCGGACTAGACAACTCTACCTTGCCGCCAGATATAATCGGGCCGCTCCCAGGGCTGGCAACGACGGAGAACATGTCCTCCACAATCGCTTCATTATTGAGCGGAATCAGCTGGTATACATTACCGAACTGCTTAATAACCCCTGTAATCCGGCTGAAAGTGTTGCCGACCACAAGCTTCGGCAAGCTGGAATAAATGCTGAATTCCTGCCCATTCTGTACCGCAGTATATTCACCCGGCTTGTTCATGGATTTGATTGTTACATCTTCCAGATAAACCAGCCTTGCTTCATACTCTTCTCCATTAGCACTGCTCAAGTCGGCTCCTTCAATGCGGAGCGGCTGCGGTACACCTGCATTCTCCTGCACAACTTGACTCGGTAGTAACGGATGAGGTTTGATCTCTTCCAGATTGTTATAAATTTCCATCACGCCAGCTACACTGACCTTGTCGCCGATCTTGGCGCTCAGCGGATAGTCATACAGTACGATACCGGCGTTATCATCTTGGATATAGATTTCTCTGCTTTCGATATGCGTAATGATACCTTCCGTCCACACATGTTCGCCTTTAGGCTTGAGACGAGCATCTGCAACAGGAACCGGGGCTAGCAGATCATAGTTAAACGAGGCCACCGGGCCATCGTCTACTCCATCCTGGGCCGCGTAAGCGTCAATGCGCGTTGGCTCCTGCAATACGATCGGGCCTGTTACAAGCTCATAACCCGTGTTTCCCCCGGATGTATACACATCCGCATAGACGGAAGCGCCCACACTAGCGGTACTTAGGTTAATCTTTGTGCCTGCCGGCCACGCATTCGGCTCCGGATTTGCCGTCACTCGTGCCAGGCCACTACCTGGATTTACGGGTGTTGCTGGACTTGCACTGTTACGCGGATCCGGCTTCGTAACGATAAAATCGAGCGCATTATGATCCGTATCAAGACCACGGTCTGATTGACCAGTGGTCAATTCTTTGCGAATCGCTGCCGTGCCGTTGGACAAAGCTGCCGTCGGACTATTTACATACTCTGATGCAGTGCCGTAGCCAATGAGATCGACACGCTGACCGGTGGAGCTGATCAGATCTACTTTTCCATTCGTAGCGCTAAGATTAATCGAATTCTTCAGATCATTCGTTGGCAGCGGAGATCCATTGGCCCCTCCGGCTTGCTCAATCAAAAAATAAGAATAAGGCTGCATGATTCCTGTTAACTGTGTTTCGTTCTCTGGGTTAAATGTACCTGCTGCACTGGCATAACGCACCTTCCAGCCACTCAGGTCAACCGGGTGGTTCGTCGGATTGAAGAGTTCGATAAAATCATTCTTGTATTCGGCTCCGCTATTCCCCCCACCTCCGTACACCTGGCTAATAACAACCTGGTCTGTTGAAGGGGAAGCCTCTGCTAATCTTGCAGGA
>NZ_JBHTYI010000178.1:0-1453 GCF_043656335.1 Peribacillus sp. NPDC056705 | reverse complement strand
CGTCCAGACCGTTCAGAACGGGGATTGGCGCGACCTCGGCTTCTTCGGGTGAAGTCAGGACAGGCACCGGTTTATAACCGTGCTCCAAATAAAGGGCCCGTACTTCTTCCTTATGAATGGCCCGATTATAGATTCGCAGATCGTCAATGCTCCCGTTAAAATAAAAATACGGCTCCTCAGTAGATTTTCTCCCGACATAGAGTGGCTCTTCCGGGCAAGGAGTATAACTGCCCTTTCGCTCTGCAACCATCTCTCCGTCCACGTATAATCGATATTGCCCGTCGGCATATATTACAACTACATGGTACCAATGCAGCATCTCAAGGCTCGCATCCATGGAGAGATCAGGTTCGTGCAAAAAGCCGTGCAGTGTCAGTCGCTTGTCTCGCGTACTTAACTGGATCGATCGTTGCTCATGATGACCATCCTGAGATACGATGGCGCTATGCCAACCGCGCAGGATCGTCTGCGGATCGTAGCAGCACCAGACGGAGATCGTATAGGCCTCCTCAAGTACAGGCGGCGGATCGATTACGACGTACCCGTCCCTACCATTCAGCGCGAGCGACCTGCCAGCCAGACCGAACCGGTCAACGCCATACGCTGCGCCTACCATTCGCCCATGGTGCTCTTCGCCGCTGCGGTCACGTACATCACCATCGAACAACAACTCCAGCACGAGTCCAGACCTCAGGTCGACCTGATTCCCCGACCGACCGAAAATCTCGTCAATTGTGATGCCGAACAGATCAGCCAAGCCCGGCATGAGCATAAGATCCGGGCACGATTGCCCGTTCTCCCACTTGCTTACCGCCTGATAGGTCACGTCCAAGCGATTAGCCAACTGTTCCTGGGTCATGCCTAATCGCTTGCGATGCAAGCTGATATTTTGACGGATTGGATGATTCATTTCATTCATTGTGATCACCACACTTTCCTTTGATGCCTTTACTATAAACAATCTATGATCGGAAAGTTATCACGCTGTAGTAGAGTATGTAAGCCGTGTGCTCAACCTGTGGTTGAACGTGTTCGTCCATGTAATGATCTCATCATCAGCACGGCCATCGCGATCACGACAACGCTTGCGGTAATGACTTTGGTTAAGCTCATTCTCATGTCGCTCCCCCCACATTCTACGCATATATATTCCTCACACGCCTATCCATTTCCTCCCATCAAAGTCAAAATGTCCGCATTCATGACCAACGATTCGACATCTAAAGATAAGGCTACAATCCATAATATTGTTAATATGCATCACGCCAGATCATACGATATGATATGGACGAATCAGGAAGGGAGGCATGTGCACTTCCAATTCGAGATTGGCAATCCGATACACAACACAAGGAGGATATGTAATGAGAATGAAGAAAATGACCAGCCTGATTATGATGCTAACCTTTTTGTCAGCAGCATCCTTGTCCCCTTCGGGCGAACGAGCTAATAC
>NZ_JBHTYI010000177.1:0-1454 GCF_043656335.1 Peribacillus sp. NPDC056705 | reverse complement strand
TAATTTGAACCTTTTCCCCTGCCGCGACGTCTATATAAGTATAATGTTCCAAAATCTACAACTGGAGGTATAGCGTGCATGCACCTCAAACGTAAATATTGGATGATCCTGGGGATGGTGGTTATGATCCTGTTGGCGGTCAGCATTACCTTTGCGGTAGCCGATCAACCGGATGCCCCTCCATCTGAACGTTACGGTACTCTGCAGCAGCATGACGGTCAGGCGCTCGTCCAGATCGGACACCATGTGATCACAAGCAACGACCTGGCTAACTTTCATCATAAGACGAAGAATGACAGCTCTACTATCTTACCGGATGATGCTATCGTGTTAAAAAACATGGCTTCTAAGGAATTGCTGCTTCAATTAGCTGAAGAGAACGGGGTAAATGCGAGTCTGGAAGACGGGGCGCAGAAAGCTGCAGAATATAGAAAATTATTAGAATCCCAGCCACAGGAACAACAAGACATTCACACCAAGCTTATTGCGGAGAGCGGTTACACGGAAGCCGATTACTGGGAGCAACTCGCCCCTACAGTTTACCAGGATCTATTATCCGTCGAGAGACTACTGAACAAGCTCGAGGCGGAACAACGGGCGAATCAGGCCGATATCATTCTGACGGGAAACAAGCTTAGGGAAGACCTGCTTGAGACCGCCATCGCGGAACGCAATGTGATTGTGCTGGACCCAACCATACAATGGTAACGAAGGAGGATCATTGATCTTGAAAAAACGTTTAACTTCCATTCCCGCTTTTGCAATGGGCGCCATCGTAGGCGTTACGCTCACCGCCGGTTCGGCTGTAGGGGCAGCGGTTTATTGGAAAGCCACCCCCTCTCTTGTCGATATTAGCGTTGACGATACGCCAATACGATGGTCCGCTCCCCCCGTCGTCATTCAAGACAAGCTGTATGTGCCAATCCGTGAGATGTCCGATGCGCTGGGTTACCAGCTTCGATCAGCCACCAATCAAGAGGTTGATATCGTAAGCCGACCATCAAAGGGCAGTGAAGGGAATACCATTCCATCATCCCCGGCTACCATACCCGGTGGAAATCTTCACGTCCGCGACTTCGTTAAGGATATGGAGCAGCTGATTCTCCCGAATAACGAGTTTAAAACCGAGCGGCTGATGGTCATCATCGCCGCCGGCGAAGCCGATCTGGAAAGCCGCGATGCAGCAACCGGCAACAGTATTCTGCACTATTTGATCCTTCATGGCGAAACAGCCGCATACGATACATTGAAGCAGATTGACGGGCAAGCCGGACGGCTCGATTATAATCTGCAGAACTTTGAGGGGCAGACCCCACTACATCTGGCGGTCATTCACGAACGCGATGCGTACATCGATAAATTGCTTAACCTACATAAGGTCGATGCCAGCGTGAAAGATAACGAAGGTAAGACAGCGCTCGATTATGCCAAAGCAGACAGTCCAACCTACAAGA
>NZ_JBHTYI010000176.1:808-1457 GCF_043656335.1 Peribacillus sp. NPDC056705 | reverse complement strand
TTGGCAGAGAGACGAAGGGACTGGAATTAGCGGATTAACATGAATAATGGCGCTGCGAGAGTATAACTTTCGCAGCGCCATTGTGTTTTGTCATATCTCCATGATGGACGGCATGATATAGGGGCTTCTTCCGAGCTCCCGTTTGAAATAGCGATTCAAGGTCGTGTTCGTCATCTGTTCCCAAGCGGCGCGGTTATACTCACGCTGCTCACCCGCCTTGTTCAGTTGCTTGCGCAGCATGGCTTCTACACGCCGCAGCAGGGGCTTCGAATCCTGCATATAAACAAATCCACGCGTAATCAGTTCAGGACCCGACATGAGCTTACGCGTCTGCGTATTAATCGTCATAGCCACAATCACGACGCCGTCATGTGCAAGCTGAACGCGCTCCTCAAGCAGTTCCTTCTCATGTGTACGAAGTTCCCCGTTATTGATGTAGACGTCCCCAGAAGGGATATTACGACCCTTACGCGCGTAGTTGCGGAACATGGACAGCGTATTACCGATATTCATCAGATAGACGTTGCTGTCTTGCACTCCAACTTGCACGGCCAGATGACGATGGTTCAGCAGCATGCGGTATTCGCCGTGAATGGGTACGAAGTATTTGGGTCTCAAGCTGCTGATCATCAGCTTCAAGTCTTCGCGA
>NZ_JBHTYI010000176.1:0-799 GCF_043656335.1 Peribacillus sp. NPDC056705 | reverse complement strand
CGGATGAATTGAAATTGAACGATGCGCCCCTGATGCGATCCGGGTTAATGCCGCATTAGGCTCACCCTGGCTACCTGTACAGATAATCAGCACTTGTTCGTCACGGTAGCGGTTAACGGCTTTGACATCGATCAGCATGCCGTCAGGAACCCGGATATATCCAAGCTCCTGGCCGATAACAAATACTTTTTCCATGCTGCGTCCGACGATAGCGATCTTTCGTCCGGTACGGATGGCAGCTTCGACCACCTGCTGCAAACGATGGACATTCGACGCAAATGTGGCAAACAATATTCGTCCAGGACACTCCTGGAATTGTTTGAGGATCGAGTTACCAACGGTACGTTCAGACGGAGTGAACCCGTCACGCTCACTATTCGTACTGTCGGCCATGAGTGCCAGTACGCCCTTCTTGCCGATCTGCATAATTTTGTGCAGGTTAGCAGGCTTGTCCTCCGGCGTGAAGTCAAACTTAAAGTCGCCGGTATGTACGACCGGTCCGTAAGGTGTCTCAACAACAATTCCGAAACAATCCGGAATGCTGTGAGTGGTTCTGAAGAAGTGGACCGATAGATTGCGGAAGGTGAACGTTTCGTCTTCATGGAATATGCGCAGATCACTTTGATCCAACAGACGATGCTCTTCCAACTTGGCACGCACGAGACCGATGGTCAAAGGCCCCCCGTATATCGGCATTTGAATCTGGCGCAACACATAGGGGATGGCACCGATATGATCCTCATGACCATGCGTGAGGAATAACCCCTTTACTTTATGTTTGTTATCGATGAGATAACGG
>NZ_JBHTYI010000175.1:0-1462 GCF_043656335.1 Peribacillus sp. NPDC056705 | reverse complement strand
GGCTCAAGGGGAAAGGGATCTTCCGCACGGTATTCTTTATTCCGTATATCACATCGCAAATCGCGATTACGACCGTGTTCATGATGCTCTTTAAGCAGGGGACGTTCCTGACGGAATTCTTCGGCATGCTCGGTTTCGGGAATGTGACATGGTTTGCGGATACGAATTATGCGCTTCTGTTCGTCTGTATTCTGTTCATTTTCCAACAGGCCGGGTTCACGATGATCGTGTACTTGTCGGCACTGCAGGAAATTCCGAAGGATCTGTACGAAGCAGGCGAGATTGACGGAGCTTCCAAATGGAATAAGTTCCGCTATATCACCGTGCCGTATCTGAAGCCGATTACGTTCTTCATCGTATCGGTGTCCACGATTGCGGGCTTTCAGATCTATGACCAGATCGCGGCAATCTCCCGTTACGGGGCACTCGGTTCACCGGCTGGTGCAACCAGTACGGTCGTGACGTATTTCTACCAGCACGGGATTCGTTATATGAACATCGGATACGGAAGTGCGGCGGTTGTGCTGTTCTTCATGATTATCATGCTGATCACGTATCTGCAGAAAAAATTCTTGGATGAGAAGGAGTGAGAGTAATGAAGACCCGTACGAATAACGGTCGGCTGCTGTTATATATCGGCACGATTATCCTGGGGCTCTTATTCGCCCTTCCTTTTCTCTATACGATCTATACGTCCCTCATCCCGATGCGGCATGTGAATACACTCACTTCACCGGCGAACTGGACGTTTGAGAACTTCAAAATCTTCTTCACCAACGATGCGTATAACGTACCGAGATGGTTCCTGAATACCGTCATTATGACGGGGGTCGTTGTGATTGGTAACCTCATCATTAACCCGATGGCCGGATTTGCGCTGGCCAAGCTGAATTTCAAGGGTAAGGGGATAGTCTACTGGATCGTGGTGGCCACGATGATGGTACCGTATCACATGATCCTGATTCCGGTATACGTGAACGTGGCTCAGCTCGGATGGCTCAACACCTTCTGGGGCTTAACGGTTCCATTCTTATACCAAGGGCTATATATCTTTATGCTCCGTCAATTTTTTGTCTCGGTACCTAATGAGTTTCTAGAGGCGGCACGTATTGACGGTCTAACCAAGATGGGGGCTTTCTGGCGGATCGTGTACCCGCTGGCTCGCTCATCTCTGATTACGATGTCCATTCTTGCTTTTGCCGGGACCTGGAACAGTTACCTGATTCCGAGTACGCTGGCGAATACGCCGGAAATGTATGTACTGGTAGTCGGTCTGAACAGTGTGAAGGATATGTTCTTCGAGAATACCCCAATGATCATGGCGGGCGTCGTGTTATCAACACTGCCGATCATTATCTTCTTCTTCCTGTTCCAGCGCCAATACATTGAGGGCATCTCGAATGCAGGTGTGAAAGGTTAAACAAGAGCTTCCGGGAGGGATATCACATGGATAACGTGGAAC
>NZ_JBHTYI010000174.1:919-1499 GCF_043656335.1 Peribacillus sp. NPDC056705 | reverse complement strand
TTCCCAGCATAACCCCGGTCGTCTTCAAACCAAGGCCCACAGGAACGAGCAAAGCCCAGCGCAGATAGAGCCTGCTCTCTTGCGAAGGATGAAGGAATCGCCCGCGTTTGGCAGCCGCCATCCCGAACAGAAACATAGGCGCATTAAGCAAGGGAACGAAGAGAACAACAATGAGCAACACCCAGGCTGGAAAATCGAACGGAGGATCTTCGGTGTTCCGGAAGTTCATGATCTCAGCAAAGCTGCCATTGCTGTAGACTTCCATGGACTGCTTCACGTAGCTCTCCATGCGAGTTGTCTCCGTAGCCGTAGGGTCCATCGAACCAAATCCGAACGCCGAAGTAAGAAGCAGGAAGATCAGGCCCCAGACGATAACGGTCTTGGCTTTTCGTTTCACGAACAGCAGAAGGAAGAAACCGATGGCCCCGTAGAACAACAGGATATCGCCTTCCCACAGGAAGATTGAATGCAATAAGCCCAACACGACCAGCAGAATCGACCTGCGACTGAAGCTGCGTCCATACTTTAGCCCCTTCGCTAGCAGACCCTCGCGCATCTTAATCATGCTATACCCGAAGAG
>NZ_JBHTYI010000174.1:0-909 GCF_043656335.1 Peribacillus sp. NPDC056705 | reverse complement strand
GCATGAAGCTTCCTTCCACGAATACCTTCAGCATGTCGTGGCTGATCCGGTCGAGTGTAGTGGGCTGAAAATAATGCATTTCGTCTTTGCCTAACATACCATACTGAAAAATCAGCAGATTAGCCATCAGAATACCAAGCAAGCTAAGCCCCCGAATGGCATCAACAACGGTGGATCGTTTATTTGAATTCATCTATATCACCTCTAACATCTAATATAGAAGTTCACCATAAACGCCTTGGAAACGGAAACCTAACTTTTTCTTAACACTTCCAGCATTTGTTTAACTCCTGTTAAGGTTGCTGTGCTAGCATAAAAGTCGGGTGAGGATAAATGGATCATACACGAATATTAATTGTTGATGACGAACCTTCCATTGTAAAAATGCTGCAGATGGTACTGCGCAAGGAAGGCTTTAACCGCATATATATGGCCTCAAACTGCAAGGAGGCTCTAAGGGAAATTGCTGCTCACGGCGCAGATATCGTATTGCTGGATGTGATGCTGCCGGACGGTACGGGATTTGATCTGTGTCCGTCCATCCGTTCCTATGGAAATCCGCACATTCTGTTTCTGACCGCCAAAGCGTCGGATCTGGATGTTCTGACGGGCTTTGCGATGGGCGGTGACGACTACGTCACCAAGCCGTTTAATCCGCTGGAGATTGCCGCAAGGATCAAAGCACGACTGCGCCGTGGCGGCATTGGGACCGAAAGTGCATCTGCGCAGTCAGCCTCGCGGCGCGCATGGGATTTCGGCCGCTTCAAGGTCGACGAGTCCGCCGGGGAGCTTACGGTGCTCGGAGAGCCCGTGCCGTGTCCGGCGCAGGTCTTTCAGTTGCTGCTTTATTTCTGTAAGCATCCGGGTGTCGTTTTTTCCAAATCACAGTTGTATGAAGCGGTATGGGGT
>NZ_JBHTYI010000173.1:0-1488 GCF_043656335.1 Peribacillus sp. NPDC056705 | reverse complement strand
CTGAACGGAACGACGATCGATCGCAAAAGTTATGAAGTACTCGGTCATGGCAAGGTCCTCATGCTGCCGATGAAAGAATTTGAGTTGCTCTCACAGCTAGCCAGCTATCCGGATCGCACCTTCTCCAGGGAGGAATTGATACAGCTGATCTGGGGCTCCGATTTCGACGGAGATGATCGAACCGTGGACGTGCATATTAAGCGACTTCGGGAACGATTCGCCGATCGCAGTGGGGATTTTCAGATCCGTACCATTCGGGGTGTCGGGTACAAACTGGAGGCGGCTCCGCTGTGAGAACCCTCTACTCCCGCATCGTCATTACGACGATCGCCATTATGGTCATTAGCAGTGTGATCGCGTTTGTGATCTCCAATATGTATTATCACTTTAGCCTGAAGCCCTTCAATGACGAGAAGGTCACGACGATGGCCACAGATATCGGCAACTTTTACACCACGCATCCCGGTATGGATCTTCATGAATATCTCGATCATGTTGGACAACTGGGATATCAATTCTATCTCATCAACGACGCCGGCAAAGAATGGATGTATGGCGGTATTTTTCGTGAGCGTGACCTGTCCTCAGACATTGTGCGGGAAGTGCTGGACGGCACGATCTATCACGGAATTGCTTCAGTTCCTCCGAAGCTGTTCATCACAGGATTCTTCGACAATGTGTTGAGCAACTCCATCGGAATCCCGCTTCAGGTAGAAGGGACAAATCACGCCCTCTTCATGCGGCCGGATATCACCGTCCAGTTCGGCGAAATGCGAATATTCTTCACCATTATTATGGTCATCTCCATCCTGCTCAGCATTCTGCTGGTAGGGATTATCACGCGCTATATCGTGAAACCGATCGTGAAATTAACGGAAGCCACCCAAAGTGTCGCGCGTGGGCGTTATCAGGTAGATCTCGATATTACAAGACGCGATGAAATTGGGCAGCTGGCCGACCATTTTTCCCAGATGACAAAGGGATTAGAACAATTGGAGCAGATGCGACAAGAGTTTGTATCGAATGTATCGCATGAGATTCAGTCCCCGCTCGCTTCCATCCAGGGCTTCTCCCAGACCTTGCAGTCCCAGCAGTTGAGCGAGGAACAACAACAGCACTATCTGTCCATTATTGAGGCGGAGAGCCGCCGCATGTCAGGGCTTAGCAAACAGCTGCTGATGCTCGCCTCGCTGGATAAAGAAGAGAACATTCTGGAGAAGACTACATTCGATGTGGCTGACCAAATTAAGCAAGTGCTCTTGCATACGGAGTGGAGCTGGCGCAGCAAGGATCTGACGATCGATATGTCTCTGCCGTCGACCTACATCTATGGCGACCAGCATCTGCTCCATCAGGTATGGACCAATCTGATCACCAACAGCATCAAGTATACCGAGGCGGAGGCCGTGATCTCGCTGAAAATCACCACAGCGGATATGCAGCAATGCTGCATCGAAGTTTCCGATACCGGGATTGGGATATCCCAAG
>NZ_JBHTYI010000172.1:0-1506 GCF_043656335.1 Peribacillus sp. NPDC056705 | reverse complement strand
CCCTCAGGGTCGTCAGTGGATTACGTATTTCATGAGCTACTCCCGCTGCCAGTTGACCAACCGTATTCAGCTTCTCAGAGCGGCGCAGCAGTTCCTCAATCCGATTCCGCTCAGTTACATCACGGGACACGCTAATCATGGTTGTAATGTCGCCCTGTTCGTCCCGTACGAGCGAGGTGCTGATGCTAACTTCGATCGGATGGCCGTCCTTCCCTAGCCGGATGGTCTCAATCGGCGGCAGACGCTCGCCATCCCGCAGCCTCTTAATCCGCTGGGCCTCTTCCTCCACCATCTCTGACGGCACTAAAGCAGGTATTCGTCCGACTACTTCATGTGACTTCCAGCCATACAACTGCTCGAACGCTTTATTGACACTGATGATTCGACCATAATTATCTGTTGTATGAATAGCATCGGCCGTCTGATTGATAACCGATTCCAAATATTCTTTCACCGATTGGTTCTCATCTACCATCTGCTTCAACTGACTCGTGTAATGGCCTAAATTGCGGGTCATAGCATTAATGCGACCTGCAAGCTGCCCCAGCTCATCTCTGCTGCTCACTTCAAGCCTTCGGTCGAAATGACCGTCGGCCACGTCGTTAACGGTCCCTAAGATGGCTTGAATCGGCTTCGTAAAATAACCGGCAACGATATAGCTTCCGAAAATTACAATTTCAAGCAGCACTAGCGATATCGCTACAAGACTGATCATCTGTTCCCGCATGACGGACGATATGGCCTCATAGTCCATAACCACGCTAATGACCTGGGTAGGCTTGTCATCATACGTGACCGGAATGAAGCTTTTTAACACCTTTTTATTCTGAATCGTACTTACGAACACGACATGATCATTCGTTTCGATGGACTGCCTGACGGCCTTCTTGTCCTCCTGAAGGCTTCCGTAATGATACGTTCCGAACGTGATTGGACGATTGCCGAGCTTATAGTGGATAGCATCCTTGCCATCCTCTCTCATATAATCATTACCGAAGGTATCGGGGTTAATGCCCGTGACTTCCAATATCCGCGGATTGGATTTTAACGTTTCCTCCACCACCGTATCAGGACTTGTTACCTTCATGAAATCCTTAATATCAGAACTTCTTATGTAAGGGTCAATAATGTAGTTGCGTTTCCCATCATAATAATAACCCCATTTATCTATAGACTCCGGACTCGACGTGGAGAATTCAAACGGTCCGGACCAAAAATGCTTACCACGTTGTCCCTCCTGCACGGACTGGACGTTTTCATATTCGAACAATTCAAGAAATGCCGTGTGCCAATAACCCCAGTCTTTAGTGGAAAGACCGATCTCCTCCGCCGCTGATGAACGGGCAACCACAACATCATCTAACGTTCGGACCAACAATGAGATATGGGTAACGCCTATCTCTTGACTCAGCTCTGCGAGCTGCTTGTTCGTAATATTCCGAATATCTGGATCGAGCTCTTTAGCTGCATTAATGGAAGCCACCTTAAGCATATCTCCGAATATCT
>NZ_JBHTYI010000171.1:0-1510 GCF_043656335.1 Peribacillus sp. NPDC056705 | reverse complement strand
GCGGCCAGCGGCTCCTCCACGAATTCAAGCAATGCTTCATGAACAGGCATGCCCCATTCCTGCTCGATAATCTCCTTCGCACTGGTCGATGAAAAAGGAGGAACCCGCTCCTGCAGCTTGGCCAGCTCCTCGATGATATGGTCAGGCAACAGATCGGATCTCGTGCTTGCCAGCTGACCCAGCTTCACGAAGGCGGGGCCTAAATCCTCCAGCACCCTGCGTATTCGTTCCCCTAATGTCACCGTCTCTACCTGTTCTCTCGCGTTCCATCGCACGGGCAACGACAGGAAATGAAATAATCCCATCTCCTCCACCATATAACCAAAGCCATGACGCATCAGCGCCATGGCGATTTCCCGGTAACGTCCGGCATGTCTTATACGGACCGCCATATCTACTCCTGCTGCAGTCCTTCGAGTTCTACAACCTTCTTCTCAAGCGCGGCGATGCGCTGCTCCAGGCTGGCAACATCGCTTTCTTTAGGTACATCCAGTTCAGCCAGCACACGCCCGACCTGTTCATAGATGTAAGCCTTGATCTGGGACTGCTCCTCCTCGCCGCGTTCGACAAGCCGGTCGACGAACGCCTTGGATTCGGCGGGGGCGAGTTCCCCGCGTTTCACCAGATCATCTACGATTTTCTCCACTTTTTCCTTGCTGACGACGGTAAGGCCCACTCCTAACGAGAAAGCTTTCTTGAAAAGATCACTCACGGTATATCCCTCCCGGTCAATTCTTCGTTCCATTATACCCTTTTGCGATCATAAAAACATCTACCCTTAGATACTTGCTGCCCTTGGTATGAATAAACTCTCGATTTAGCGTTCCCCGGATATGACTTGGAATATGTAACATATCGACATAAAAAAAAGCGAAAGCCGGGAAGCTTCCCCGGCCATTCGCCTTAATCATCATCATGATCGTCATCAAATTTATCATATTCGGCCTTCAGCACCTTGCCGCTCACGGCATCGATCTCAACCTCAGTCTCACCATTGGCCTGCTTGACGTCCACTTCGTAAACCCAGCGGCCATCATCTTCTCGGTCCAGATCCACGTCCACGGCGGTTCCGCCCTTGGCGTGCTGCACCGCAATATGAGCAGCCCGGCTGGCATTGATCAGATTACCCGGCACGGAATCACGGTCATCGTCATCGTCACGGTCAACCTTCACACCCAGCGATTGGCCTGTGTAGGCATCGATCCACACATCTACATCCTGGTTGTCTTGCTGAATGTCAACCTCGTATACAAGCTTGCCGCGTTTGCGGTCAAGTTCAATGCTCTCCACCTGACCCTTCGCTTCGGCCAAGGCTAACTGCTCTGCCTTCTCCATCCCGATTAAGGTCTGTCCATTCGTTCCCGTCTGAGCCGTTTCAGGTTGATCGCCAGACGCAGGTGTCGAACCAGACCCCGCAGCCTGCACCGCATTATATCCATAGATTCCACTGGCAGCGATAACGACCGCCAACGCACCTGCCCACCACATTTTTTGTCTCATCATGTAACGC
>NZ_JBHTYI010000170.1:1253-1511 GCF_043656335.1 Peribacillus sp. NPDC056705 | reverse complement strand
CCTTGGCTTCGTCAGCCGTCATGAAGTAGTCACGATCGGTATCCTTCTCGATGCGCTCCAGCGGTTGGCCGGTACGCTCGGACAAGATGCGGTTCAGCTTATCGCGCATCTTGAGAATGCGGCGAGCACGGATCTCGATATCCGTGGCTTGACCTTGTGCGCCGCCAAGCGGCTGGTGAATCATAATCTCACTGTTAGGCAGGCCATAACGCTTGCCCTTGGCACCTGCGTTCAGCAGGAATGCGCCCATGGAAGCAG
>NZ_JBHTYI010000170.1:0-1243 GCF_043656335.1 Peribacillus sp. NPDC056705 | reverse complement strand
TGATGGAACCGCCCGGGCTATTGATGTAAAGATGAATATCCTTCTCCGGATCCTCAGCCGACAAGAACAGCATTTGGGCAATGATGGAATTGGCGACCACGTCATTTACGTCGGAGCCGAGGAAGATAATGCGGTCTTTCAGCAATCTGGAATAGATGTCGTACGCCCGCTCACCGCGGTTGCTTTGTTCAACGACCATAGGGATAAAACTCACGTGGAAAACCTCCTCTAAAGTACCTCATATATCAATACTGTTACCGTATTACCCACATGATAAACAATTTAAATCAAAAAGTCAAAGAAAGTCAAACTATTGAGTAAAAAAAAGAGCCGTCATGGGCACTATAGGGTAAACAGTATATAGAGCGTTACTTGGGACAAGTTAAAATGGCGCGCCCGCGAGGAATCGAACCTCGATCTCAGGCTCCGGAGGCCTACGTCATATCCATTGGACCACGGGCGCATAACCAAAAAATCAGCAACGAAGTTGATTATACCGCATCTATATTCAAAATACAATAGTGCACGAAACATTGATCCTATTATATTGAGGCTATATAGAGATGCCTGAATTTGGTCATAATGTATAACGATGCACCCATGATAAATATGCGTTACGGCACTTGCCACCGACATCATTATTGGTTAGAATAAAGGTGGGACTTAAAAAGTTCTACTGGGACATTTCGTGACCAGGATAAGGAGAGCCGAGACGAAGTTTGCAGGAGTGGAATGCATGCGTAACCTATTAGAAATACAAGAGCAGCTTCTGCCGGATCTGATGGATACACTTAAGCGAAGATATACGATACTACATCAGATCAAATTGTCCGGAATGGTTGGTCGAAGAACATTGGCATCGACGTTATCGATGACAGAACGGGTCCTCCGGGCCGAAACCGATCTCCTGAAAGCACAAGGTTTAATTGACATCGAGACACTCGGGATGCGGATCAGCCATGCGGGCTTAGCCTTGCTGGAGGAGCTTGAGCCGGTCATGAATGAACTGTACGGGCTGGTTGAACTTGAAGAGAAGATTCGTCAGGCATACGGACTCCGCAAGGTCGTCATTATTCCGGGCGACAGCGAATCATCGCCGGAAGTGAAGCGCGAGCTCGGCCGAGCGGGAGCAAGGACGCTGCAAAGCTTTATCGAGAATGGCGACACGATCGCTGTGACAGGCGGATCTACGCTTGCCGAAGTCGCGGAGCAGATGTCTCCCTTGACGGCAGGCCCCCTCAGA
>NZ_JBHTYI010000169.1:0-1514 GCF_043656335.1 Peribacillus sp. NPDC056705 | reverse complement strand
AGCTCGATGTGACCGAGGATCGGCGCGGATTTGCCCTCTGCATCGACTGCCGCTTTGTCATACAGGAACGGATACGGAATCTGTAGACGTGTCGCCGAGACCGTCGTGCCGTCCTGCTCGTAGCTGATTCTTGTCGGCGGCGTCTGGCCCGCGTTGTACGTCGTCAGATTGGGCAGATATTCATTGACCAGATCTACGTACAGCTTCGCATGGCGATTCGCCGAATCCCTAATTTGGTAATCATTGCTGCTGCCGCCGTCAAGCTTGGTATCGAAGTTGTAGATCTTCGTAATCCCCTTGCTCAGCGCCGCATCGTTCACCAGACCGATGATAGGCTGGGTGTTCGGACACCAGGATCCGCCGATCAGGATGTTGTGCGTGCCGTCTGTCTTCAGCAATTCTTGCAGCTCATGGTATGTGATGTGCTCGAATACCACGTCTTTGCCGCGGAAAATCGCGCGGTTTAGTTTGTCATCATAGACCGTCGTGAAATAGTCCTCCGCTGTAAAAATGTCATGCTGCGCCACCTTCTCGCCCTCCGGCCCTTCGGCGATGGACTCGAAGAACGCTTCCCACTCAGACGAGGCGGAGGCGATGATCGGCGCTGCCGCATCCGCTTCCGTGCGCCCTTTCTCATAAGCGAACAGGAATGGCTCCGTGATTTTGTGCGCGCTGACTCCTTGGCCATAGCTCACCTCTGCACCGGTTGCCGGCAGGTTCAGCAGATAGTTGTTCACCAAGTCGACGTACAGCTTCTTGTCGAAATCGGCGGCGTTTTCGTCTGTGATATCCAGACTTGCGCCGTCCAGACGGGTGTCAAAATTGTAGATCTTCTGGACGCCGTAGGCTTTGGCCTGCGCGTTGATCTCGGCGATCTGCGTCTGCGTATCTTGGCTCCACGCGCCGCCGATCAGCACCAGATAGGTGCCTTCGCTGTTCAGCAGCGTCGACAGCTCATGGGCGGTCACGGTCTCGAACACGTGGTCCGTCTGACTCAGCGACGGATACACGCGCTTGAAGTAGTCAAAAGCTCCTTCGCCACCTGGCTCTGTCCCCGACGAGGGGACAACGACCTCGACAGACGGTCCTGCGCTGTAGTACAGCTCGGTCGGCGTAGTAGCCCCCGCATTGTAGCCGGTTTTAGCCGCATAGCGGACCTGGTACGTCCCAGGGACCAGCCCGGTAACCGTCTCGTTCGTCGCACGGGTGTACGTCGCGCTGCTCGCCAGCTTGTACTCCAGCGCTGTCGTCGTGCCAGTGATCCGGCCGTCATGGACAGCTGTATGGCTAGGCGCAACGCCTGTCAGTCCTGAAGGTGTCAGCTCCAGGCGGGAGTACAGCAGATCGAGTGCTTCCTTGTAACGCGTCCGCTGCGGTGTCGGCTGGGCGTCCGTGCCGATATTGCCCCAAGTGTACATCAGCTCGATGTGACCGAGGATCGGCGCGGATTTGCCCTCTGCATCGACTGCCGCTTTGTCATACAGGAACGGATACGGAATCTGTAGACGTGTCGC
>NZ_JBHTYI010000168.1:0-1516 GCF_043656335.1 Peribacillus sp. NPDC056705 | reverse complement strand
AATGGTTGGAGCAATACCCTAAGGAAGTGAAAGGTTTTCTAAGTGCAAGTCTCGTTGCATCCGCGGGCGGCTCGTTAATGTGGCCGTTGACAACGATGTACGTATTTGATGAGCTCGGCCGCAGCATGAAGGATGCGGGCCTGGTTATTCTGATCCAGTCATTAGGCGGGATCGGTGGTCAACTGCTGGGTGGCATCCTGTACCATCGTGTCGGTGTCAAACGGCTGATTGTCGGTTCACTCATTCTGAATGCACTGGGTTTGTTCACCTTGCCATTCATCAACGGCCTATGGGGACTGTTTATCGCGATGATGGGCTTTATCGGGTTCTGCAATGCGGTGTCGATGCCAGCGATCCAGGCCTTTATCGGCTTCCGGTTTGCCGATCGACGTGGTGAATTGTTTAATGTAGTTTATGTTGCGAATAATATTGGTGTGGCTCTCGGGACCGCGATGAGCGGATTTCTGGCGGAGTTCTCCTATCATCTCAGTTTCGTGCTGAATGGGGTAACCTCGTTCGGTTTTGCGCTCTTTTTCCTGTCCTATCTGACGAAGCTGGACGGTCAGGAAGTCACGGCATCCTCTAATCATCCGAGACCGAAGACACCGCTGCCGGCAGGTCCAGGAGCCTGGGTACTGTTAGGTCATATTCGGATTTATCTGTTTATGGGTATCGGTGCCTTGTTTCTGTGGTTTGGTAACTCGATCTGGAACACGGGCGTATCCCCGTTCATTATATCGGAAGGCATGTCCAAGACGGCATACGGGTATTTGTGGACGCTTAATGGCATCTTGATCTTTGCCGCTCAGCCGCTTACCCGGGCGATCAAACGTTGGTTCGCCCGTACGGAGAGCAGCCAGATGACGATCGCAGCGTTGTTCTACCTGTCTGCCTATGTGGTTATCGTCATGATGCAAAGTTACCCCGGAATGGTGCTGGCGATGGTGCTGGCTACACTCGGCGAAATGCTGATTTCCCCTGCAATCCCGGCTTTTATCACAGAACGGACGGGACAGGCTGCGCCGTTCTATATTGGTGTTGCCGGCGGCATGGGGGCCGCCGGCCGTGTTGTCGGACCGTATGCGATGGGTACTATGTATGATGGTGGCGGTTTGGCTCCAGTAGCGTGGTTAGCCGTTGCCGTAGCTGTCGTCTCATTCCTCGCCTTTGCTGTCCATGCCCGGTTGAATCGGCCGCGCCAGCATGAACAACATCAGAGTCTGCAGGGCTAAGACGGCAACGCAGTTTATCTATTCTGTGAGGTAGTTAACAGTTGTGATAAAATGAGTGAAAACATCGATGTGAAGAAGCGAGGGATACCGATGAACACCCGCCAAGAAGCATTCGTACTACGCTTATCTGAGATGAAGGATGCTGCTTCGCTGATGGAACTTGACCAGGTTGTGTGGAATCGTGATACGGCTCCTGAGCCGCTCCGTTGGACTTCCAGAGATCAATATCTGCTGCATAATCCGCCAGGTACTCAGATTGTTGCGTTCCTGGATAATTGCCTGTG
>NZ_JBHTYI010000167.1:0-1523 GCF_043656335.1 Peribacillus sp. NPDC056705 | reverse complement strand
GCAGGGCACCTTGGAGAATTTGGTGATATTTATCATTTTTTTTACTTGTCATATGTTCACCCCGATGTTAGAATACAGATAAAATTATGAATGAATGCTCATTCATTTTCTTGTATCCATCATAAAATACGTTCATGTCATTGTCAACGATGGGTTCATGATCATTTCAAAATCCAACTTTAATGCGACCAGCAACCAGACCATAAGACGTTCATATCAGAGCAATGCGGCAATTGTAACCGGAAGTGACAAGCAGCGGGAAACTCAGTGTACAGATGTGTACAGGTAGAAGAGATGCGGCTACGCGGTTTAAATGTTCGGCAGGCACGATGTGAAGGTCTATTTTTGTACTCGCCATGAAAGCGCTTCATATATGGTCTGTTCATTTGACGAATGACGAGCGGAACTTGGAAGGAGTGAGCAGGGGCTTTCGATAATGACTGTACCATTAGTAGAACCAGGGCAGATGATTCTAACGCAAGGGGCTGAGAAGAGATGATTCCACAACTAATCAACGCGCTTCTCTTTGTCGGGATCACCGGCTGGGCAGTGTACATGTTCGCCACGGTGGTGTATCGCCGTTACCTGTATATTCGACTGGGAAAGCCAGCGAATCTGAAGCAGGACCTGAAAGAACGCCTGAGTCAATTTGTTATTCAAGTATTTGGACAGACCAAGCTGTTTAAGGACCGCAAGAGCGGTATCATGCACTTTATTGTTTTTTATGGTTTCATCATTCTGCAATTCGGTGCGCTCGACATTATCTGGAAGGGATTGTCGGGAAATAGTCTGCCAATTCCGGGGCATGTCGGTTTCATCCTTATGCAGGAGATTACGGTGGCGCTGATCCTGCTGGCGATTGGCTACGCGGCTTATCGCCGGTACGGCGAGAAGCTGAAGCGGCTCAAGCGGGGGTGGAAGCCCAGCATTGTCGTGTTTTTCATCACGACGCTGATGGCCTCGGTGCTGCTGACGATGGCTTTTGAACGACTGATGGAGGGGCTGGCTTGGTCCGCGATGGCACCGATCTCATCGAGCATTGCGGCGGTATTCGTATGGATGCCAGCCTTAGCCGTCACCGTGTGTTACTACGTGTTCTGGTGGCTTCATCTGATCATTCTGCTGTCGTTCCTCATCTATGTACCGCAATCAAAGCATTTCCATCTGATTACGGCTCCGATCAACATTCTGGTGCGTCGTACCGACCCTCCGGGCAAGCTCAGCAAGCTCGATCTGGAAGACGAGGAGGCAGAGGCGTTCGGGGCAGGCAAGATTGAGGACTTTACGCAGAAGCAGATGCTGGATCTCTATGCTTGCGTCGAATGCGGAAGGTGCACCAATGTGTGTCCGGCCTCAAGTACAGGCAAGCTGTTGTCGCCAATGCACATGATTGTGAAGCTTAGGGATCATCTGACAGAGAAAGGGGCGGTTCTGACTTCCAAGTCAGCGTGGATGCCAGCTTCGGTATTCGGATCGCCTGGCGTGCATTCGATGGCGGCCACGGATCTGGCGCTTGTCGGCTG
>NZ_JBHTYI010000166.1:0-1528 GCF_043656335.1 Peribacillus sp. NPDC056705 | reverse complement strand
ATATACATCAGCGAGACCACGAACAGGACTGCGCATAGGACGGCTTGTCTCATATTCGGACGGAAGGATACGGTAAGCTCCGAGGAATTGCGGGAGAACAGCACGATCGGCATCAACAGTAGGATCCAGGCTATCGGCTCTACCATGGCCACATTCAGATGCAGTTGCAGGCCCGACATCCCGGCCATTCCCTTCAACAGTCGCATGGCCTGTGCCCAATTCTCCGCCCGGAAGAATACCCAGGTGACCGTGATGAAGACAAAGGTAATGAACCAGGCCAGCGCACGCGGCATCCGTACGCCAAGCCTGCCCCATAAACGATGTATCACTTGCCCCGCTCCGTGCAGCAGTCCCCAGAACAAGAAGGTCCATCCCGCCCCATGCCATAATCCGCCAATCAGAAACGTAAGCATCAGATTGCGCAGCATGATCACTTCGCCACGGCGGTTGCCGCCAAGCGGAATATAGATATAATCACGTAAGAAACGGCTCAGTGTCATATGCCACCGTCGCCAGAAATCCTGGATATTAAGTGCCTTATAGGGTGAGTTGAAATTTTGCGGCAGTCGAATATTGAACAGCAGCGCAGCCCCGATCGCCATATCGGTGTACCCGCTGAAATCGAAATAGAGCTGGAACGTATAGGATAATGCGGCAATCCATGAATCCACAAATCCGCTGGCTGTATCAAACCCGGCGTTGGCATAAATAGCAACCGAATCGGCGATCACCACTTTTTTGAATAATCCGATGCAGAAAATAAAGACGCCACTGGCTGCATTCCCCCAATCCCACAGCTTGGAGCGTACTCGGTCGAACTGCGGCATCATCTCCCCATGATGCAGTATCGGGCCGGCGATGAGGTGCGGATAAAAGGTAACGAACAGTACGTAATTGACGATGTTGTATTCACGCGCTTTTCCCTTATAAGCATCAACTAAATACGCGATTTGAGTAAACGTAAAAAAGCTGATCCCCAGCGGCAGCACCAGATTAAGCAGCGTCACTTCGAAGCCGACAGCCTCGCCGATATTTACGAGGAAGAAGTCGGCGTATTTATAATAAATGAGCAGCAGTACATTACCGGATATCCCTAACATCAAGATGCTCTTGGCACCTCGTCTACCCTGGTTAGCCTCCTGTCCTGGTGGGTTCCGACGTGCTTGGAGCAATCTTCCGATCGAGTAGTTAAAGGCGATGGAACCTAAGAGAAGTGGAAGGTAGCTGATGTTCCACCAGCTATAGAAGAAGAGTGAGGACAATGCAAGCCAACATTTCGCCGCCAGCCCATAACGGAATTTATTCAGTGCGAAGTAAACGATGATTGTAATCGGTAGAAATACAAAAATAAAAGGATAGGAATTAAACAACATGCCTGAGCAGGCACCCCCGACTTTCTATACTGTCGCTATGCTTCGGTATATGTCACTTTTTGCAGTGGCGATTTCTAGATAATACCATACAACACACCGCTGATTTATGCTTTTTTTAGCTTGATCTTAAGCTTGTACTGAAGTCGGATGGTGCC
>NZ_JBHTYI010000165.1:0-1529 GCF_043656335.1 Peribacillus sp. NPDC056705 | reverse complement strand
CCGCTCGGTATACGCTCGTTACTAGATTTCATGCTGGAGCTTAAGGCAGCAGGTTCATCCGTTCTGCTAAGCTCTCATATCCTGTCGACCATTGAGAATTACTGTGACCGGTTTATTGTGCTGCACCGCGGCAGCATTATTGCTCAGGGTACGCTCAAGGATATACAGGATCAAGCAGGGAAACCCGGCATGCCGCTGGAGGAGCTGTTTAATGTGCTGATTCAAGGCGGGAATGACGAATGAATCTGCGCGAGCTGCATGCTAAACGACGCGGACAGTTCTGGGGCGAGATCCTTCCATATCTCGGTTATGTGATTCAGAGTGGCGTTGCTTTTGTATTTCTGTTTGTGCTGATCGCTTTTGCTGCATGGTACACATCCATTCTCCAGAACGTCCCGCCGGATCTCCCGATTCGCTGGATTATGCTGGTTGTGCTGGTCCCGATCGTCATTAACAGCAGCGTTCGTACGTATTTGCGGATCGCGGACACGGTATTCCTACTCCCGCAGGAGTCCAGAATGAATACGTACTTTCGGAGCGGGTGGATTAGTGGCGTAATCTATAAAATCATCAGTTTAGGGATTGTGTTGCTGACTTTGTGGCCGCTGTACATACGCAGTGATATCGCACCGAAACCGTTACTAGCGACCTTTGCGGTTCTGACTGTGCTCAAACTGTTATCCAGCTATGGCAGCTGGAGGGAGCAACTGATGGTATCGAGAAACGCAGCAGCCTCGTATCGAGCGTTGCGCTGGCTTGTACCTACGCTTGCGTTTGCCGCCTGGCTCTGGTATCCAACAGGTAAAGCCTTAATATTTATGGCTCTGATCGCGGTTACCTATTATGCTGCGTTATCTGTTCCGGTTCGACATCGGGTAGCCTGGGAGCGCCTCATTGCTGTGGAACGAAGACAAGCAAGTCGCGTGATGATGGTCCTTAGTTGGTTCGTGAATGTTCCGCAACGGGAACAGCGTGTCCACGCAAGGAGATGGCTGTCTGGCTGGGGCAAGGGATTACCATGGAGGAAAGAGACAGCATATCGGTATCTTCTGATCAAGAGTCTAACACGGAGCGATATCCTCGGTATCCTTATTCGGATCGGCGTGCTAGGCGCGGTACTCGTATGGATTACGCGAGAGGGTCTGACCTCTGTGATCGTATATTTGATCAGTTTGATGATTATCGGGCTGCAGCTGTCTTCGCTGCGAAAGCTGCACCCGGAATCGTTCTGGCTCCATGTGTACCCGTTACCCGCGGGAACGCGCCGGGAGAACGAAGGGAAGCTGATCTTTCAGGTACAGCTGTTCTGGGCGTTGTTGTTATGGCTCCCGCTTCTGCCGGGCATCATCAGCGCACCCTTACAGGTACTGGGAACCGGTGTTGCAGGTGGTGCGCTAGTCTTCCTCT
The DNA here is from genome assembly GCF_043656335.1 of Peribacillus sp. NPDC056705. Lineage (NCBI taxonomy): Bacteria > Bacillati > Bacillota > Bacilli > Caryophanales > Bacillaceae > Peribacillus > Peribacillus sp. NPDC056705. Next base: position 122 of record NZ_JBHTYI010000165.1, on the reverse strand, counting down.
TCCGTTGGAATGCTGATCGCAAGCTTCGTCGTAAAGACGATGAAGATGATGAATAGATAAACAGGGATGAAGGTCCTCCGATCATGATCGGTGGGCCTTCTATTGGTGAGTCTAGGATGCTT
>NZ_JBHTYI010000164.1:0-1535 GCF_043656335.1 Peribacillus sp. NPDC056705 | reverse complement strand
GCAGTATGCATGCAAGGCGGGAACCACAGGATATCGGTATGCAAGAATGGATCAAATTGCATGGTATCAACAAAACTCCAATCGATCAGCTCAACAAGTCGGAAAGTTGCTTCCAAATCCATGGGGACTTTATGATATGGTCGGGAATGTATGGGAATGGTGTTGGGATCTATATGATACTAAACGATATGGGAACTATAGGGTCTTCCGTGGAGGCAGTTGGGCTGAAGTTGAGAACAATTGTGGTTCAACGGTTAGAAGGAAAAGCATGCCTGATTTCAAAATCGATGACCTTGGGTTTAGAATAGCACTTACAAAATCATGAGAAAACGATATCGAACATACCGAAAATGCCTTAAAACTCGCCGTGAGGGCCATCCTGCAAAGGATGGCCCTCAACTTGCCGTTATAGATAGCGCGGTGAACCGTATCACAAGTAGGGCGAAATAATCGTCCTTAACCTCGTGGAGTGCGGAAATGTCATTTTTGATGAATTGAAACTATGCGATCGATCGCTTATCTTCAATGAGCTTTTACAGGCGGTAGTTATGGTCGATTACCCGTTTCCCGACACATCCACTCTCTCCTGTAATCCTTCTACAACTTTAGGGTTTCCAGTCTGTTATATTTAAATACCAACTTTAGTTGTCTTGATTGCGCAGTTGCTAGAATGGTAGATTGAGGAATAGTGATGAATTGAGGTAGAAATAAAGGGTTTAACCCTAAATCGAATGAAGGATGTGCGACTATTCAATGAACGGGGATTCGGGAAGCGAAGGCTGGCGGGTCCGTTGAAATTCCTTCTTCGATTGGATTATTAAAGGTAATCAGTATAGGAGGTAATGCCTTTAGGTATAAAAGCGTGACCCTCCCGGATAGTGTAACCAGTATAGGGGATAGGGCGTTTATTGTGCGCGTTGCTTGTCGTTTATTCCCCTTTTTTACTGAGTACAACTTTAGTAGGATTTAAATCTCCTATTATTCGACTATGTTGCTTAGATAGAGTTGAATAATAGGAGGTTTTTGGTGTGGAGACAATATACAGATAGTAAGAACAACAATTCATAGTTTGAGCTTATGAGGTGAAAGGGGATCAATATGAAGGTAGTATTTAGTCGTTTACTAGTCGCTGTTATGATATTCACATTAATTGGAGGCACAGCCGCAGAGGCTGCTGGAATTCAAAGCGAGCCGTCCTTGGCTGACAGCCATGAAGCTCTGTCAAGAGTATCGGTATTTGCAGGAAACGGTGATTTTAACGATTGGGATGGAGCGGCATCAGAGGCCTCTTTTCGTATGCCTCAGGGAATCGCTGTCTTAAAGGATGGTTCTGTGCTTGTAGCGGATACCCGTAATCATCTCATCCGCCAAGTTAAGAATGGAGAGGTTTCTACTTATGCGGGCTTCATGCTTGATGCGGGGGATGATGGGGTTCCCGTTGGCGCTTCGCACGACGGTACTAAGGAAACGGCAGTGTTCAATGAACCTTCAGGCATGGACACGGATTTATACGGAAATATTTACATAACAGACAC
>NZ_JBHTYI010000163.1:0-1537 GCF_043656335.1 Peribacillus sp. NPDC056705 | reverse complement strand
ACTTGAGCGATGCTAATGAAGGTTGGTCTTTATCCATATTCCGCAAGTAGGTCATTCCTTTCAAACCGAATGCAATCCATAATACGGCCTTCGTTTAAACCGCTTTCCCTTCAATGTATCACGCATTGAAAAGGGATACAAACCATCTTTTTTATGATTTTCCATTAATCTGACGATTACCCTATAAACTGAACATCGTTTGTTCAAACAAACAGAACAGGAGGTATACCAAGAAAGAGTTGGATCAGGAGTCTGTGGCACAGCGTTATGAGGTGACCGGTATCGTGCTTGCAGGAGGTGATTCTCGGAGGATGGGAACGAATAAAGCGATGCTAATGGTGGATGGTGTTCCGTTGATCGAACGAACGGTACGATCCTTGAAGTCGATCTGCAGCCGCGTGCTCATATCGACCAATACGCCCGATAGATATGCATTCCTCGGTTTGGAATGTATACAGGATGTATATGAGCGTAAGGGGCCGATGGCGGGGCTGCATGCCGCATTATTAGCATCAGATACCAACTGGAACGTGGTCGCGGCGTGCGATATGCCGTTTATCCAGACGTCATTCCTTGCGGCACTGCTGGAACTGGCCGATACCACAGCAGGTTGCGAAGCGGTCATTCCATTAGTGGATGGAAGATACCATCCGTTATTGGCGGTGTATCATCGCAGCGTAGGAGGAAGCCTCGCACTTAAGCTGCAGCATGATGAGCTTCGAATGATGAGTTGGATCAGTCATCTACGAACCGTAACCGTGGATGAAGAACGTTTATCGAGATTGACCGGTATGGATCCTCGGAAGGTCCTGTTCAATCCGAATGCCAGAGTGGACTTGGAAGCTGCACAAGTACTTATAGGACCGAATATTACAATAGAACCCTTCTGACCATCAATGGACGAGAAGGGTTCTATTGTTTACCCGCCGATCTGGGACATGCGTCTCACAGTAGGAGTGTGGCTCTGTGCTTTCTTCTCCAGTGCCAGCGCCATTTCATGGTTAAGCGGCTTGGCACCGAGCGCTTTACGGAACAGGTTGGCGACCGCTGCCGGGTCATCGATTATCCGGCGAACATTGTACTCATCCGACCAATATAGACAAGCTTTGATATGCCCGTCTGCCGTCAATCTCAGGCGATTGCAGGCATCACAGAAATGATCGCTGACCGGATGAATCAGGCCGAACGTACCGCGTGCCCCATCTACCCTCATATTACGCGAGGGTCCGTTACCGGAGGGTCCTGGCTCGTCTTGAATGTTCCAGCCCGCTTCCTCGCATACCTCCGCTACCCGGCTGAGAGGTAAGTACGTATCTCTCCAAGAGTCGGTCGCATGCCCGATCGGCATGTATTCAATAAAGCGAACATGCAGCGGCCGCTTCAATGTTAGCGCAATGAAATCCTTGATTTCATCCTCATTGAATCCTTTCATCAGCACCATATTCAGCTTGATCGGATCGAGTCCGGCAGCGTATGCGGCTTCGATGCCCTCCAGCACTCTATGGACGTTCCCTCCGCGAGTGATGCGTGCATAACG
>NZ_JBHTYI010000162.1:0-1541 GCF_043656335.1 Peribacillus sp. NPDC056705 | reverse complement strand
GTTCCGGTGTAAGATCCATATGAATTTCCCCTTGTGTAGTTAGTGTATCAGTTCGAGCACCTATTATTTCCGAAACCTGTAATTCCTAATCTATCGATCTGACGCGTTCAGAGGTTGACATTAATATGTTCTTACCCGTATCGGATTAAACCGTAACAGAGAATTTCAAGGAAAGCACGGGGACAGGTCCACAGCAAAAAATAAAAGATACCCTGCTACAAGCAGCGTATCCTATGGGGGGATTATCACATTGTATAGAACAACGGTTACTCCGTAAATTCAAGCAGTTCAATCACATTGCCGAACGGGTCCCGAATTGCGCTGTACAGACCGGGAGGGCAAGGCTGTGGCGTATCAAATATCACCTCAACGCCCTGCGATTTATAATTCGATATCGCAGCGCTTACATCAGCGGTTTCGATTCCGATAATAACCTGCGCCTCATGCGGGTACTCGGTTTTGGTTACGCGGCCGCATTTTTGCAGGATAAGGGAGAGGCCCTCATTTTTCAAACTGATGATCTCTTCATCATATATTTTAGAAATTTCAAATCCCAGGATGTCGCAATAAAACTGCTTGGCTTGATCCATATCACTCACATTAATCGATAGAACGCATAAATTTGGCATATACAGCCCACTCCTCTGTTTAATTGATTTCACAGACTCATTATAAAGGGACGCGCTATCCGGAAATTCTTCTACTTTGCGCTGTCATTCCGATCCTTCTCGAACAATAGCAGAGGCAGATTGACAACAATCGGGGGATCGAAGGGCAAAGGCTCCCGTAAGGTGATCTTCACTGAAAGCTCGGTGGACTCTTCAATATGCACGGGGGTATCGAGCTTGCCGCGTAAGGATTTGTTCAGCAGAAAATAATCCCGGGGATTCAGGCTCCAGGGAATGCCGGCTGCCAGCACATAATACGTGCCTGCTGGGATGCGGGTCAGTATGCAGGACCGGTTTCTAAGATTAACAGCCGTACCGGTTATAGGCTTCTGATCGGGAACGGGCCTTGGGAACAGCCCGATATAGATCATGCCGCGGAACGTTTCGGGAGCTTCAATCTGGCAATGGATTCGGGGGAGGACGTTCTGTTCTTCCTCTGTCCAATGCAGTGGTTTGTTCTCATATTGATTGACATATTGATGCAGGGATTCGGATGTGGATCGGAATCGTTTGGGAGAGAGACCGACAAACTGCTTAAACCGGGTATTGAAGGTGCCCGGACTGGATAAACCGATATTCATTCCGATTTTGACAAGCAGGGAGGGCCGTTTAAGCAGTTCGCTTTTACCGGATTCCACCCGCAGCGCAGACAGGTATTGCCTGACCGAGATGCCGGTTACCTGCTTAAATACTCTGGAGAAATGGAAGGGGCTATACCCCGCGAGATCGGCAAGCTGCCGGGTTGTCATAGGCTCATCCAGATGTTCCTTCATATATTCAATGGTTTGCTGTACGGTACCTCTATGTTCATCATTCATTAGGGATCACCAACTTGGTGTTTTTATATTTGGTTATTAACGTAAAGGCAACTTG
>NZ_JBHTYI010000161.1:0-1548 GCF_043656335.1 Peribacillus sp. NPDC056705 | reverse complement strand
GCATGGACGTATCCGAAGAACCCTTCGCGGAAAACAGCTGCATCGCAGTGATGAGAATTTGCTGTCTTTTCTCTGCCGTTTTATCAGCCAATCAGTGATTCACCTCTCTCTGAGAACTATGTAGTTCTTGATATGACCAACTGGTCAAAATTAATTATATATGAAAAAGAACGACCGTTTCAACTTTACTACGGTCGTCCTTCCCTATGGTTCTCCCTGAATTGTGAACATTGTTTGAACGAACTAACTAAAAAGTTTCAATCCGACGGCCGAGCACAAGATCATGGCGATGAATAGGATTCTCCGCCATTCCTTCGGTTCACCGAACATGAACATCCCGGTAATGGCGCCACCAACCGTCCCAATACCTGTCCAAATGGCGTAGGCAGTTCCCATTGGCAAGTAGACCATGGCATAGGAGAGAAGCGAGAAGCTGATGGAGAAAGAACCAGCTAGAAGCAGTACGTATCGCCATCCCTTTCGCTGAGAGACTCCCTTGATGCCAATGACTCCGCCAATCTCGAACAATCCGGCAAATACAAGTGCGATCCATGCCATTATTTACTCACCTCCGCTGGTGCCTTGTCACTCGTGACGAGCTTAAGGCCGATTACACCAATCAACAACGAACAGATGAGCAGGACTTTAAGCAGCTTGAACGGCTCACCGAAGACCAACATCTCGGTTGCGACCGTTCCTGCCGTACCGATTCCCGTGAAGACGGCGTAGACCGTACCGACCGGTAGCCGTTTGGCTGCTTCGATAAGAAGCAGGAAGCTGGCAGCAATGGCAATCAAGGTCCCTGCCCATTCCCATATACTCGAAGAGTGCTTGAGTCCCATCACCCACAATATTTCCACCAATCCACCAAGTAGAACATATAACCAATTCCGATTCATATGGCTGTCTCTCCCTTAACTCGCAATTCCTAATTTCACTATTCGTTATGGCTGTCTCTTTGCTTGGTCACACCAATCCAATACACCGGCCAAGCTGCATCTACGCGTCGTGCGGCACGTTCCTCACCGCCATATACGATTTCAAGGTGAATACCATCAAGCAGTGTAATATAAGCGATGGCTGCTTTACGCGGATACCGGATGATTTTTCCGTGAACTGGACATCCGCCGGCCAACAGCTTGGCCAGATTGCTCTCTTGCTGATCCAGCATCGGATAGACCATGGCCATGACTTCATCATAGAGCGAGCTCGGTGGAAAAAAAGCCATCCGCAGAAAGAAGCGAACCTCATCGTCTCGTTGATAAGCTTGCTGGCGATCCTCCAGGAAGCCCTTTAACTGAAGTTCCAGTGGCTGATCATGAGCTTGAAGGAAATAGGATTCCATCTGCTTCTCCTGACGCTCGAATACATCCTGCAGCACTTGCAGGAACAGATCTTCCTTGCTTGAGAAGTGAGCATAAATGGATGGCTTCTTAATTCCGCTATCGTCAGCGATTTTTTTGAGTGAAGCCCCTTCGTAGCCATCCCGAGCAAAGTGAACAAGAGCCGCTTGTTTGATGTTGTCAAAACTCATGGGCGATCCTCCCC
>NZ_JBHTYI010000160.1:0-1552 GCF_043656335.1 Peribacillus sp. NPDC056705 | reverse complement strand
GATTATGGAGGGGTTGCTGGAGCGTGCTTATCAGTTGGGGCTGCATTACGGCGAGAACTCGTAAACACTCTGGCAAATAAAAGGCGGCCTGAACGAAGGCCGCTTCATCTGCTCTCATTAAGCCTTAATCCCCCGCCCGCCTCTTCTCCAGCTCCTCATACACTTGCCTTGTCCGCGCAGGGTCCTCGTCATTATAGAATACATAACCTTCTCCCAGCTTGAACTTAATGTAAGGTGGATTGTTCTTGAATATATACAACCTTGTCTTTCCGATTCCTTCAAGACGGAAATGCCCCCTCGCATACTTATCCATGGATTCGCCGTTTCGCTTAGAGCCGGGCGGCACATGCTCCTCCAATGACAGTTCCTGAATCTCGGTCATACTGAAATCAAAGGAATACATCGGATAATCGATCTCAATTCGATGGTCCGATGTTATCGCCAACTTGGGTGAAGTCCATTCCGAACGGATCATCATGAAAGAGGTACCCAGTATAGTGACAGCTGCAAGTCCGATAGCTCCCCAGATCACGATCTTCCCAGCTACGGTTCCTGTATTAACTGTCTCGCCAATCCCTACCCGCTTCGTAACCATCACTCGCTTATCGTTCGGGTTATGATAGGTAAAGCCGCTGGACCAGTATTCATCCAAAATCTCTTCCTTCTGTCCAACAAACCAGTCGTGTTCCCGCTTGCGTGCAAGCGTATCCCGGAAAGCCCGGCGAAACGGAAGCACCATCACAATGAGGAACACCGTAAGCCATGCAAAATAGTACAACATCTGATAAGCCATCCAGTCGTGGAGCAGCAAGAACGGAATATAGGCGATCAGCATCCATAGCGTGATCCGATTCAATGACCGTTTGAAATTCGCCTGGATTGCCTGGATGTCCGGATGTGCCAGTGCATGCTCCGGTAACAGCACAGCAAACAGCATGCCGTTCTTGTACTTTGCCTGCGGTCGATAGGTTATCCACAATGCGAAGTAACAGACCAAAGTCGTCAGGGATAAAATAATTATCATTAACATGCGCATCACCTCTTAAACAAACTCCTTCTATCATAACAATAATCCATGGAATTGAAATATATCTTCCTCCATTTGAAACATTATCCTATAATTGCCGTACATATATTCAACACTAGAATGCGAACAAGGACAGGAGGAACCAGTCATGATATCCCCCGGACCATCTTTGGGCGGTGGCTTTGATTTTATGTTTACACTCGTACCGATCATCATCGGGATTGTGTTCATCGTTGTTATAGCGGGTCTAATCGCAAACGGTGCCCGTTATGTAAAGAACGTACAGTCTCCGCGCAATTCCCGATTTGCCCGCGTGGTCGCCAAACGCATGGATGTGCGTCACCACACCAATCACCACAACGGGGATAACGGCATGATGCATTCCAGCAATTCATCTCGTACGTATTACTACATCACGCTTGAATTCGATAACGGGGAACGAAAAGAATACCTCGATGTCAAGAATCTGTACGGTCTTGTGGTAGAGGGGGATGCCGGCTATGCCGCCATCCAGGGCGATTGGAT
>NZ_JBHTYI010000159.1:0-1572 GCF_043656335.1 Peribacillus sp. NPDC056705 | reverse complement strand
AAGGATCATCGATATCTTTCCCTTGTGTCTGATCACCGGTTCTCGTTATACTCATCGCTTACTGTGCTGTTAGGCGTCTCTTTGTCCATGGCCGGCTCGTATTTTGGATTATCTGCTCTCTTGTATATGGATTCTATTGCAGCCATATTGGTCGCTTGTCTCGTTATCCGAAAAGGATACAAACTGATCGTTCAATCTGTATATGGTACGTTGGTCGAGGAAAAGCGGCACGAGCATGAACCTGAATTCATGGATACTATTCAGCGAGTGCATGGCGTTATTACTGTTGAAGAGCTGAAAGTCCAGGAGTTCGGTCAAATGCACCAGGTTCATATCGGAGTAAAGGTAACGGTAAATCCGAGAACAACGGTTCTGGAGGCTCAGGAAATTGCAGAACGCATCCGTAAGCTGTTGACGCATCGCTTCCTTCTGGTTTCGGATGCGAGTATTACGGTCGTCCCGTACGAACCGGGTTATCCATACAAATCGAATGTGGATTTAATGGATAACGATTTGCCGACTCTGCGGCAGTAAAGAGCTTGATTCGACAGCAGGAAAGAGAAGAGGCAAGATAAAGGAAGGTGAGTCCTTGTGCTGTACTCCAAATACGAATGGCGGATTAAGCCACCACAGCCAGCCACCATAGATATGCTGGCTAGTGAACTTCAGTTGTCGCCTTTAGCGGCAACGCTCATGTCTTCACGAGGAATTGATTCCGTGGAGGATGGACATAAGTTTTTGCACGGTGCATTCGAATTGACGCATGATCCTTATCTCATGTTGGGCATGAGGGAAGCAGTGCCTCGTATACGCAAAGCGATAGAGGAGCAGGAGCATATACTAATCTATGGAGATTATGATGCAGACGGCGTATCCAGCACGTCGCTTATGATCTGCCTGATGCGATATTTGGGCGCTTCTTATGATATTTATATACCGCATCGTTCAAATGAGGGTTATGGGCTTCTTAATCATGCGCTTGACTGGGCGCATCAGCAAGGGGTAAGCCTGGTTATTACCGTAGATACAGGCATCAGTGCGGTGGGACAAATTGATTACGCGAACCAACTGGGGATCGACGTGATCGTTACGGATCATCATGAAGCACCGGAAATATTACCGAACGCCTATGCTTTAATTAATCCGAAGATTCCCGCATGTCCATATCCGTTCAAGGGCCTGGCAGGGGTAGGCGTAGCTTACAAACTTGCACAGGCGCTCGTGGGTCAGCCTCCTGTGGAATGGCTGGAGATCGTGGCTATTGGGACGATCGCAGACTTGATGCCACTTGTCGATGAGAATCGGGTACTGGTCAAACACGGAATTGAATCGATGCGTAATACCCGCAGTCCAGGAATTCGCAGCTTGCTTGAGGTATCAGGGGTTCATGTAGAGCAAGTTACTTCGGTGAATGTAGCCTTCTCGATGGCTCCTCGCATTAACGCTAGTGGGCGGATGGATCATGCTGGTCGTGCGGTAACCCTCCTTACGACGCAGGAACGTGAGGAAGCAGAGCGTCTTGCCTGGGAACTGGACGGACTAAATAAAGAGCGCCAGCAAGTGGTTGAGAAC
>NZ_JBHTYI010000158.1:0-1580 GCF_043656335.1 Peribacillus sp. NPDC056705 | reverse complement strand
GATAAATACAATTTGGAAGCAATGCTTTTATATCGCAGCCCTTTGGACACGAATTGTAAAATTTCAAGCTCCCGCGGCGTTAACTCATAGGCCGATGACGCTTTGATTGGTGAAGGATCATCCCCGCTATTGTCCGCTTCCAGTTGGGCAAACAATTTCTGCGACATGCCTTGATCGATCAGCGTGCCCCCGCGGTAGACGGTACGTATCGTTTCGGCCAGCTCTAATGGCTGCATGGACTTCAACAAGTATCCATCCACCCCGCTTCGCATCGCCTCCAGAGCCTGTTTGGTATCCTCGAACGTGGTAAGAATCAGAATGCGGATGTCAGGCCACATTTCTTTTATCGTACGGGATGCGGAGATTCCATCCACATTCGGCATTTCCACATCCATCAGCACCAGCTGCGGCTGAACCTGCCTGCACAGCTCGATCGCTTGCTCGCCATCCTCTGCCGTCCCGACCACCTGCAAATCCTGCTGCTCCTCCAGCAGAGTCCGCAGGCTTTCACGGATAACGGGCTGGTCATCGACGACCAACAGGCGGATGACTTCATCCTTAAGCTCCGTTTGTCTGGGCAGCGTACAAGTAACGAGAGTGCCCTCTCCCGGCTCCGAATAGACGGCCACATGGCCTTGCAAATTCATCGCCCGCTCCTTCATGGCACTGAGGCCAAAGCCCTCCCTTCCATGCTCTATCCCACGGCCGTTATCTTGAATTTCCAGTCTCGTCTGCTGGGGCTCGAATTGCACGGAAACCTTAATCTCTGTCGAGTGTCCATGGCGCACGGCATTCGTCAACGACTCTTGCAGGCAGCGGTAGAGTGCTGTCTTCGCTTGCTTCATTACAGGGTATTCCTCCCCGTAGGCATGGAAAGTAACCGTCACCTTGGCATGCTCCTGAAACTCCTCCGCCAGCTTCCTCAAAGATGGAAGCAGCGGGAGCGCCTCATGCGGCGATTCGATTTGATGCACGTAACCTCTGACCTCCTCCATATTTTGGCGGGCCAGGTTCAATAGGGAATCAAGCCTTTCCGTTCCTGTATCCGTTGACAGTTCAGGACGCAACGTTTCCAATCCCATAATAAGCGAAGTGTAGGCATGACCGACGGTATCATGAAGCTCTTTGGACAGCCGGTTCCGCTCTTCGGCAAGCGTGATGCGCTCGATTTGGGACAGGTATTGCTCCAGCACCGCATTTTGCTCGCGGATCGTTTCGCCTTGACGATGATTGAGCGCGAGTAAATGGAAGGAGAATCCGAAGATATACGCGATCCCGATATGAACGGCCATGACCCAGTATTCACTCTGCTCTGCAAGCAGCTTGATTATGGCGGGCACGAGCAATATGGATACAGGTCCTGACCAGAGATAGGCCCTTTGCGCGCTGTGGGCAGCAATTAAAAAGGCATACAGCAGGAATGCGAAGTAGGCTTGCGGAAAGAATGAAGCCAGATATAAACACAAGCCGCCCGAGATCACGATTTCGGTAAACAGGTAGTATTTATAATCGAGCTGCAAGCAAAGCCATGGAACGGAAAAAGCAATCAGCTGCCACAGCACAAGGAGCACAATCGGCAG
>NZ_JBHTYI010000157.1:0-1584 GCF_043656335.1 Peribacillus sp. NPDC056705 | reverse complement strand
GGGAATGCGAACAGGATCATAGCCGAAGTGATGAACACGGTCCATGTAAACATCGGCATTCTCATGAACGACATCCCCGGTGCACGCATGGTAATGATCGTTGCCAGGAAGTTAATCCCCCCGATCAACGTACCAATACCGGCTATCTGCAAGCCGATCGTGTAGAAGTCGACGCCGTGCGTAGGCGAATATTCATTAGAAGACAGTGGCGGATAGGATGTCCATCCTGCATCAGGTGCTCCACCCATAATCCAGCTCAGGTTAAGCAACAATCCACCGAATAAAAATGTCCAAAATCCGAGTGAGTTCAGAAACGGGAACGCAACGTCGCGCGCCCCGATCTGCAATGGAACTACCGCATTCATCAGTGCGAAGATGATCGGCATGACGCCCAGGAAGATCATCGTGGTTCCATGCATTGTAATCAATTCATTAAATACTTGAGCCGATACCAAGTCGTTCATCGGTTTAATCAGTTGAAGACGAATCAGTATCGCTTCAATACCACCGATCCCGAAGAAGAAGCCGCCCGCTATCAGGTATAATATCCCGATCTTCTTATGGTCCACGGTTGTTAACCAATCCATGATCCCTGAATAGCGTTTGACGCTATGGCTATTAGCATGAGCATGAGCCAAGGTTTGTACCCCCTTTTAAAGTTCTTGCTGTATTAATAATCCAACTTATAATTGGCTAAGTAATCGGCAAGTTGCTCGATTTCCTCGTCACTGAAACCAAGATCCTTCGGATCTGGCATCGTGTTTCCAGGTTTTACAGCCTGTGGCTCCATCAGCCATTCAATCATGTTGTCCTTAACTGGCTTCGTTCCTGGTTTGCCGCTTATATCGTTCAGCAAGATACTCGCTACAGTCTCACGCGATCCCATACCTGTCAGGTTAGGCCCCGCACTTCCGCCCTGATCGCCTACAGCGTGGCAAGAGAGACAGTTGGTCTTGAACTTCTCAGCAAGGGCATTATCCGCAGGAAGTACAGCAGGCGCTTTCATTGCTGTTACCCATCGGTCAAACGTTGCATCATCCACTGCTTTCACCCGGAATTCCATGAATCCGTGCGAAGGTCCGCAGAGCTCGGCGCATTTACCAATGAATGTATCCGCTTTGTCAGCAACTAAAGTCAAGTAGTTGACGCTGCCCTCTGCATTGGTATCCATTTTACCGCCAAGCGATGGTACCCAGAAGGAGTGAAGTACATCATTTGTTTTCAATTGGAACGATATTTTCTTGCCAACCGGAATGATCAGCTCTTGACCCGTTCTCACATCTTGGTCTGGATAATAGAACTCCCACCAGAATTGATGAGAAGTTACTTCCACCTTCAGAGCGTCTGGATTATTCCAGTCACTTTCACCATAAGCAAATACCTTTTGAATAGTAGGAACTGCAAGCACGAGTACGAGGAGCAGCGGAATCGCTGTCCAGATGATCTCCAGCTTATGGTTACCTTCTACTTGCTCAGGAATTTCATTGTTTCCCTTTCTTCTGCGGAACTTAACAAGCACGTAAGCGGCAATTGCAAATACCACAACCATTACGACGATCATAATCGAAATGGAGAGCTTAATTA
>NZ_JBHTYI010000156.1:510-1621 GCF_043656335.1 Peribacillus sp. NPDC056705 | reverse complement strand
GGTGGTGCTGCGCAACATGATTCAGACCCCGAATGTGAGCCAGGAGCTGTCCATTACCAATCCGGCCATGCTCGCAACTCTTCCACCGGAGACGGTGAAGATGGCAACGGTGGTGGTCGCAACCCTGCCGATGCTAATAATCTATCCGTTCTTGCAGCGTTATTTCGTAAAAGGAATGCTGCTTGGCGCAGTCAAAGGTTAGTCCGTAGCGAGCAAATTAAGCGATGAAGCAGGTGAATGACGATGGCGGATTCAGATATCAGAATATGCGAAGTGAACGTCAGCTTCTCCGAGGAGGTATTTCAAGGAGCGCTGAAGCTGAGCACGGGTAATATCAGCACGATTACGTACGCGCTGGTCGAAGTGTGCGTCGTCAATCGTAATGGATCCGAGGCTGCCGGGGTCGGAGGGATATTTCTCTCCGATCTATGGGCTTTCGGTCAGGCCTTGCCGGATACGGAACGTGGTTTGAAGGCGAAGGCCATGCGGGAATTGGCGGAATCCCTGCGCACCGCGCTCTCGGAAGTCAGTGATTACGGCGATCCGCTTCAGCTCAGCTTCGGCATGGAACGAGCGATAGAGTCCATGTCCGCACGAGTGTGCGAGGAAATCGGCCTGCCGCTCATCCCTGAATTGGCGCAGCGTGTCTGCTGGTCGCCATTCGATGCAGCGATTCACGATGCCTGGGGACGGGCGGCAGGGAAATCCTGTTATGCCATGTATAACGTCAAACATCTAAATGAGGACTTATCCGCGTACCTTGGAGCAGGCTGGGAGGGCATATATCCGCAGCAGTTCTTGACGAATCCGCGTTCCAAGTTGCAGGTTCAACACGTACTGGGCTTTACCGATCCGTTATATGTGGACGATGTCTCGGCGGGCGGCAACCGTCAGCCGTCCGCGCTTGAGGAGTGGATGGTTCAGGACCGCGTGACGCATATCAAACTGAAGACGACGGGGGTTGATCCCCAGCGTGACGGGAAGCGGATTCAAGAAGTCTATGAAGCGGCTGTGGCGATTGCCGAGTCACTTGGAATGGAGCATGATCGAATCCGAATAGCTACGGATTCGAATAACAACGGGCATAACATCGCAGCCCATATTGAAATGC
>NZ_JBHTYI010000156.1:0-500 GCF_043656335.1 Peribacillus sp. NPDC056705 | reverse complement strand
TCGTCAGTTAGAGCGAGATCATCCGCAAGCATTCGCTTCGCTGCAATACATGGAACAGCCGATGGATCGGGAGTTAAGCAATGCCCGCTACTCCTTGAAACCGCTGATCGAATGGAAGCCGATTATAGCCGATGAGAGCCTAAGCAGTCTCCCAGCACTGGAACAGTTGGATGCGCTCGGTTGGAGCGGGATTGCGCTCAAGACTTGTAAGGGGCACTCACTGGCTCTGATCGCCTATTGCTGGGCGAAGTCACGGGATCGGTATGTGACGATGCAGGATCTGACCAATGTCGGCCATGCTTTCGTTCATGCGGCGAATTTGGCATCACATCTGGCGCTGTCGACAGAGGCGCTGGAATATAACAGCCGGCAATACGCCCCGGATAGTCAAGCAGAGGTGCAGAAGGACTATCACGGATTATTCCAGGTAAGAGATGGGAGCATTCATCTGGAAGCGATCAGGCACATAGGTCTGTACTAGTCATGAGGCAAAGCGGAAA
>NZ_JBHTYI010000155.1:0-1658 GCF_043656335.1 Peribacillus sp. NPDC056705 | reverse complement strand
CCATGAACCCACGGAAATATATGCTCTACTCGGGCCTCGGAGCCCTGTGCTGGTGTGCGATTTTTATTTCAATTGGTTATTTTCTAGGGGGGACTATTGATTTTTCGGATGATTACGGTTCTATTTTGGGGTTGTTTTTCTCTTGAGACGACTGGTAGTTTTGAGAAGCATGGACTTCCTGCAAATGGCGAAAAGGCACCCTAGCGGGTGCCTATCGATTTCAAATATTTACTGCACGAACCCTACAACGATAAATCTTTTATAAACCAGGTGTCTGTAGCATTATGCTCTGAACCGCCTAGTGGTCTTTCAAGTTGTTGGAAACCTAATTTGATGTAAAGGAGATTTGCTGCTTGAAGTTTCTTCAATGTTTCTATGTAACAGTGTGTATAGTGTTCCGTGGCGAAGTCGAGTGCTACTTTGATAAGATCTTTCGACAGCCCCATACCTTGTGCTTCGGGTGCAATGTATAGCTTTTGCACTCGCAAATGTCGGGTTCCTGCCCAAATGGTGCAATCCCCACACCACCTACTACTTCATTTTGTTCATTCACTGCAACCCAATACTTTGAATTTGGTTGTTCCTTGTAATATTGTGCCAGACTGCTCAGTTGAGGGTCAAAATATGCTGTTCCCGGAATGTTTAGGTTAAAGGATTCCAATGAGCGTTTAATAATTTGCTCTATTCTTTGATTGTCCTTTTCTTCAATTTCGCGTATTTGCATCGTTCCATTCTCCAATATCTAAATATTTATTAATTAACTCTAATATCATTCGCCAGATCATTCAACCTATTCAAGAAGGAAGCAATGGAATGAGATCAAACTTCTCAGCCAAATACCGATGAAGACTGGCGGCTAATCGAGCAGAGGAGCCCGTCACACTCACCTTTAAGTCGGGGAATATCTCTTTCGTCTTGTCGCTGTTGCTGCGGGTCATATTTATTTTTATCGCCACAGCCAAAAGATAGGACAGCAGCGATTGATACGCTTCCAATGCTCTCATCGCTTTTCTTGCCGCCCCAAAGCTGAACTCTACATGGTCCTCCTGATTGGCCTTGGTAGGAATCGAATCGGCGCTGGCCGGTATTGATAACGAGTGGATGAGCCGGACTTTTGCAGAAGCCGCTTCCCGGATTGCCTCGAGCTTTATATTTTCTGCGTGTTCTGCCCCTTCAAGCCGGTTCAAAAGCTCCATCGCATAGCTCGCCTTGTCCACAAGCAATATAGTAAGCAAGTCCATGACATATCCTATTTGCGTATTACTGCAGTTGCAGCCCATGACCGCTTCGTAGCCATCCTCTATCTCGAAGAGTAACGGGTTGTCGCAAGTTATATTATTCTCAAAATTGACCGTATTCCAAATAAGACGGAAAGCTTTGTCAACAGCGTAATCGACCTGCTCTTTCGAATCGATCGCAATATATCGGCCGCTATCCCAAATGGTCGCGATCTTTTGTTCAATGTCCAGCAACTGCTGCATATTATGACAAGCGAATATTGCGATAGCTTGTGTCATCGTCGAGCCATTCATTTGCGCGAGTACCTCTTTACATTCCAAAGGGAATGCCGTCTCCATTCCCAACGCTTCAAAGCAGGATTGAGCTTGCATCCGCTTACCCTCGTAGAATACTTCCGCTTCTTCCAGTCCTCCAACGAC
>NZ_JBHTYI010000154.1:0-1669 GCF_043656335.1 Peribacillus sp. NPDC056705 | reverse complement strand
GTTCATAAACCCGTTCACCGTAGTGATGAAGAAGGCCGACATGCCTGCGCCGATGACGATTGGGATCGTCAGCAGCCAATGCACGTACGGATTTCGGAATCGATTCCAGGTGTACAGGTAGATACCGAGGAAGATCGCCTCGAAGAAGAAGGCGAACACCTCCATAAATAGCGGCAGCGCGACGACGTTGCCCGCCAGCCGCATGAAATTCGGCCAGACGAGGGCCAGTTGCAAGGCGATAGCCGTGCCGGTCACAACGCCGACGGCCACGGAGATGATGAAGCCACGCGTCCATCTTTTGGCCATGAGTATGTAGTGGGGATCTTTCTTTCGTATGCCGACAAATTCGGCTATGGCAATCATCAGCGGAACTCCGACGCCGATCGTTGCAAAAATGACGTGAAAAGTCAGGGTAAGACCCGTTAACCATCTGCTCCATAACACCGTATCGATCTCCACGTCTTACGGCCTCCTCTCCCTAACTCTCGTAAAATATTTCGCTACCTCTGCCTTCATGCTGCATTGTGCTCAGTATAATCTGTACATGTTGAATGTGCGTTAGATCACAAGTGTTTTCAAGAAACATTCACTTCTTTCTGACAACGTCGTGAAAATACAGAAAACTATCCTTACGAGCCATTGCTTCCCGTCCCATTCTGTGCTTAACGGTAATCATATTCACATTACACCGCCTGCCGGCCCTCTGAACCATAATGAAAACAACCTGCCTTGGAGATCCGTGAGGTCTCGGGGCAGGTCTCGTGTGTGATGGAATAATCCTAATTCAAGTCATCCATCACTATAAGTATTTCTTGAAACCTCTGCTCACAGATCCGCTGTATCCCTCCCTTTCAAAAAAGCGATGCGCGTCCAGACGCTGCGCTTGACTGAGCAGCATGATTCGGTGGCAATCGATGGATCTACAATAGGCTTCCACATGCTGGAGCAGCTTTTGGCCAATACGGCGATTCCGGTGGTCCTGGTGAACGATAATATTTTCCACAACGCCATATGGTCTAGCCCCATGCAGCGCTTGAAGGCAGATATTCAACATCACGGTGCCTGCCATGGTCCGCAGAATGCGAGCACAATGGAACGGTTGAAGCAATGGGTAGCGGAAAAAAAACTTTTACAGGAAGGAGCCGTCATTTTCGGGATTGCACAAGATTCCCCGATCGAACAGCACCTGAACATTGTCGATACGATACTTGCATTGTACTAATCGATCATAAGGAACTTCGGGATGACTCTGTAAGGGAAACCGTACTGCCGGGCGGGGACTATGCCGTCTTCAAGATTAGGCATACCGCTGAGGATATCCAAAGAGCGTTGCTAAGCAAAGGATATCGAATAGCCGACAAGCCGGTGATGGAACGGTACGCGCTTGAACAACTCCACGTGGGTTACTGCGAGCTGTGCGTACCCCTAGGGTGATCCAATAATTCCATCATATGCCTATAACTACCCGTTCGTAAATCCCCCCATCTGCCCGTGATACAATTAGAGCCTGCACTCGTCCCTTCTTGGCGATGTTGCAGGCTTCAGAAAAAAATATGCACACGCCCCCATCCTCTAACGAGCTTGTTGATGTTCAAGGTACCATCGTCACAGACACTGGATATGCGCTTGATGATAACGGCTATGGGCTGCGATATGCCATAAACCCCTG
>NZ_JBHTYI010000153.1:0-1678 GCF_043656335.1 Peribacillus sp. NPDC056705 | reverse complement strand
TCGACTGTGTCTCCACTTGCTGAAGAATCCTTCATCTTGATCCATACCTTATCCAGCTCACTATCTGTATATCCCAGTGCCTTCAAGCCCTCTCGTGCTTCGGACCATGCCGAGTCATCGTGCTGCTCCTCCATCTCATGAAGTGCGAACAGCCCGGTATGAATAGCTGCATTCCCGAAGCCTTCGAGCTTGTCCTTCAAATCGAGGATCATGCGCTGAGCCGTCTTCTTCCCAATTCCCGGCAGCTTCACAAGAAAAGAAATATTCTCTTGGTAGATAGCCGATACGACATGTTCGGGAGAACCGCCCCCAAGAATACCGAGCGCCACCCGCGGTCCAATTCCTGACACCTCAATCAATTTACGGAATAACTTCTGCTCATCCCGGCTCGGGAACCCAAACAGCAGAATAGCATCCTCCCGCACGTTATGGTGTGTATATACCGTCACAATCCCTTCGGTCTTGGCAAAAGCATACGGGTTTGGGCAAAACACACGATACCCTACTCCTTGAACATCAAGCACGATATACTCACTCTCTAAGTGAACGACCTGTCCACGTAAAAAATCTATCATTTTCGCAATACCTCGTTTAATTTGGAATTAAGTGTATAGGAGTGCGCATGGCATATCGCTACGGCTAACGCATCCGCCACATCGTCCGGCTTGGGAACGCTCTGCAGTTTGAGGAACATTCTGACCATCTCCTGAACCTGCTTCTTCTCGGCCTTCCCGTATCCCACGATCGCTTGCTTCACCTGCATGGGTGTATACTCAGCAATGGGAAGCCCCCGCTGCGCAGCCGCAAGAATGAGCACCCCTCTGGCTTGAGATACAGACATTGCCGTTGTCACATTACGATTAAAAAACAATTTCTCGAAGGCGACAGCCTCCGGTTTATATTGATCAATAAGCTGAATCATACCATTATAGACGTGCTGAAGCCTCTCTTCATCCGGCGTATGGGCTTCCGTCTGAATGGATCCATATTGTACCGGGGTTACTTTACTGCCGACCTTATCAACGAAACCAAAGCCGACGATCGCAATACCCGGATCAATCCCTAAAATACGCAAAAATTATCTCTCCTCTGATGAAGCGAACATATGTATCGTTATCCCATTATAACAAAAGATCAGCCGTTCGTTGAGGAAAAAAAATAGCGGTACAGAACTTTGCTTCTGTACTCGCCATGTTATTGGAATGAATCATTCCATATTTAAGGATTTCGTTTCATAACATTCTCAGACATATCCCGCGCATAATCACTGAAAGTGGATAATACGCTGTTATACTCTTCAATGTCTTGTATACGAATGCCTTCCTCAAGTTGCTTGATGACATCCTGTGGTAGTGACGATTCCATCGAACCGATATCCAATTGAAAAAAAGTACGCAGCACCTTCTCTTCTTCCGGTGGTCCGTCAAACAGCGTCAAATTGCCCTGCATATCGACGCTCATATAAGCCTGTCGTTTGCATGCAGGTGACAGATCCGATACGGTTTGCTCCAGCCAGACATCACCATGTTCATCAAGTCGCCCCTGCCACAACGGATTACGGTTCATCAGTTCATAAACCCCATCCGCGCTCAGGCGGCCCATCTCCTGTTCTTCAATCCCACAGACGTAAGTCGTGCGCAGATGGACGTTCTTCTTCGACTTGGACTTGTTCAACTGC
>NZ_JBHTYI010000152.1:1406-1683 GCF_043656335.1 Peribacillus sp. NPDC056705 | reverse complement strand
CTATTTTACGGAGTAGGACAGTCGGAGGTGATTTGCCCAACATGAATTATTATACAAGGCGTACGCTCACGCTATTTCTGACGATGTTGTTCGTGGTCATCCTGACATTTTCCGTGTTCCGCATCATTCCTGGTAATCCTGCGCTCACTATTCTTGGTGTAGAAGCAACCGATGAGCAAATTGCGATGCTTGCGGCTAAGCTAGGGACGGACCGTCCGTTGTTCGATCAATTCATCGACTGGATTTCGGGGATTGCCTTACTGGATTTCGGAGAATC
>NZ_JBHTYI010000152.1:0-1396 GCF_043656335.1 Peribacillus sp. NPDC056705 | reverse complement strand
GACCATTACGCTTGCTGTGCTGGCGATGACCATTACGGTTGGTATTGGTATCCCGCTTGGTATTCTGGCAGCCAGGACGAAGGGAAAAGCGATAGATATGGCCGTGTCGATCGGCACCCAGATCGGACTGGCGGTTCCGTCGTTCTGGATGGGGATTATCCTCATTCTCATTTTCGGCCTGAGCCTCAAATGGGTAACGGTCAGCACCTATATCCCTTGGTCGGAGAGCCCGCTGCTGGCACTTCGGTCCTTGCTGCTGCCCGCCATCGCGCTGGCTATTCCACAGATCGCGATTGTGGTTCGGTATTTGCGAACGACGATGCTGGAGCAGCTCAATCTGGATTATGTGAGAACAGCGAGAAGTAAGGGGTTGCCCGAGAAGTCGATACACTACCGCCATGTGCTGAAGAATGCGCTGCTTCCCGTAATCACGATCATCGGTATTCATTTTGGTGAGCTGCTTGCCGGCAGTTTGGTTATTGAACAGGTGTTTACGTTGCCGGGTTTTGGTAGCTTGCTCATTACTGCGATCGGTAATCGGGACTATCCGTTAGTGCAGGGCTTAGTGCTAATCATTGCTTTTACGGTTATCATGATAAATTTTATAGTCGATCTATCCTACCGCTGGCTGGATCCACAAATCCGTTTGAAGTAGGGGTTAACGATGATGAAGAGACATTACAGCTTCAGTCTGGCGCTGGGGGCGTCATGTATTACGTTGCTTCTTTTGATGATGCTGGTCAGCCTATTCTATACCCCGCACCAAGTGAATGTCATGAACATTGCCGATCGGCTGCAGGGGCCGAGCTGGAGCCATTGGCTGGGAACCGATAATTTTGGCAGGGATGTGCTGAGTCGGGTTATGGTGGGCGCTCAGACGGCATTTATGGTTGGAGCGGTCTCCGTAGCTATCGGGTTAAGCGGCGGGCTGATCATTGGGACATTGGCCGGCTATGTGGGACGATGGCTCGATGAACTGTTGATGCGGGGAACAGATGCATTGTTGGCGTTTCCCGGTATCCTTATCGCCTTACTGCTGGTCACGATTTATCAGCCCAGCATGTTCCAGACGATGCTTGCGATCGGCATTCTATCCGTCCCCTCATTCGCTCGCGTGATCCGCAGCGGAGTGCTGCAGCATCGTGAAGCAGAATATGTAAAGGCTGCAAGGGGAATAGGTGCAGGGCATGCCAACATTATATTCGTCCAGATTCTGCCCAATATTGCATCTTCCATCGTAACGACGGCAGCGCTTAGTTTCTCAACGGCGATTTTGGTTGAGGCTGCACTAAGTTACTTGGGCTTGGGTGTACAGCCACCCGATCCCAGCTGGGGTAGAATGCTGAATGAATCGCAGAGCTATCTGGGGAAGGCTCCATGGTTCACGCTTGCTCCC
>NZ_JBHTYI010000151.1:1214-1691 GCF_043656335.1 Peribacillus sp. NPDC056705 | reverse complement strand
CCTTCATCCCCTGCTTCAGCAGGTCCTTCGCTTTGTTGATGCGCACTTTATCCAAATACGTGTTGAAATATTCACCTGTTGAATTCTTGAACATCTTCCCTAAATATGCGCTGTTATAGTTAAATACCGAGGCCAATGTTTCCAGTTTAATGTTCTCGCTATAATTTCGAAGGATGAGATCCATAATCTGCTTCATCCCTTGATCTTTGCTATCGTATGCAGCGCATGAGCTTAGTTCCTCAAGAAACTCTGCAACATGGGCATGAAGTTCCTGTAACGTGCGCTGGCGGAATACAGCGGCAATCCGATCCGAATAATCCATAGCCCGGGTTTGCGGGTCTCTTCGAAGTAGAGTCCATTTATTATGAATGCTCGTAAGCAGCTCGGCGAATGCGTTTTTCATGCCACCCTCTGTATACTGCTCGTGCAGCATGGCGGCCGCCGCCGCCTTCAGAAGCTTGTGCTGCACTTCTACAT
>NZ_JBHTYI010000151.1:523-1204 GCF_043656335.1 Peribacillus sp. NPDC056705 | reverse complement strand
GTCATATGAACGTAATGCTTCCTCGCTGTTTGGAGCATCTCCGAGGTACCTGGTCGATTCACTAGACAACATCTCACCTGAAGGGTAAAAAAATCGCGCCCGAATCAATTCCTTGGCCGTTTGATAGGACAGAATGATCCCATCCAGATCGCGCACAGAAGGACCTAATGCTGCCGTAAAGGAAGCCGCTCCGCTCTCCCTTACGATATCTGCCAGTTGCTTCCGCAATGCGTTACGCGAACCGCTGGTAAGCACCGGAGCTGGCAGTAATACCGCGAGATCACCTTGAATCGGAAAGACGGCACCCTGTCCGTTCTCCTCAAACCGCGTTATCAGATGATGCTTCAATGACTGTCCAGTCTCTGGACTTGATTCTGCTTCCTTAACATGTACAAGCAGCACCTGATAATGCTCCCAACCTAGCTTAAGCCCCTCTGCCATCTGCCTTGAGACGGCATCCGTCTGAATTTCTTCGGTCAGCCATGCTTGCAAGAATTGCGCCCGGTTCCATTCGGATGTCGCACGATTGATCGTGACCCACTCTTGCTCCTGTTCGATCGATTGTTTAATCTGAAGCAGATATCGAATCAGTTCCTCCTCGTCCACGGGCTTTAGCAAGTATCCGTCCACTCGGTGGGCTATCGCCCGCTTGGCATAATCAAAATCAGCATAACCACTCAG
>NZ_JBHTYI010000151.1:0-513 GCF_043656335.1 Peribacillus sp. NPDC056705 | reverse complement strand
ACTCAGAATCAAGAGATGAATATGGGGATCCTTCGCCCTGATGGCTTCGATCAGTTGGAGTCCGTCCATGCCCGGCATTCGTATATCGATCAACATGAGATCCGGTGAATACAGCCGATGCTTCTCTAACGCTTCGGTTCCGTTAGCTGCCGTATCCACGACTTGATAGCCCAACTCATGCCAAGACACAATACTTTTCAGACCCTCGCGAAGTTTAGGTTCATCGTCCACGATTAGCACGTTCATCATCATTCTCTCCTCCTGTCGGAATACTGAAATCAATCCGGGTTCCTATTCCCGGATCACTGTAGATGGTCAGGCCCGCTTCCGGGCCATACGTGAGTTGCAACCTTACATGTACATTCCGCAGGCCGATTCTGCCGCCATCCGCCTCATCGGAATCATTCAGAAAACCATCGATCATCTCCAGTCTTTCTGCTGAAATGCCTGCCCCATTATCCACGGTCGACACATGAATCCTGTCTTCGCTTACGGAGACAAGAACCCGTATGC
>NZ_JBHTYI010000150.1:0-1693 GCF_043656335.1 Peribacillus sp. NPDC056705 | reverse complement strand
TTGTGAGCATCTAAGCTATGCCGCCGTTACGTCAGATCATATTAGCCAAGGCGCCGTTACGGGCCAGCATCTAAGCCAAGGCGCCATTACGAGCCAGCATCTACGCGAGGGCGCCGTTACGGGCCAGCAGCTGGCAGAAGCAACCGTCACGCCACAGCATATGAGCTTTACACCAGTACGCGGTACGGCAGGTGCAACCAAATTGCAGCAATTCGGAATGGCCCCATTTGTATTCGATACGGAAGATTTGATCGAAGTTACGGTACAATTCGAGGAGTCTTTCGTCGGAATTAATTATGTCATTGTCGGAATGAGTAACAATCCTGCATTCCTGATTTCCCTGAAATCCCAGCGTGAGGATGCTGCCGTGCTCGAAGTCAGCCGCCAGCCTAACTGTGATTCAGCCTACGGCTTCCTGTCCTGGATTGCCATCGGACCTTCTGCGTAACATCAATAAAAGGCTCTCCCGCTACTATGCGTGGAGAGCCTTATCACATAAATTGGCTTTTTCTATTCTAGTCTCGCTTCCGGCAACCTTCCTCGTATCCGTACGGCGTAGCATCCGGAAATGAACAACACCGTCGCGGCGATGAAATACGTAGCTCTTACACCGAACTGATCCGTAATCCATCCGAACAACAGCGTAGATACGCCGAATACAAGCGAGATCAATGCGCTTTGAGCCGCATAAACCTTCGGCAGCAGTTGAACTGACACGCTGCGCTGTAAGGTGCTCTGTAAGGACACCGCTTTCACCTGCTCGAATATACCGAAGCCTGCCGAGAACAAAAGCGCCTGCCAAGGCACTGAAGTCATCCCGAAACCGAATGTCATGAGACTGATGCCAAAGGATGAATATATGATAAATTTAGGAACATTGCGGTCAATCTGTCCCGCGCCTCTAAACGCGAACCAGCCACCTAGCAAAAGTCCGAGGAAAAAACTGGCGTTGATGTATCCCCACCACGCCTCTTCCTTATGCAGTACTTCAGCCACGTAAACATAGATGATCGCGGCAATCCAGATAACGCCCGCTATCGTCTCCAATACATATATCACATGGATCGTTCGAAGCGACGGCTGCTTCCAAATCAGCACCCACCCCTCCTGGATCGAGCTCCAATACGATTCACCCAGCTTGGATGGGCTCCTCACCGTCTCATACTGATCCTCAATCAGCTTCATGAAAACGGCAGCTGCCGCCGCAAGAATCAGCGTTAACCAGACTACGTTACTACCGCCTAGGCTGACGACCAACAACCCCCCTACAGCCCAGCCACCCAGCTGTATCATCTGATCAACGAGCGCCACGAAGCTGTTGGCCTTCGTTAACTCGCCGGGATCGACCAGGCGTGGCAGCATCGCATGGCTAGCGGGTGCCGCCCAGCCATCGAGCAGCGAGATGAGGAATACGAATCCGAGTATGGCGTAGACCGTCACCTCCCTTTCCCCCAGCACGTGGTAACTCAGTAATAATAGAAACAACACGGCCGTTTTTCCGATCTGGGAGGACGTGAGCAGCGACTTGAGGCTGTATCGATCCATCAATACGGGCGCCAGGCTACCGCTGATAAAACGCGCCATCGTTGTTGCAAAAGGAATCATCGCCATAAACAAGGCTGACCCCGTTATCCCGTGGACAATCGCCATCAGGCCGACAATGTAGAATAAATCACCGCAATTGGCGAGACCC
>NZ_JBHTYI010000149.1:0-1698 GCF_043656335.1 Peribacillus sp. NPDC056705 | reverse complement strand
CAGCGGGGGTCAGAAGACAAAGGTGATGCTGGCTGCGCTGCTCGTATCTTCGCCGCGATTTCTGCTGTTGGATGAACCGACGAACCATCTGGACGGTGAGAGCCTGGTTTGGCTGGAGCAGTGGCTGGTATCGTCATATAAAGGAACGGTGCTGTTCGTATCCCATGACCGGGAGTTTATCGATCGTGTGGCGACGGCCGTGTGCGAACTGTCGGATGGAGGGCTAACGCGATACCGTGGAAGTTACTCCGATTACCGGAGGGAGAAAGAGCGAGAGCTGCGCGAACAAGAGACCCTTTACCGCAAGCAGGAATTGGCCCACAAAGCGCTGGAGGAATCCATTCGAAGATATCAGGAGTGGTTTCATAAAGCCCACAACGCGGCTGGCGACGTGAATGAGGTCAAGATTACGGCGAGTTTCTACAAAGCCAAGGCAAATAAGAATATCTCGAGGTATCATGCCAAGGAAAAAGCGCTGGAGCGGCTTGAGGCGGAACGTGTGGATAAACCGCGCAGCGGCCCCAGACTGAATATGGAGCTTGAGGGTGACAGCTTCGGTGGTCGGACGCTGATCCATGTGAAGGATATGAGCTTCGGGTTCGACGGGCATATGTTATTTGAACAATTGTCATTTTACTTGAACCGCAGAGATCGGTTGGCGGTCAGAGGCCCTAACGGCAGCGGCAAAACTACGCTCCTGAAGCTGTTACTGGGTGAATTACATCCGGACGAAGGAGAAGTTATACGAAATCCGGCCGTCAAGGTCGGCTACTTCTCACAAGAGCTGGAAGGGCTGGATCCCGAAACGACACTGCTCGATAGCTTGTTAGTTATTCCAGGTATGACCGAGAGCCGTGCAAGAACGCTGCTGGGCTGCTTCCTCTTCCGGCGGGATGATGTGTATAAGAAGATGTGGCAGCTCAGTATGGGAGAGAAGTGCCGGACCGCTTTTTTGAAATTGTATTTCAGCGGCGCTCACTTGCTCGTGCTGGATGAGCCCTCGAATTATCTGGATATTGATACGCGAGAAGTCATTGAAGACGTGTTGGCTAGCTTCCCGGGTGCGATTGCGCTGGTATCCCATGATCGGTACCTGGTACGCAAAATTGCGAATCGACTGCTGACGTTACGTCCGCAAAGCGCTCCTATTTGGTTTGAGGGGAGTGTGGATGAGGAGGAGGAACAGACGTCTCGCGTCGGTGTCATTAAGGGAGATAGCGCAAAGGACAATCGACGGATGAAATTGGAGTACCGTATCCAGGAACTGCTGGGTTTATCCGGTGCTGGCCTAGAGGAGGAGGCATCCGAAGCCAACTGGCTGGCGGAGATTAGGGAACTTCGGCAAGAATTGGCCCGGCTTCAGTCCAAGTAAGTAGCTCTGACAGGGGTTAGATCGGAGCCAATTCGGATAAAATGGGGAAATGAACCTTGCCATATACCGTGAGGTTGCATATAATAGACCCTATATATTTGTATATGTCCAAATGCGTAGATGGAGAAAAGTAGCTAGTACCTCTTAACAGGGATGAGACACCATGGATTGAGAGTGTCTCTTGAGAAACAGGCTGGTGAAGTTCGCTCCGGAGCGGTTCCTTGAACACGGCATCAGCCGGATCAGTAGGGGATAACGGGTCCGATTCGTTACGTCGGTCAAAGTGAGCATAGTCCTGGCCTTCAGGTCGGTTATATATGCTAACA
>NZ_JBHTYI010000148.1:0-1706 GCF_043656335.1 Peribacillus sp. NPDC056705 | reverse complement strand
GGGTTACATGGCATGGTATCCGTTGCCGGGTCATCAGAACGTGTATCTCAAAGATACCGCAGAGATGCCTTCGCGTATCTTCACCGGTGGAAGCAATGGGTTGATGGCCTATTCCTACGGTGACATGAGGTTAACCGTCAAGGGGTATGATCATCACATTTATACGGGGCTTGTGGAGCTGGAGCGCAGACCGGGTTATCAGCAGTTTGCGCAGAACGGGATAACGCAAAACCTCTCGCTCTTTGGAGGGGGGAACTGGATCGAAGTGCAGAAGACTGGGCTTCCTTATAGGTTCGTCACGACGCCTTATATGAAGAATGCGACAATCGGGTTGGCTGAGGATCTGCAGCTGAAGCATGATTATTTCAGCAGCTGGCTGCCTTCTTTCCGCTCCGGTATCGACACGATATTATTCCTTGGTCAAGGCAGCAACTTAAGCAGACAGCATGATCATATTGTTTTATCGATTCAGGATCGTTATAATCCAGCAAACCTGGCGGGCGAGTGGATGAACAATATTTTATTCGGTTCCCAGGCTAGCCTGGGCTATGGTTATGAAAATCCAGAGCGGGATGTCCGTGGAAAGATCAGTAGTCTGTTCTGGTATCTTTATTACATTGAAGAAAAGGGCTTGAGTGATAGACAGTTAAGATCCGCTTATATGAACCTGAGATCCGTACAGGAGCTGTTATTCAAGAATGGCAGCGGAACGGATCCCCAGAATAAAATCGGCATTACGATGGCTACCAAAGTCAGACGAGCGCTGCTGGAAGGGAAAGGGGATCAGGTGAAGCAGATTTTAACACATTTCTATCAGCAAGGTTTGATGCTGCCCAGCACGAATTCGAATCCGCTGCGGCCACTGGAGGAGCCGATTTCGTACTCACAATGGGAGCGGGAGTGGGAACGGGTCATGAATGATCAGTAACGCAAGCTTGACTGCATCCGTGCACAAATCAACACCTCCGGTATAATAGAGAGAGTATGGAATTGGGAAGGATAAGCTACACGTAGAAAGGGGGAGAGTCATGATTTCCGATCAGCAGTTGTCAGAACGTATGGCTGCAGGTGACCAGGAAGCGTTCGAAATGCTGGTGACGAGGTACCATGGGCCGCTGTTGAGTTATACCACCAGGCGGCTGGAGGACAGTCAGAAGGCCCAGGATATCGTACAGGAAACCTTTATTCGATTAATTCGGCATCTGAAGACGCATGGAACGCTCGAGCATGTACGCTCGTGGTTATACCGGGTTGCGCTTAATTTGTGCAAAGACTACTGGAAAAGTGCGACCTTCAGGTCTGAGGGACCTGCAGGAGAGGATTTGCCGGACGCTTATGATCCGGCACCAGGTGCCGAAGAACTGATGGAGCAGCAGGAGACTTCTCTGGAAATTGCAGCCTCGCTCGAGAGCCTGCCGGATATTCAGCAGGAAGTCATCTCGCTTCGATTCTTCCATGATCTGAAGCTACAGGAGATCGCGGACCTGGTCGATCTCCCCCTAAGTACGGTGAAGACACACTTATATAACGGCTTGCGAAAGCTGAAGAAGACGTTAACGCTGGAGCGATCAGGTCTGGTTCCGATACCCGCGACAAAGAAATTGTCGAGAGAAGCAGCCGATCCCCAAATTCGAAATCGTTCTATATCGGAAGAAGAAGCACGTCAGAATGCAAAAGAAAGTGAGGTGTATTACCATGGGTCATCC
>NZ_JBHTYI010000147.1:0-1710 GCF_043656335.1 Peribacillus sp. NPDC056705 | reverse complement strand
GACCTTGACCGGTGGTTACGACGCAAAAGCTACTGATTCAACAGGAACTCCTCGCCCGCAATACCCGGCGAAGTCATGTTATATGGATCTAGTATAACCAAGATCTGTTCTTCTGTGAGCAGTCCCTGTTCCAATATAATCTCGCGGATGCTTCGCCCCGTCTTCTGCGCCTCCTTCACCAGTCTGGACGCTACATCGTAGCCCAGATGAGGGTTAAGCGCGGTAATAATTCCGAAGCTTGTATCCACGAAGTGTTTGCAGCGTTCTTTATTTGCCGTGAGATCAACCATCAGATTTTTATAGAATACATCCATTCCGTTCTTCAGGATCTTCAAGGAATGCATCAAATTGTTGGCAGCTACCGGTACCATGACGTTAAGCTCGAACTGTCCGGCCTCACAAGCAAGGCTGATCGTATGGTCATTGCCGATCACCTGGAAAGCGATCTGGTTCATGACCTCTGCCATAACCGGATTAACCTTACCCGGCATTATGGAGGAACCCGGCTGCCTTGGAGGGACATTCAGTTCGTTCAACCCCGCTCTTGGCCCGGATGCCATTAATCGGATATCATTGCACATCTTGGAGATGTTCACCGCGCATACCTTCAGTGCCGCAGATAACTCCATATACGCATCTGTATTCTGAGTAGCATCTACCAGATCCTCGGCTTGCACGAGTGCAAAGCCCGTCTGCTCGTGCAAGTGCTGCACCACGCTCTGCATATATTCCGGCGTGGCATTCAGCCCCGTCCCTACAGCCGTTGCCCCCATATTAACGGTAAGCAGTCCTTCGGCCGCACGCTCGATCCGTTTAATATCACGGCTTAGCACATTGGCATAAGCACCGAATTCCTGACCGAGCCGGATCGGCACCGCATCCTGAAGATGGGTGCGTCCCATCTTGATCACATCATCAAACGCTCTCGCTTTCTCCCGAATCCCGTCCACCAAGGTGCGAAATGCGATCAGTAAATCCTGAGTCAATCGGAACGAAGCGATCCGAATAGCTGTAGGAATGGCATCATTCGTAGATTGCGACATATTGACATGATTGTTAGGATTGCAATAGAAATATTCCGCCTTCTTCTTACCCATAATTTCTAAAGCCCGGTTAGCCAGGACCTCATTCATATTCATGTTAATCGAGGTACCCGCCCCGCCCTGAATGGAATCGACAATGAATTCCGAACGGAGGAACCCGGTAATAACCTCATCCGCCGCCTCCGTAATGGCAACCCCTATATTT
This sequence comes from Peribacillus sp. NPDC056705, assembly GCF_043656335.1. Lineage (NCBI taxonomy): Bacteria > Bacillati > Bacillota > Bacilli > Caryophanales > Bacillaceae > Peribacillus > Peribacillus sp. NPDC056705. The sequence continues at coordinate 462 of NZ_JBHTYI010000147.1, read as the reverse complement.
TTGGGAAGCCATCCCAGCTCCATGTTCGCGAGTGCTGTCGCTTTCTTGACCTCACCCAACGCAGAGATTAATTCCGGGTGGATCGGCACCCCGCTGATTGGAAAATTCTCCACGGCCCTCACGGTATTAATGCCATAATAAGCTGCTGCAGGAAGCTGCTTCTCCCCTAGAAAATCCCGTTCGACCCGATACTGCATATCCATGGACAACATCACCATCGCCTTTTGAATTTTTTATATATCCATGCTCATCCTGTTATCATCCAGCATGCCCGGATATATACAAAATTCTGCCTGCAATGTCGAAATCCTTTATTCTGTTCGCAATAGCTTACGTCTTTTGTAAGGAAAAAAAGCTTATCTATATAAGCCTTCCTCGATACAGAGGGAATCCCAGTGAAATGACGGCCCCTCCTTCTTCGCGATTGGCTGCCGTAATGAGACCTCCGCATCGCTCCACGAT
>NZ_JBHTYI010000146.1:0-1717 GCF_043656335.1 Peribacillus sp. NPDC056705 | reverse complement strand
CATATGCACACGGTGACGTTAACGGCGAAAGACAAAATTTGCTTCGGCGAATCGGAAGGCTGCGGAGCGATGGGCTGCTCCTTCTCGGAAGGGTACTATGACCGTATCAACGAAGCGATTCTGGACTTGCTGGCCCACGAGACCTTAATTACACGGCCGGTGGTTGAGGCCTATGCGCGCAAGCATCATGTGTGTCCGTTTGAATTCTCGCTGGATGCGTCATATGCCGCAGATGCCGTCATTTGTGACTATAACTATATATTTGATCCGCGCGTATCTTTGAAGCGAATGCCGGAGGAGACGAAGAAGCGAAGCGTGCTGCTAATCGACGAGGCGCATAATCTGGTTGATCGCGCACGGGGCATGTTCTCGGCGGAGCTCAACAAATCGGCGTTTCTGGAGCTGCAGCGGTCTTATAAAGAGAGCAATCCTGCTTTGTACAACGCTGCCAAGCGGGTAAACAGCCGCTTTAAGCTGCTCCGCAAGGCCAGCGAGAGTGAGGAGCGTATCGTCGGCTCCCAGCAGCCGGAGATGATGGTGGAACTGTTGGAGGATTTTGCGCTGCAGGCCGAGGCTGAGCTTATGACCGGTAAGAGCGGTGATGAGGCGGAGGCGCTGCTTGAGAGTTATTTTGCTGTACAGGCTTATCTGCGCATTTCCAAGCTGTATGATGAGCGGTTTGTGACGTATGCGGAGTTGAGTCAAAGTGAGGTATATCTCAAGCTGTTCTGCCTGGATCCATCCTATTTACTGCAGCAGGCTGGCAAGAACTATCGGTCGAGCATCTTGTTCTCGGCAACATTGATGCCACTCGGCTATTACCGCGATATGCTTGGAGCTGAGGAGGAGGATTACAGCTTGTCCATCCCCTCCCCCTTCTCAGCAGAACAACTGGATATGAGAATAATGCCGTTGTCTACCCGTTATAAAGATCGGGAGCGCAATCTAGAACCGATTGTCAGGATGCTGATGGAACTGGTGCAGGAGCAGCCGGTGAATACGCTGGTTTTTCTGCCATCTTACCCTTACATGCAGGACATTCATGCAGCCTTCACTAGACTGAATCCGGAAGTGAGAACATTACTTCAGGGACAAGGCATGAGTGAGGAGCAGCGGGAGGCTTTCCTGGAGGCGTTCCAGTCCGATGCGAAGGCTCCTATAGTGGGATTTGCCGTCATGGGCGGCATCTTCTCGGAAGGCATTGATCTGAAGGGAGAAAGGCTTTCCAGCGTGGTGGTAGTCGGCGTCGGACTGCCGCAGTTATCCTTCGAGAACGATATCATTAAGGATTATTTCGATCGGACCGGTAAGCGCGGGTATGATTATGCTTATGTGTACCCGGGAATAAATAAAGTGCTGCAAGCCGGGGGTCGCCTGATCCGCTCGGAGCATGATAGTGGCACGCTTACACTTGTGGATGACCGATTCCTGAACCGTCAGTACGGACTGCTGCTTCCGGATGAATGGCGACACTTTCGGCGAATATAACACTAGGAAGATGTTGACATGCAGAATCACAGGTCCTATAATACGGATTATATTAAGCAAGCATAAAGGAGGCTGATGTCAAATGAGTAATTTACAGAATGTATGTGTTGTGTTGTTGGCATCGGTCTCTTCGGACGGAAAGTTCTAACTGGTTGTAGGAATAAGGCGGCATTTGGGCGTGCCTTTATTTCCTTTGACCTCAAGGAACCCGTAGGAGACCGTGAATGGT
>NZ_JBHTYI010000145.1:0-1727 GCF_043656335.1 Peribacillus sp. NPDC056705 | reverse complement strand
TGAACGACCCGTTCGATAACCGGCTTAATCATCTCAACAACGATCTGCTTAATGTCTGCCGATTCCAGAATTTCACGACGCTGCTTATAAATAATCTCACGCTGCTGGTTCATCACGTCATCATATTGGAGAACGACTTTACGCATATCGAAGTTGTTACCCTCAACCCGCTTCTGAGCCGACTCCACCGCACGGGTGATCATCTTGCTCTCAATCGGTTGATCTTCTTCGAAGCCGAGACGTTCCATCATATTGAGGACGTTATCGGTACCGAAACGCTTCATCAATTCATCGCCAAGCGACAGGTAGAATTGCGTAGACCCCGGATCGCCTTGGCGTCCGGCACGACCGCGCAACTGGTTATCAATCCGGCGCGATTCATGGCGTTCTGTTCCGATGATATGCAGACCGCCGACAGCTTGTACGCCATCGCCGAGCACGATATCCGTACCACGGCCCGCCATGTTCGTTGCGATCGTCACCGATCCCGGTTGACCGGCGCGAGAGATAATATCCGCTTCTTCCGCATGGTACTTCGCGTTCAATACTTTATGCTGCACGCCTTTGCGCTTGAGCATATCGGACAGACGCTCCGAGTTCTCGATCGAAACTGTACCGACCAGAATTGGTTGATTGTTCTTGTGACGCTCCACGATCTCCGTGACAACCGCTTTGAATTTGCCTTCCTCGGTCTTATATACGACATCCGGCATATCATTACGTTGATTAGGTTTATTGGTAGGAACCTGAAGTACCTCAAGACCATAAATCTTCTTGAACTCCTCTTCCTCCGTCTTCGCTGTACCGGTCATACCGGCAAGCTTGCGGTACATACGGAAGTAGTTCTGGAATGTAATCGTGGCGAGCGTCATGCTCTCATTCTGTACCTCGATACCTTCCTTCGCTTCAATCGCCTGGTGGAGACCATCGCTATAACGGCGTCCAGCCATCAGACGGCCAGTGAATTCATCCACGATGACGACTTCGTCGTCTGTAACAACGTAGTCGACGTCAAGACGCATGATGACATTCGCCTTGAGCGCCTGTACAATGTGATGGTTCAACGTCACATGGTTTTGATCGTACAGGTTCTCAATGCCGAAGGAACGCTCGGCGGTGGCTACGCCTTTTTCCGTTAAAGCAACGGACTTCACCTTAATATCTACCGTGTAATCCTCTTCAGCCGTCAGGCGCTTCACGAAACGGTCCGCCGCATAATACAGATCGGTTGATTTCTGGGCTTGTCCAGAAATAATGAGCGGTGTACGTGCTTCATCGACCAGAATGGAGTCCACTTCATCAATGATACAGAAGTACAGCGGACGCTGAACCATCTGCTCTTTATACAACACCATGTTATCACGCAGGTAATCGAAGCCAAACTCATTGTTCGTACCATACGTAATATCGCAAGCATACGCTTGCTGTTTATCCGGGTGCTCCATGCCGCTCAGGTTCACCCCGACCGTCATGCCCAGGAAGTTATATATTTGCGCCATCTCTTGGCTGTCACGCTGCGCCAGATAATCGTTGACGGTTACCACGTGAACCCCTTTGCCAAGCAGGGCATTCAAGTATACCGGAAGGGTACCTACCAGGGTCTTACCTTCACCGGTCTTCATCTCTGCAATTCTGCCTTCGTTGAGGGCCATACCTCCAAGGAGCTGCACGTCATAATGACGTTTGCCCAAGGCACGCCTGGAAGCTTCACGAACCGTGGCAAAGGC
>NZ_JBHTYI010000144.1:0-1747 GCF_043656335.1 Peribacillus sp. NPDC056705 | reverse complement strand
CGCAAGCCGCCAATAAGCCAGCCGATAGCACCGCAACCATACCCACCGCCAGCAGGCGTGTCCATCTTGATTGTTTCAATTCCATATCTCCTCTCTTAGATCGGCAAGGTTTTGTGTTTCTTCTGACCATTGCCGCGGTTAAGTATATACTGGGCTAACAGGATCAAGGTGATGCTCACCAGGATCAGCAGTGTACATAAAGCGTTGATCTCTGGTGAAATGCCTCGTTTCACCTGAGCGTAAATATATATCGGCAATGTCGTGGAGCTTGGTCCGGCGACGAAAAAGCTGACCATGAAGTCATCGAGCGACAAAGTAAAAGCAATTAATGCACCGGCAATGATGCCCGGGGCAATCTGCGGCAATGTCACATGCCGAAAGGTCTGCCAAGGCGTTGCGCCAAGATCCTGCGCCGCTTCATCCAATTGCTTACCCATCCCCGACAGCCTTGCCGTAACGACTACATACACGAACGACATGCTGAAGGTAATATGCGCAATGATAACGGTCGTCTTGCCGAGCGGCATATTCAGTTGGCTAAATAGCACAAGCAAGGACAATCCCATAATAATGTCCGGAATAATTACCGGCAGGTACAATAGTCCATTCATACCACCACGTCCCTTGCGACTCAGGCCTTTCAACGACAAGGCAGCCGCGGTTCCAAGCAGTGTCGACACGATGGTGGATATAAGAGCTATTGTTAAACTGTTCATCAGCGCTTCCATCACGTGACGGTTCTGGAACAGGGAGGTATACCAGCTGAAGGTGAAGCCTTCCCAGTTACCGCCAAGTCTCGTGTCATTAAAAGAATAGACGATAATGATGATGATCGGCACATAGATAAAGGCCATCATCAGGAACGAATGAATGCCAAGCAGGGGATGATTCTTCTTCATTTACCGTTCCTCCCCTACACGTTGATGTCGAGCTTGCATCGCCCGGTTGAACAGCAGAATCAGCACCAACGAGGTTGCCACGAAGATGACCGAGAGTGCAGCACCAAAGGGCCAATTGCGCGCTCCGAGAAACTGTGACTGAATGATGTTACTGATCATTGACGACTTCGCACCGCCCAGGATATCGGTGACAACAAACATCCCGGAAGTAGAGACATAAACCAAAACCGCACCGGTCATGATGCCGGATTTGCTCTGCGGCAGCGTAATGTGACGGAACGCCTTCCATTTCGAAGCGCCCAGATCACTGGCCGCATCAAGCAGTCGCTTATCCATCTGCTCCAGCGCTACATAAATCGGCAGCACCATAAAAGGAATAAAGTTATAGACCATACCTAGCAGGACGGCTCCATACGTATAGAGCATTTGGATCGGCTCGTCAATCCACCCCATCCAGAGCAGCAGACTGTTGACCACGCCTTGCGTCCGAAGCAGCAGCACCCAGGCATATGTCCGGATCAGGAAGTTGATCCAGAATGGCACCGTAATCAGAATTAGTCCCCAGGTCTGAATCCGCGGCGATGCCCCGGCAATATAATAAGCGAGCGGATAACTAACCAATAGACAAATCACGGTAGTTAGCAGGGACAACACCAGGGTATCCCAGTATATCCCGAGATAAAGCGGATCAAAGAACATCTTGTACCCTTCCAGGCTGAAGGAGAAGACAACATTCCCTAGCGCGTCGCGGGAAAGAAAGGAGATCCCCACAACGATGAGCATCGGGATGATAAGAAATAGAGATAACCACAGCAGCACAGGCGTCAATAGGAACCGGGATTTTTTCA
>NZ_JBHTYI010000143.1:0-1753 GCF_043656335.1 Peribacillus sp. NPDC056705 | reverse complement strand
CCCGCAATCAGGGAGGGCAGCCAACCTAAATAAGTAGCGATCACCACGATCGCCAAGTGACGTAAATCAGCAAAAAAACGAGGGTCGATCGGAAACGAGTAGTACATTAGTATAATGCCGTAGATGCCAAATAACAGCCCGGCATTAATCTTCACGGTGGTGGAGGGCGACGTGACCCCGGTTACATATCGCTTGGATAACAAGCCGGAGGCATATAGGAATGTGACGAGTATGCAGAAATTGGTGAACAATATATTAGTCATGGGACGAAATTCATTCCTTTCAAGTACCCCTGTCAGAGCGGACAGGGCCAAGAGGACAGTCATCCCTATTTTATCGGATAATGGAATTGTATGTCGAATAGTAAATACGGATTCCGGATTTTTTCTTAATTTATTGCACGGCTTGCAAAGGAAGGCGCACTTCAAACATCGTCATCTCGGTATTGCTCGTGACATGAATGGTCCCGTGATGGGCGTCAATGATCGCCTTCACAATCGCTAAGCCCAGTCCGGAACCGCCGGTCTGCGCAGTTCGGGATTCATCTACACGGTAGAATCGTTCGAAGAGATGCGGAATCGCCTGTTGCGGAATAGGCGAGCCATAATTGATGACTTGTACGATGGCATGAACGGAATCGCGGGATACGTTTAGATCGACTCTTGCCGCATCTTTGCCGTGTCTGACTGCATTGGCGAGCAGGTTCTCGAAAGTACGCATTAATTTATCTCCATCCGATGAGATCATGATCTTCTCCGTGGACGGGGTAAAGACGACTTTAACCTGATCCGTTTGACCGGGTAAGGAGAAGTCCACAGCCAGTTGGCCGAGTAGTTCCACCAAATTGATATTTGCACGATTGATAGGGGAGTACCCCATCCGTGTGTATTCGAACAGATCGTTCACGAGCCGGCCTAACCGAAGAGACTTATCGTACGCAATATCCGTATAATAACGCAGTTCAACCTCATCTTTATACTGATCTTCATTGACCAGACGCAGATAACCGATGATGGACGTCAGCGGGGTACGCAGGTCGTGGGAGACGTTGCTGATCAGCTCATTCTTGGACTGGACGGCTGTTCTCTCCTCAGCGAGCGAGAGCTTGAGCTGCTTCGCCATCTGATTGATCTGTACCGCCGTTTGTCCAAGCTCATCGTTCGAGCTTACGACGATTTCCTCGTCCAGCTCACCTCGGGCTAACCGTTTGGTGCCCAGCATCAATTGGTTGATCTGACGAATGGTTCCTTGGCTGAGCAGCAGTACCATACCGATAAAGAGCAGGATACCGATCACGGTCGCGACAACGGGGAACCCGAAGAAATTCTGCAAGGACCGATTGACATAGAACAGGCTCTGCACCCACGATTCCCGCCACATCTCCTTCCCAATCAATCGCATCAATTGCTGCGTAATGAACAGAATGGCTAACGTTAAGGCGCCGCTGAGAAAGAACAGCATAATGATTTTCCACTGAAGTTTACGCATGAATCTTGTACCCAACTCCCCAGACGGTTTGAATGAGCTTGTAACCCAGTTCTTTCTCAAGCTTGTCCCTCAGATTACTGATATGGACCATGACGGTATTGTTAGATACATAGTATTTCTCTTTCCACACCTGTTGGAAAATATCCTCGCTGCTGAAGATCCGCCCCGGTTGGCGGGCAAGCAAGTAGAGAATGTCGAACTCGCGAGCCGTAAGGGCGATCGCTTTATCGCCCGCTGTCACTTCATGAGTGGACCGATTGATTTC
>NZ_JBHTYI010000142.1:0-1753 GCF_043656335.1 Peribacillus sp. NPDC056705 | reverse complement strand
ACAGAACACCCGTTTAAGTCTCGTAATGCGACTGTCTGATATCATTGCAACCTGTATCTTTTCCGGAATTAAGGAATGGAATCGCTCTACCCTTTTTGCAGCGCAAGAGTAACGGCTTCTTTCTCTTCCGGAGATAAAGGATAGATGGACTGCCCGTCTTTCAGTGGTTTAGCGTAAACATATGAGCTCTCCCGGTTATGCAAACCGGTCAGGACAAGCCCTTCCTCTTGTTCACTCAGTATAGCCAGGGAGAAACTCATATCATTCCCCCTTTCCCCAAATGCATTGTAACGAATGATGCCTACTTTGGATTTCATTCCCTTCATATTACGAGATATGGAATCCAGCATTTTGGCATGGTTACCCTGGCTCTCTTCGATTTCATCCATCTGGACTTTCAGTTGTACGAGTAATGTTTCTAGATCCTCCACTCCACTACCTGCCATCATGGCATCGTAACGGCGTCTCATCTTGCGTAATTTAGTTCCTTGAACAGCTGCCGTTATCCATAAGATCAAGATCATGATGACCATCAAGATGACAAACCAATGAAGCTGCTCCATGATCAATTCATTTAATTCAGCCATGCGCTAATTCCTTCCTCTTCTCTATCTTGATCTGTATCCATTAGCTATAGATCTCCTTCATTGCTGTGAGCATAACACTTATATCCTCTTGTGTGGTCGTTACCCCTACACTCACTCTAACCGCACCTGTCTGATCTGTATCAGATGCCATATGCGCTAAAGGAGTACAATGATAACCCGCTCTTACTGCAATGCCATACTCACGATCCAAGCGAAAAGCCAGCTCCGACGAGCTATACTGGCCAGACACGAAAGATACAATACCCGTTCTTGGCTTACCTAGACCTGGTCCCAACAATCGCAGATCATTGTTTTGCATCAGTCCTTCCATCAGGCGCTGTGTAAGTTCCCATTCGTGCTGATAGATCATCTTCGGCGTCCATTCCTGCACCTTCAGGATACCTGCCAACAACCCGGCATGGCCCACAGTATTTGGCGTCCCCGCTTCATATCGATCCGGTCGCACTGTCGGCATTTCAACCGCTTCTGATTGACTGCCTGTACCGCCATGTAGAATTGGTTCCAGATCAATCTCAGGTGAGATATAGAGCCCACCCGTTCCCTGTGGCCCTAATAGCCCCTTATGCCCTGGAAATGCCAGCATATCAATAGAGAGGTCCTCCACATGTATATCAAGCGTTCCTGCACTTTGTGCTGCATCTACTAGCATAACAGCCCCTTTGCCACTTACCATCTCCCCTATTTCGCCCAAGGGAAGAATAGAACCTAAGAGATTCGAACTATGGCTGCACACAAGCATCCTTGTATTTGAACGAAACATCTTGTTGATTTGTTGTAAATCCGGTTGTCCCTCTTCATCAACCTGTACATAATCAACGTGTATACCTCGAGTACGTCTTAAATACTCTAGCGGCCTTCGAACAGAATTATGTTCGATCATCGTCGCAATGACGTGATCCCCCTCATTCAAGTATCCTTTCATCGCCAGGTTCAGTGCTTCCGTTGTATTGGAAGTTAACACAATATCATTCGGATTTTTCACTCCGAACAATTCAGCGAGTACTCTACGCGTTCCATACAGAACTCGTGCCGCTTTAACCGCCATATGATGACTGCCTCGACCTGGATTAGCAGACGCATGCAGCTTATTTTTTTAAATTTCATCTTACTCTTCAGTTGTTTTTGGGATTGTTGTTGTTGGTTGT
>NZ_JBHTYI010000141.1:0-1754 GCF_043656335.1 Peribacillus sp. NPDC056705 | reverse complement strand
GACGATAGAATGCTCGTTCCCGGTGCTACAACGTCAGGTTTAATATCCAGGGTCTTTTTAACTGGACCACGGGAACTCGAGTCATTGATCTCATCCCCAACCGACTTGCTTCTGACAAAATCGGAAAAGCTTACTTTAAGATCAGGGTTGGCATCGAGCAGAGATTTGAGGAAATCGCCATCTTCTTTGCTCATACTCAGCGTCGGGATAAAGTTAAAGCTGTCACCAAGCAGAACACCGATCAGTCCCGGGTTTTGGTTGAAAATGATCGCCCCTTTGGCACCTGCTGCCTTGGCATTAGCGATTTTTTCCACAAATGCGAGTTCTCCGCGTTTAATCAACGCGATTTTGCCCGTTATGTCTTTATCCGCGAAATCTTCAGGTTTACCCAGATCCGCATACACGAGGCCAGACTCTCCATCCAAGACTATTTCCGGATCCTCGGCCAGACTCCAAGCCATCAGTTCAAGGGTATACGTAGCGTCTACTACGCTCAAAGGTACGTTTATGTCCACTGCCGGAACAGTTTCTTCTTCGGCTATTTCAACAGGGACCTCATCAGTTCCCTGAATTTCTTCGCTTACGACATCCGATGGGTTTTCATCCGACGTTGCTGGCTCGGCAGCATCACCTGCTTGTACACCAGACTGTTCTTCAGAAACAGTTGGTTGTTCCTGTTCAGCCCCAGGTTCCGCTGTACCCTCATCCACTCCGACGGGTACCTCAGGCTGCACAGCATCTGTATAAAAATGTGTAGTGGCCGAAATTTCATCACTCGGTCCCGTAGAGTTCCCCACGGTTATGGCAAAAGCGGATGCCCCCGGCGATCCTACCGTCCAGCGGTTCGGCCCCGTATTGCCGCTGGAAACGACTGGCGTGACACCAGCCAGCGCAGCATTATTAATGGCCACGGACGTTACATAATCCGGATCATTGCGGGCACTGCCAAGCGAGAGGTTAATCACATCCATTCCGTCCTGAATCGAACGGTCGATACCTCCCAGTACCCAACTGGATTTACCGCTCCCATAAGGGCCAAGCACACGATACGCATAGATATCCGCCTCCGGAGCGATACCCACAACTCCGAATTCACCCGCATCCCGGGCCGCGATGGTGCCCGCCACATGCGTTCCATGATCGGTCCAATACGTACTTCCTCTATCATTGACCTGTGGAGGATCGTTAGGATCGTTCTCCCAATCGAGCGGAGTCGTCTCATAAGGATCATTATCGTTATCCACGAAGTCATATCCACCCTTATAAGCATCCTTCAGGACTGGGTGAACATAGTCTATTCCTGTATCGATCACACCGACTTTAATACCTTTACCTGTATATCCAAGATCCCATACTTCCGGAGCACCAATAAATGGACCGGTATCTTTCATATACGGATTAACTTCTCCCTTGGGGCCAACCGTTACTTCCAGATCCGGATACACGCCCAGAACACCGGGTATATCGAGAATGGTCTCAAGTTTGCTACTGTCCATTTCCAATGCTACCCCGTTAAAAGCATAGCTATATTGATTAGAGATTTCATGATTGATATTTTGGCTATTCAGACTGTCAATGAAGGTTTGTTGTTGTCGCTCTACTTTCTGTTCAACGGCAGTCTTCATTGAAGAGCTAAATGACTTGCCCGCTATAGAGGATATGCCCTTGGCCAGTGCAACCGGCTCAGCAGACAATTCAACGATGACATCGACCTGCCCCGTTCCCGTGCTTTCCAATTGTTCATCCAGCACAGG
>NZ_JBHTYI010000140.1:0-1770 GCF_043656335.1 Peribacillus sp. NPDC056705 | reverse complement strand
GGTTAGGCGATCATCAAGGATAGCGGGGTCTTTGAACCTGACGGTATCATTGCCTTGCCTAGCCACTCCGCTGATTTGACCTTGCTCTGACGTGATCTCCAGCTGCACGGAAAGTTTACCGATCGGCGTTGTAATCAAGATATCCCAAGTGCCCTCAAAGGCAGCAACGTTGCCATGTCTTGACGCGGGTTCGTGATCGGCATCGTCTCCGTTAACGATCTCGTCCTCACGATTGCCGACAACAGATGTAATCCCACTTGATCGCCATACCGTTCCACGCCGTTCATATTCAAATAATTGCTCCACCGCATGTGAGATTTGAGGACCCAGTTCCCGTTCCACAAGATACAAAGCAACGTCCAATCCGGAGGTAACTCCGCCACCTGTCACCAATCGGCCATCTTCTACCACCCTGGCCTGCACAGGGATTGCACCTGCGGCTTGAAGAACTTCCATTCCGAGGTGATTCGTTACAGCATATCGACCATCTAATAACCCTTCCATTGCAAGCAAGATAGAGCCGCCGCATACGGTAGCGATGGTTATGTCTTTCTGCTCCATCGCCCGTTTAAGAAGACCTGCCAAGGGAGTCTCCGTCGCCTTGGCCAATAACATCGGAACGGTCTGGACCCCCTCGCCTTGCAGGTGTCCCGATGCTCCAGGCACAACAATAATGCCAGGTCGATACGGATCAAGCCAATGGGTCGCGGCTATAGCGGGGCCGTTCATGCCGCTTGGTACTTCCCTTGCCCCTTCGGCGCTAACTAACTCCACGGTTACTTTGCCTTCCCCGGCAAACATCCCTGCAGCACAGAAGACTTCATAGGGGCCGATTGCATCCAGCAGATCAAAACCATCGAATAATACGATCTGAATGTGCAAAATCATCACTCCTTATTTTTTGATACCGGACGGTACGGTCTCTTTTTATGTTATATGCTTTATATCTGAATTGCAAATGTGCATAAGCACCTAATGTGATATAACACAGAAGAAGACAAAGACCACTCCTTGGAGTGGTCTTTCGTGATAGATATTATTTCTTGTAAGTGAGCAGCAGAGCCTCGATCTGCCGGGTCGCATACTCTACATGTTTATTGTCACGCATCAATCGGCTGGCCATGATCCCCCCCTCGATGGCGGTGAAGATGAAGGAACCTACTGATTCGGTATTCATATCCTCGCGGAACTCCTTCTTCACAATACCCTCCATCAAGATCCCTTGAATGAAAGCCAGCATCTGCTCAAAGGCGTGCACTGCATGATCGCGAATGACCGGAAATGAGTGATCGCTCTCAACCGCGGTGTTCAGGAAGGGACACCCTCCTTGTATTGGAGGATTGTGTACGGTATCGCTATATACGCTGGCCATGGCCAGTATTTTATCCAATGCGGTCTCTTGTCCTTCCATGGCTTGGGCGAAATGACTCCATAATACCCCGCCTGCATACTGGAAAGCTTCTATGGCAATCTCATCTTTATTAGCGAAGTTTCTATATATACCGCCCTTCGTTAAGCCAGTTGCGTCGATAATGTCCTGCATCGTCGTGCCGACATACCCCTTCTGATTGAACAACTCCGCCGATTTCATGATAATATGAAGTTTGGTTTTTTCACCTTTACGCATGAAAGCAATTCCTTCCTTCTTTCACTATCGTTTTCAGTGTAGCTGTACTCGTATTGTAACATTTCTAGCGTGACATATAACACCATAACGTAGTAGAATAAAAGAGACCGGACGGTTCGGTCCTTTTTTATGATCTACATATC
>NZ_JBHTYI010000139.1:0-1774 GCF_043656335.1 Peribacillus sp. NPDC056705 | reverse complement strand
GTCTCCCACGAACGCCACCTGCACATGGACAAGGGGTATTCGGAGCGGATCGTGCACTGGAAGTCGCCCGAGGGCAAAGAGGTTCGCCTGACGTTCCGTCGCTTGGTGTCCTTCATCCACCGCGAATTGTTTGCCATCGACGTACGCATCGAACCCGTGAACTATCATGGCGATGTTCGAATCGTCTCAACTCTTAACGGTAAAGTGAAGAACTATACGAATGCCAATGATCCCCGGGTTGCAGCGGGACATGCCGAGCGAATGTCGGTAGTTGATATCGGCGTGCGGGGTAGCGACGGTTACGTCGTGGACGAGACGACGGCTTCCAAATTGCGGGCCGGTTGCGTGACCCGTCATCGCTTCAACGGAAGCGAGGATGATACTGCAGCCAAGATCGAGCCGGGCGAAACAGAAGTAACGTATGCTGCAACGGTATCATTAGCGCAGTCGATCTCGATTACGAAGCTAAGCGTGTATACCGACAGTTTGCGGCACGGAGCCGATCTGGTAGAGCACGGCTTGAAACTGCAAGAGGAACTGAGCGGATGGACATTCGAGGATTTGCTCGAAGAGCAGGCCCGGTATATGAGCAACTACTGGAAATCCGCCGACGTGACCATTCAGAACGATGATCAGCTTCAAGAAGGCATTCGGTTCAATCTGTTCCAACTGTTGCAGTCGGCTGGCCGCGATGAGCACAGCAATATTTCCGCCAAGGGACTTAGCGGAGAAGGTTATGAAGGCCATTATTTCTGGGACACGGAGATTTACATGTTCCCGGTATTCCTGATGACCGATCCGAAGCTGGCTCGCCAGCTGTTGTTGTATCGTTATGCTGCGCTGGAACAGGCCCGAGAGCGGGCGCGCGAGATGGGACATCGGCAAGGAGCGCTATATCCATGGCGTACGATTTCGGGTACGGAGTGTTCCTCCTTCTTCCCGTCCGGAACGGCACAATACCACATCAGTGCGGACATTGCCTACAGCTATATTCAATATTATCTTGCTGAGCAGGATCGGGATTTCCTCCTGTCTTACGGTGCGGAAGTATTGATTGAGACAGCCCGTTTATGGGCGGACATCGGCCATTATTATAACGGTGCCTTCCATATCGACGAAGTAACCGGGCCAGATGAATATACCTGCTGCGTGAACAATAACTATTACACGAACGCGATGGCCAAGCATAACTTGAAGTGGGCTGCCAAGAGCTGCACCATCCTGAAATCTTATGATGCTGCCGGTTACGAAGCACTCTGCAAGCGTCTGGGCGTATCGGAAGAGGAGGTTGCCGCTTGGGCGAAAGCGGCGGATGCGATGCTGCTGCCATATGATGAAGCGCTCGGCATCAACCCGCAGGACGACACCTTCTTGCGCAAAGCCGTATGGGATTTCGACAATACGCCGGAGGACAAATATCCGCTGTTGCTGCATTACCATCCGCTTACCATCTACCGCTACCAGGTGTGCAAGCAAGCGGATACGGTACTGGCACATTTCCTGCTGGAGGATGAGCAGAGTTTCGAAACCATTCAGCGTTCGTATGACTACTATGAAGGCATCACAACACACGACTCTTCCCTGTCTTCCTGTATCTTCAGCATCATGGCATCGAAGATCGGAAACACGGACAAAGCTTACGAATATTTCATCGAGACCGCACGCTTGGATCTCGACAACACGCACGGGAACACCAAGGACGGCCTGCACATGGCGAACATGGGCGGCACCTGGATGTCCATCGTATACGGTTTTGCCGGGATGCGGATCAAGG
>NZ_JBHTYI010000138.1:0-1788 GCF_043656335.1 Peribacillus sp. NPDC056705 | reverse complement strand
GTTCTGGTATTCCCAACATAACAATCACAGGTCGCTGATAATTCAGCGGCTTTTTCTTTGTAACAAAACCAGCAATATATTGAAAGAAACAGGAGAATTAAGGGAGATTGTGGAATGACAAGGATAAACTAATTAAAGAGAGGTTGAACTACTATGCAATTGAGAAAAGTGTTTTCTGTTTTATTGATCTTTGCTTGTTTGTTGTCTTTTTCACAGTCTGCTTTCGCTGATAACTCTGAGGGAGAAGAAGCGTCAATAGAGGTGCAGAGTATAGGGAGTAATAGGGAAAATCCAATTGAAATTCAGAATCTGTACTATAGTACTGGTGGATTGTTAATTTCTGAAGACGATGAAAAATGGTATAAATGGACAAATGACACGGGTAGCCCTAAGTTATTGTACAGTGACATGTATCCTGATTTTGGCCAAACTTCATTAAGTTTGTCAGCCATATTGCAATATAACGAGACTGTGGAATCAAACTTTATTTATGCCAATAAAGACGAAGATAGATCGATATTCAATAATTTGTATATTCCAAATGGTACAACAGTTTATCTCAGGATAAAGATGGAGGATAGCACACCTCCATATTCTTATTATAGGCTTCATTTCTTGATATTAAATGGACCTTCACAGTAATGCATGATCTAAAAGCACTCTATAACGGGGTGCTTTTTTTATTTGCATAAGAAAGGGTAGGAAGAATGAACACAGCTCAATGGGATCAATTAATGACAAGCATTAGAGATTTTGCAGAGATGATGGTAAAGTACCGTGATGAGCTTGTGAGTCGAGGGTTCGAAAGACAAGAGGTAATCAGAATGGTCATCGCATATCAAAGTACATTGTTGAACCAAAGGGAAATGAAACCATAGGTGGCACTTAAACGCTTTTGTTCCAAGACGGGATGCAAGATACTGACGGAGGGTAGGTATTGTTCAGAGCATAAGGATATAGCAACGGAAGACAAAGCAATACGTAATAGAATGTATGACCAACAAGTAAGAGACCAAGGCGCAAAGAAGTTCTATAACTCCAAAGAGTGGAAGGCAACAAGAGCAGAGAGGTTACGAAAGGACAAGGGACTGTGCCAACAGTGCTTAAGAGAGAAGCGCATCCAATCGGCTGATATGGTACACCATAAGAAGCCCATAAGAGAGTATTGGGAGTTGCGCCTTGTTCTAGAACATATGGAGAGCCTGTGTAACAGTTGTCATAGTAAGATAGACAACGGCAAACTCAAATAGGGTAGGGGGAGGGTCAAAAATTTTCAAACCCTCCTTTTAGCGACCGCGCCCCCCGTTTTTTCACGAGAACTTTCGTTTTTTGAATTTTTGGGAGGTGAACCCTGATGGGAAGAAATGCGAAACCGGTATCTCTGCACATCGCGCAGGGGAATCCGAACCGGTTAACTAGAGAGGAAATGCAGGCCAGAGCAAATAGTGAAATCAAGCTAGGGAAAACGGAGCTGGATAAGCTAAAACCCCCGTCATTCGTCAAGGATGACACCATAGCCTTCTCATACTGGAAACAGCATATGAAGGAATACAAAGCAGCTTCGGCCCAAGGAGTCGATATCCTGACAAGCTCTGATGTGGGTACACTGGCTTTATACTGCAAAACCTATTCAGAGTATGAACGACTCCTAAACGCCTACCAGAGAGTGGATAGAATCGCAGAAAACTGTGAGCCTTTGGAACAGTTTATGGTTGAAATGGACGACTTTTTACCCGCTGCTATGAAACAACTTGCAAATCTAGCATCGATAGACGGCCTGCTCAAGAT
>NZ_JBHTYI010000137.1:0-1801 GCF_043656335.1 Peribacillus sp. NPDC056705 | reverse complement strand
ACCCTGCAGCAGAGTAGCCTGTTGGCGTATCCAGGCCTCTATTTTATTTGCGATGGCAGTGACAGCATTCTCTCATAATGATCGGCCATATCCTGAGCGACTTGTGATAATCGTTCAATCAGCGACTGAGGCTTGAGGATGGTTAATGCTTTGCCATATGGCAGAAGGAAATAGGGTGCATACTTGTACAACGTAGATTCCTGTAGTTGAAAATGAGCTTCGCCATGGAGGCGACAGGTCAAGGTATGACCGAATAGCCAATGCTGGCATAACTCATTCAGGGCATAATTGTGGCCACGGATGACAACCGTAACCACCGAGGTATCGCCTTCGCTTGGCAGCAGGCTGTTTAAGAGGAATTCCTTGGCTGAGAAATCAAGCGGTCGTTCAAACCGGGCATCGGTATTGTGCAGTGCGATGATTCGATCCACACGGAAACTGCGTATCTCTTGCCGGAGTCGGCAGTATCCAGCCGTATACCACTGGCCCTTCCAATGGATAATGCTGTACGGATCGAACTCACGCCTAGAAGGCTCGTCTTCACCGTGCCTGGCATAAACCATGGAGAGTGTCTGCCCTTCGACTGCACTGCTCTCCAATATCTGAAGGTACGCCAGATGCTGTTCTTGAATCGGGGGCTGCATCACTGAAACGCCGCTAAGATGCCGCTCCATCTGTTCAAGCTGCTTGTCGTTGGTGTAGCGCTTGAGCTTTTTGATCGCCCGCTCCAATTCCTCCGTGAAGGGATAACCTGCCTCCTTGGCAAAAATCGAGGCGTGAACCAGTGCTTTCTGCTCGCTCGAATCGAACATGAGCGGGGACTCGGCAAACGTACCGAGTATTTGAAAGCCACCGTTCGGCCCTGAATCGGCAATGATAGGCACGCCGCTAGCGCATAGTGAATCGATACAGCGGTATACCGTGCGAATATGGATTTCAAGTTCATCGGCGATTTGCTGTGCAGTTCTCTTGCTGCCCGAACGCAGCATCCACAGGATGGTCAGCATATTGTCGGCTTTGGACAAGGGACAGCACCTCTTCCTATGCATTATTATGTTCGAAACCAAATAGATTGAACTCATTGTAGCTTGTTTAGATGAGCGGGTCCATGCCTTTGTCGAGCCAGGATTCATAGGTTGGACCGTAAATTTCAGGAATCCTCAGGCCCGCTTGTCGCATGAGTACGGTCATTTGACCGCGGTGGTGGGCTTGATGCAAGATGGTGAAACGTAAGGATGCGCCATTCTCCCACAACTCACCACCGATTTCATGCGTCATCCGAAGATCCTCTTCCGTCCATTGGGACTGGACGGCTTCCAGCAGGGCTCGGTTGATCTCGCGGTAACGCTGCTGAATGATGGAAGCTGAGGCTGGGATTGCTTGTTCGATGTGTACTCCAGTAAACTGTAGACCGAGTGACTGCATGTATTGAATGGACACAACCAGGTGCCAAGCGAGTTGTCCCAGTGTTCGATGTTGGCTTGTCATCGTTTGTGTTAATGATTCGTCGGTTAAGGCATTCAATACTCGTTCCGTGATTTGGGCTTCTTTGGTCCACTCGCTGGCAAAATCATCAATTTTAATGAACATGTAAATAACCTCGCTTTATAATGGGATAAACCGCTCTCTTGGACTAAGTATATGGATGAATCACTGACAACTACGGTCAGTAATTGTAAAGGAGTGAGAGATCTGCGTGAAATGATACGAAATATTCCGGGTTCTGATGGGTGGATAACCATTAAGGAGTTGAACAAGGGGTGGTCTAGGGATCGCAAGTATTATGTACAGGATACCGAGC
>NZ_JBHTYI010000136.1:0-1819 GCF_043656335.1 Peribacillus sp. NPDC056705 | reverse complement strand
ATGATACGCTATCATTATTAATGAATCACCGATCCATTCGTAAATATTCGGCCAGACCGGTTATGGATGAGGATCTGCGAGTCATTATATCCGCGGCCCAGATGGCATCCACCTCCAGTAATGTACAGGCTTATAGCGTGATTGCCATCACCGATGCAGCACAGAAGCAGAGGTTATCAGGCTTAGCGGGTAATCAAGCGTATATCGTAGAGTGTCCCGTGTTTCTAGTATGGTGCGCTGACCTGTATCGTTTGAAAAAAGGAGCAGACGCGCATCTGGCAGACAAGCAGGCGTATGCAGATTCGACCGAGAATTTCATCGTGGCTACGGTGGATGCCGCGCTGGCTGCGCAAAATGCGGCGATTGCGGCCGAATCGCTAGGTATGGGCATCGTATATATCGGCGGGGTGCGCAATCACGTTGCCGAATTCTCCGAAGCTCTGGAGCTGCCGGAACTGGTGTACCCGGTATTTGGCATGTGCCTTGGTTATCCGGATCAGGAGCCGGGCTTGCGCCCGCGATTGCCGGTTGAAGCCGTGCTTCACCAAGGGACCTATAACCGCACCGGCATCGAGACTGAGGTGGCCAAGTATGACCAGGTTTCATCGGCGTATTTGTCCGAGCGGACAGGGGGCAAGAACAGCACGCCGTGGTCTGAGCTGATGGCCAGACGACTTGCCGAACCCGTCAGGCTGCATATGCAGGATTTTCTCAAGCAGAAAGGATTTATGAAGCGATAATGGAGAGGAAGCGTAACTACTTTATTGTAGGGACGCTTTTTTTGTGTGCCTGAGGCCTGTGGAGCACAGCAGCAATGCATGGATAAGGTCAGGGGGAAATGCCGCTCTAAGGGTCCGGGTTGACATTCCTGATGTCTAATATCCTGTATCCTATAATTTTACATTAAAGTGTAAAATATTACATGAGAGGAGGACATACTGTCATGAAAACTATGGAAGTTATAAAGAATGATATCGAACAAGAGAGACATAAGCTTCATCGGATGAAGCAGCGATATTGTGACTTTAATCATCCTAAAGTCCTCAGGCAATCCGTAGTGCTCGATGAATTGCTGAACCAGTACAGTAGCTCCATTAGAGCGACGAAGTCAAAGCGCAGACATTCCACGTAATATTTGTCAGAACGATTTACAAACCATACATAGTAACCGCATTATCATATAAGCGCTGGCGCGCCTCGGTCTCTGACATCCCCTTAAGCTCAGCCCATGCTGTGGCCACGGCGGCGGTCATCTCGGGATGGGTCATCTGATCGGCGAAAGGCCCCTCGAACGGCCATGGTCCATCCGTTTCACTCATTACCAGATGCTCCGGATAAGATCGAGCAATCTCGCGAATCTCCTCTTCATAGAGAATATCAGGCGTGAAGGATATGTAATATCCGTTCCTTGCCATCCGTCCGAGTGTCTCACGCGAGCCCTTGAACCAATGAAAATGGGCATGGGTAACATCGTGCTTCTCGAGCAGGCGGCATGCGATGTCCGCATCTTCGTATACGGCATGGAGAATGACGGGCTTATGGAATTTCTTCGCGAACATAATGAATTGTTCGAGCATCGCCTCGTAAGGCCGATTATCCCAGGAACGACCTTCAGCCTCCGCTTCTATTCGGTTGTAGTAGGGGAGACCGATCTCTCCCACGGCAATCATCTCGTCCACATGTTGTTCCATCCATTCCAGCAGCTCTTTTAGGTCCGATGATGACAGCAGTGGCTGCTCCGGATGATAGCCGAAGGCCGGGCGAACTTTATCGCCATGTACCCGTCCAAGTTCTAAATTTCGTTTGCACGATGCTAGAT
>NZ_JBHTYI010000135.1:0-1845 GCF_043656335.1 Peribacillus sp. NPDC056705 | reverse complement strand
CTGCTGATGCTGGCCGTAGGGGAAGACAGCCTGATGACGGATTTTTCATATAAAAAGAGCATCGACAACGATACGTACAATCGCATCAAAGTCGTGCGCGACAATAAGCAGACGGGGAAGCGAGACGTGTATATGTATCAGCATGGGCAGAACATCGCGCAGTGGGGCTTGCTTCAGTTGTATGAGGTCGCAGATGAGAACATGAACCCGGCCCAATTGAAGCAGCTTGCCCAGAACTTATTGGAGTTGAAAAACAAGGAACATCAGACGCTCTCGATCGAGGCAATCGGTGATCTGCGAGTCCGTGCGGGACATACGATCTACGTCAACCTGCCCGAAGAAGGCTTGAAGCCATATCTGATCGATGAGTGCAAGCATAAGTTCGGAGGCGGAACGCATACGATGTCGCTGAATATGAAGGTGGTGTAAGCAATAGATGCTGGATATTATCAAAAAAGCCAGTCTCAGCGCCGTGGGAAGTACCAATCCGGTGGCGGTGCAGTATGGCACAGTTACATCGATTCATCCTCTGGAGGTAAACGTGGATCAGCGTTTTAGCCTGACGGAGGATTTTTTGGTTGTGGGGGAGTCGATGACGGAATACAAGCTCACAATCGGCGGTGAAGAGTATATCATTCGCAAAGGACTTTCGATCGGGGATACTGTGCTGCTCATTCGTTACCAGGGCGGACAGACGTACCTTGTGCTGGATCGGTTGGTGAAGCCATCATGATTCCGCAGGGAGGAACGATTGAGCCAGAGCGTGAGATGGTCGAGACATTGGAGCAGCCTAGCCTGACGTATCGTTTGGATCTGGAGAATGGGACGATATCCGGTCACATCGACGGTCTTGAAGCGGTGAAGCAGGCGGTTGTCAAAATACTTCAAACCCGCCGTTTTGCGCATCTGATCTACAGTAGCAACTATGGTCAGGAACTGGACTCCGTCATCGGGCGCGACCCGCTGTGGGCGTATGCCGAGATCGAGCGGCACATAAAGGAAGCACTGCTACAAGATGACCGGATTATGTCGGTGGATGAGATGAACATTACATTTTCGGGTGAGCAGGCCATGGCTGAATTCACGGTCCGAAGTATGTATGGCGCTTTTCATATGACGAAGGAGGTGAGGAAGGATGGTTGAGGAACAGACGTATGAAGCGATTCTCGAGCGGATGCTGGATCGAATACCAGATGGCATGGACAAACGAGAGGGTAGCGTCATTTATGATGCGTTGGCACCTGCGGCTGCGGAGTTGGCTCAGATTTATGTTCAGTTGGAATTAAATGCAAATCAACGATTCCCGGATACTGCATCAGGCGAGTATCTTGACCGAGCGATTGCTTGGGCAGATGTGAAACGGAAGCAAGCCAGTAAAGCGCAGCTAAGAGGTGTGTTTTACAACGCCTCCAATGAATTGATAGATGTCCCAATCGGTAGTCGCTTTTCCCTAGGAGAACTTAACTATGTTGTAACAGAACGTTTGTCGCTCGGAAACTTCCGTGTGGATTGTGAAACGGCAGGTGCAGAAGGGAATCGGTATTTCGGTCCACTGCTGCCCATTAACTATATACCGGGTCTTGGTCGTGGAGAACTTACCGAACTGTTGACTCCTGGTGAGGATACAGAAGAGGACCATGTTCTGTATGAAAGGTATCAAGAAAAGGTATCTCGGCCCATCACGTCGGGCAATCGCTATCAATATGAGTTATGGGCAAGAGAAATTACAGGTGTGGGCCGGGCGAGAGCGTTCCCGGAGTGTGATGGTCCAGGGACGGTGAAGGTAGTGCTATTGGATAACGACATGCGTTCCCCGTTACAAACGGTTGTGGAAGCAGCTCAAGT
>NZ_JBHTYI010000134.1:0-1869 GCF_043656335.1 Peribacillus sp. NPDC056705 | reverse complement strand
CCCGCATTAACCGCATATTCGAGGGCACCAACGAAATCAACCGACTCCTCATTCCGGGCACGCTCGTGAAAAAGGCGCTCAAAGGTGAAATTGCACTGATGGAAAAAGCGCAAAACCTGCAAAATGAGCTGCTTCAGCTCGTTCCAGGCCAGACCTTTGAGGGCACGCTAGAGCAGGAAACGCACTTCCTTGACATGATGAAGAAGATTTTCCTGCTTGCCGGTGGCTTGGCTGTACAGAAATTCGGTACGAAGCTGGAGCAAGAGCAGGAAGCACTGTCCAACCTGGCCGACATGATGATTGATATGTTTGCGCTCGAAAGCGCATTGCTGCGCGCACGCAAGCACATTGCCCGCACATCGGAAGAAAAAGCGACGAACATGATTGAGATGACCCAAGTGTTTGCATACGAGGCGTTCCAGCGCATAGAAACACTTGCCAAAGAGACGCTGGCCTCCGTGGAGTCTGGCGACATGCTGCGGATGCAGTTATCGGTTCTGAAGAAGCTGACACGCAGCAACCCGGTGGATACGGTCGCACTCAAACGCAGCATTGCTGCCCGTATCGTCAAGAATGAACGCTACACGGTGTAACGAGGGTGCCGTTCCTGTGATGAACTGCCTCGGTAGAGACAAGAGAATGTTCTGGGAGTAGGAGGAAACGAAGCATTCCTTAGGAAAGGGTTGGTTTTGTATGGATGCAAAGCCTTGGCTACCGTTCTATCCAAGTGAAGTGGCCCCCGCTTTTGATTATCCGAAACAGAATTTGGCATTATTTCTCGTCACGTCGGCGCAGAAGTACCCCGATCGGCCGGCGATGTATTTCATGGGCAAGAACATCAACTATAAAAGTCTGCTGGATTCGTCTTATCGTATGGCGAACACACTCCGCAGCAAAGGAATCAAGAAGGGTGATCGGGTAGCGATCATGCTGCCCAATTGTCCGCAGGTGGTCATGTCGTATTATGGCGCACTGCTGGCAGGGGCAGTGGTTGTCATGACGAATCCCCTCTACATGGAGCGGGAGATTGAGCATCAGATGAAAGATTCCGGAGCCAAGATCATCATTACGATGGATATGTTTGTGTCTCGAGTCGAAGCAGTGATCGAGGAAACCGAGCTGAAGCATATGATTGTCACCTCGGTGGCCGATTATCTTCCGTTCCCGAAGAACAAACTGTATCCGATCAAAGCCAAGAAGGAAGGACCGCTTCCTGTGGTTACCTATAGCGATTCCGTGCACAACTTCAAGAAGCTACTTGCGAGCGCACCGGACGATCCGATATGTGAATCCGTGAATGCCGAGAAGGATCTGGCGCTGCTGCAGTATACCGGCGGTACGACCGGTGTCCCGAAAGGTGTCATGCTGACGCATTACAACTTGATAGCCAATACGGTGCAGTCGGCCAACTGGTGTTATAAGGTGCAGGAAGGACACGAGCGTTATCTGGCGGTTTTACCATGTTTTCACGTATTCGGGCTCACCGTACTTCTTAATCAGGCGGTGTACCGTGCAGGTCAGCTGATTCTCGTTCCGAAGTTTGAAGGTACCATGATTCTGAATTTGATCAAAAAAATGAAGCCTACGCTCTTCCCGGGCGCTCCAACCATGTACATCGCCCTGATTAACCATCCTAAAATCAAAGAGTACGACTTGTCATCCATTAATGCCTGTGTCAGCGGCTCGGCCGGGCTCCCAGTTGAGGTTCAGGACACATTCGAGGAGATGACCAAAGGTAAACTTATCGAAGGTTACGGCTTGACGGAAGCATCGCCGGTGACTCATGTGAACCCGATCTGGGGCAAACGTAAAATCGGCACGATTGGCGTGCCGGTACCTGATACCGATGCGAAAGTGGTCCATCCCGAC
>NZ_JBHTYI010000133.1:0-1910 GCF_043656335.1 Peribacillus sp. NPDC056705 | reverse complement strand
AGCAAAATTCAAAAAGGGCTTCCTCCGTCTATAGAAGGAATGGGAAGTCCTTTTTAGGTCTGAAATGTATTGCGAATTTGGTTTACATGATTTTCCTGTGATGAAATTTCGAAAAATTGCAGACCAAACCCCTCTTTCATCCGTCTATATATATGTGGAGGGTAAATCTATGAAAAAACGGTGGCTTTGGATCGTAATCATCATAATCGTTCTTGTCCTGATAGCAACCATAATCAGTGGTTATGGGGAACGTGCCGGGTTTAAACCCAGGGTTGAGGCAAAAGCAGTCGTCCTGATGGATATGTCCACCGGACGTATTTTGTACAGCCACAATGGTGACGTACCGCTTCCCCCGGCAGGTATGGCCAAGCTGATGACGGAACTGGTCATCCTGGACGATATTAAATCCGGACTTCGAACATGGGACGATGAAGTCCAAATTACTGGCCTAGCTAGCAAGACAACAGGTGCTAAGTTGGCTCTGAAGCATGGGGAGATCTTTACTGTCCGCGAATTATTTCAGAGTATGGCGGTGTATAACACGAATGACGCAAGCGTAGCATTAGCTGAGCATTTTGCTGGTTCAGAGGAAGCGTTTGTCCGCAAGATGAACGATAAAGCGCGGAAGATTGGCTTATCGGATCAATCGCGATTCGTGAATACTACAGGAGTAGATAACAAGTCATCTAGTCTGTGGCCGCTTGGCGTACCAACCGATATGGAAACCGTTATGACGGCTGAGGATACAGCTAAACTGACGGCGCATCTGATTACAAGCCACCCTGATATATTAAGTATGTCCAGTAAGACACAAATGAAATTAAGTGGAAGAAATTTATATTTAAGCAATACGAATTGGATGCTTTCTACCCTTGGCGGGCCATACTCTTATGAGGGTACAGATGGCTTGAAGACCGGCTATAGCGCGAATGCTGGTTATTGTTTTACCGGCACGGCAGAGCAGCAAGGAACAAGATTGATTGCAGTCGTAATGGGTACGGAGTCGCGAGAGGCTAGGTTTGAGGAGACACGTAAGTTATTCGATTACGGATTTGCCAAGACATTAACATGGAGGGAGCGGCTGGACAGCTGGTTTATGCAATCAGGTACAGCCGCTGTGCTTTCATTTCATCGAAATCATAAATATTGATGGTAACTGCCTAAATTGGTAGATTTATAGATCCAGTCCCGCAGGGTTCACATAACACAAGAATTTAGTTTACAATAGATCATGTGCAGTAATTCGTCTCAAGTTAAAAAGTGAGTCAACGGGCAAGCATCCCGTTTAATAAGGAAAGGAGGGTGAGCCTAATCGTTCAGGGTCTCTAAGAGCCCTTTCTCAATCTGACTTATCCCATCATTTATTATATAATAAAGAAGGAATTGAACTCATGAAGAGGAAATCAATATATATTACACTTGCTATTGTTTTATTGCTGGGATCATCTGCGTACTTGTTCAGAACGCAACTGGCTATTGTGGCATTTGATCTGTTTATGGCTAAGGACGTGGAAGAATCTTTGCAGCACTCGTATAAGCCGCTGCAAAGTGACAAGACACCTGAGCCTGTCGTAATGCAGAGCGAGCCTTTCTCCGTCATGCTGCTCGGAAGCGACCAGCGGGACCAGGAGGCTGCTCGTTCCGATACATTGATTTATGCCGTAGTTCGTCCCATGGAGTCTAAGGTTCTGTTGATCTCCGTACCGAGGGATACGTATGTGGACATTATCGGGCGTGACAGAAAAGATAAGATTAATCATGCGTTTGCCTTTGGTGGTCACCAGATGGCCAAGGATACGATGGAGGCGTTCTTTGACGAGGAGATCGACTACTATGCTTCCATTAACTTTGAAGGCTTGAAGAATGTTGTAGATGCTATGGGTG
Source organism: Peribacillus sp. NPDC056705 (assembly GCF_043656335.1). Taxonomy (NCBI): domain Bacteria; kingdom Bacillati; phylum Bacillota; class Bacilli; order Caryophanales; family Bacillaceae; genus Peribacillus; species Peribacillus sp. NPDC056705. Next base: position 26 of record NZ_JBHTYI010000133.1, on the reverse strand, counting down.
GCGTAGAACTTCCGATTGGCAAAGAC
>NZ_JBHTYI010000132.1:327-1926 GCF_043656335.1 Peribacillus sp. NPDC056705 | reverse complement strand
TTTGTGGTTCTGCTCTTGAAAATGGCGGGATAAGTATAGTAGAGGTAATCCGATCAGCATAATTTCGTTCTCGAAACGGGTATGTGCGCTAAAACATTCTGCTTTGGGAGTAATAAAGACCGTCCCGGACCGATGATTACGGCCGAGGGACGGTCTTCTGTATACTCAGGAGAAGTTATCGTATGTTCTGGATGAGAAATGCGGCGGTGTTGATCAGGCATACCGTAGCCAGAATAACGCTTACGCCGTAAATGGCACGTTGTACTTTGGTTGCAAGTTTCACATGATGGGCGTCTCTGTGGCCGAACACCATCATAATTGCCAGGACTACTGCGATCATTATTACCGAATAGAAGGGCAAATCTCCAACAGTAATCAAGTCCTTCAGAATCATCGTCTCGAGGCCCCTCTTTCTTAAGGCGGATTACGCGCCGTGCCACTTCATCATCATCCAACCACGGTTAGTTGTTTAGGGAAAGAAGTGAGCACCTCAACCCCCGTCTCCGTGACAACGACATCATCTTCGATCCTCACCCCGCCGACACCTTGTAAATATACGCCAGGCTCAATCGTAAAGGCCGAGCCGGGCAAGAGCAGGTCTTCATTCAGACCGTGCACGGATGGATATTCATGTACATCCATGCCAAGCCCGTGGCCGAGCCGGTGAACGAACGCATGACCGTAGCCTGCATCGTCGATCACTTGCCTGGCTGCCCGGTCAATGGAACCGTACGTCACGCCGGGTTTAACAGCCGCAATGCCTGCCATATTGGCGGCAAGGACGGTCTCGTAGATACGGACAGCTTCGGGCTTAAGATCGCCAACCGCAAAGGTGCGCGTAATGTCGGAAGCATAACCGCCAGCGTACACTCCAAGATCGAACATCAGCAGATCTCCGCTTTCGATTTTGCGCGATCCTGGAGTTCCGTGCGGCAGCGCGGTATTGGGACCGGATAATACCATCGTTGAGAAGGAGGGGGCATCCGCACCCAGCTTTTTCATCAGATATTCCAGTTCCGCTACAAGCTCAATCTCTGTGACACCTACTTTCACCTGAGTCAATCCCTGCTTCAGCACCTCTTCCACAAGTTGTACCGCATGGCGCATGATCTTCACTTCATCTTCGGATTTCCGTACCCTCAATTCTCGCAGTACGGTGCCCACGTCCTCATATCGCGCCAGATCGAGATGTGCCTGCAATTGCTCAAACCGGGTTACGGTAAGCTGTTCCTTCTCAACGGCTATCGTACCTGCAGAACCCTTGATAAGCTGTTGCAGCAACGAGTACGGATTATCTGTATCCTGATGGGTCAGAATGTTCTTCACGGTCGAAGCTGACCTTGCGGCATCCGCATCCAGTGTCGGCACAATCAGGGTTGGCTCATGTACGGTGGACAGCAGCAGACCGAGGAATCGTTCGTGCGGGTCGCTGGCGAATCCGCTTAGATAGTATACGTGTTTCGGATCGGTAATCAAGACATGGTCCCATCCTTCACGTTCCATGGATTGCTGCACCTGATGTAATCGTTGATTCATATCATTCCATCCTCTCTACTATTATGAACGCTCATCATGGTCAATAATGTTAGGGTATCGTTT
>NZ_JBHTYI010000132.1:0-317 GCF_043656335.1 Peribacillus sp. NPDC056705 | reverse complement strand
CTCCATTGTGTACTGCTGCATCTGGATTCCATACTTCCTTCGCTCCAAGCGCGTACGCAACACCTTCGTGAACTAGCACTTCTTCAGAAAAATAGAAGCGTTTTTCCATCACCTCTTGTACAATAAATCTAATATGAACCAGGGATGGGCATTCATGACTTGGGATCATCATCATGTATCTGTTCGGAGGTATGACATGGAAGCGCAAGATTATCGTATTGATTATGCTGTCAAAGAGGATTTGCCTGCAATTGTAGACATCTATAACTCAACGGTCTCCAGCAGAAAAGTAACAGCCGACCTGGAGCCTGTAACCG
>NZ_JBHTYI010000131.1:614-1939 GCF_043656335.1 Peribacillus sp. NPDC056705 | reverse complement strand
TCATTCAGCTCCGTAACTTGAACATCGATCCTGAAAGCTATCTGGGTCTGATTCCTCCGGCCCAGGGCGAGATCCTGGGGATGAAGCAGGCGATCGAGATCATGCAGGAAGAGCTGCCTGATGTTGTCATCGGTTCCTATACTCACGTTCCGCCTGCAGGTCAGGCTAGACCGAAGAAGAAGCCATTGATTCTATAAAATAGAGCGTAGCAAGATCGTGCTGATGATTTAGGCATGGCTCTTGCGCAAATACCATACGCGTGCTATACTCCACTTGTATGTCCACATAACTCTGGGTCCGCATGAGGCTCAGGGCGAAAAAGAGGTGAAAGGTACAATGAATCAACAAATTCAACCGAAATATCACGTGACTACAGTGACTTGCGCTTGCGGTAATACGTTCGAGACAGGTTCTGTAAAACCAGATCTTCGTGTAGAGATTTGCTCGAGCTGTCATCCATTCTTCACAGGTAAGCAGAAATTCCTGGATGCTGGCGGTCGTGTTGATAGATTTAAGAAGAAATACGGTATCTAATACAACGAACCCTTCTGCCTATGGCGGGAGGGTTTTTTTGTTATAGGGATGTCCTTGTCACCGGCCACTTGTTTCGTTAAGTTGCAATTTTGATAGCCATGCGATATACTAAAGTTCGCCGTGCTAGACGGGGAGGTAGCGGTGCCCTGTAACTCGCAATCCGCTGTAGCGAGGTTGAATTCCTGTTAGAGGTATTGTCGATGTGAGGCTGGTCCCTGCACATAATGTTGACGGTTGGGTCCTCCGCAATGAGCACTTGTGAACCTGGTCAGGTCCGGAAGGAAGCAGCCATAAGCAAGATCGCTTTTGTGCCGGAGGGGTGCCTAGCCCGAGTTGTTGTTCAGGATTGCCGCTCGGATCGCAATCATCAATAACAGGTGCACGGTATACATACAGCACTTTGACACTTTTACCTTAAGGGTAAAGGTGTTTTTTATTTATCTGGATATAGATTTCCAGTGAAACGTTTTGCTAAGGCAGGGGAAAGTAGTATAAAATGTAGTATAATATAAACGTCAACTGACGCCTTTCTTGAATGGATGATGTAGAGGTTGAAAGAGGGTAAGTACAGTGGAACATATTGCGTTATATCGTGCATGGCGGCCGCAATCGTTCGGTGACATGGTGGGTCAACAGCATATTATCCAGACCTTGCAGAATGCGATTCGTGAGCAAAGGGTTTCCCATGCCTACCTGTTCAACGGTCCGCGTGGCACAGGTAAGACGAGTGCCGCTAAGATTTTGGCCAAGGCGGTGAACTGCGAGCAGGGACCTGCTGAGGAGCCGTGCAA
>NZ_JBHTYI010000131.1:0-604 GCF_043656335.1 Peribacillus sp. NPDC056705 | reverse complement strand
TGAATGTGAAGCCTGCCGGCGTATTACCGCTGGTGCGGTGATGGATGTGCAGGAGATTGATGCTGCATCCAACCGCGGCGTCGAAGAGATTCGCGACTTGCGGGATAAAGTCAAATACGCACCGACTGAAGTGCGCCGCAAGGTCTATATTATTGATGAAGTACACATGTTGACGACGGAAGCGTTCAACGCTCTTCTGAAGACGCTTGAAGAACCTCCGGCACATGTGATGTTTATACTGGCAACAACGGAGCCCCACCGACTACCGGCAACGATCATCTCTCGCTGTCAGCGGTTTGACTTCCGGCGCGTCTCTCTGGAGGAACAAACAGGCAGGTTAGAGCGTATTTGTGGAGAAGAAGGGATTATTGCCGAGCAGGAGGCCCTTCAGTATATCGCCCGTCTGTCGGACGGTGGTATGCGCGATGCGCTTAGTATTTTGGATCAGATTGCATCTTTTACCGGCGGCACGGTATCCTATCAACAGGTTCTGGAAATGACGGGCGGTATCGCCTCCGAGCAATTTGGACGACTGGCGAGTGCCTTGAAACAGGGGGATGCAGGGCTTGTGCTACAGATGGTCGAGCAGTTTATGCAAGAGGGT
>NZ_JBHTYI010000130.1:0-1943 GCF_043656335.1 Peribacillus sp. NPDC056705 | reverse complement strand
TCTTAGGGAAGAAGTGAAATGTTCTTCACTATATTATAATAAGGATAGCTAATATACTTGAGTATAGTTAATAGAATACCGGAGGGAGCCTTTCAAATGGGGAATAAATCGAGCAGCTACATCCCTAAAACACCCGAACATATCGAATGCAATATCGAAAAAACGTTACTAGTCTTAGGCGGAAAATGGGCATTTCTCGTCATCCGTGAGCTCTTCGGAGGCACGAAACGGTTTGGCGAGTTGCAGCGGCAAATCCCCAATGTCAGTCCACGGGCGCTGACCACAACGCTTCGCCATCTGGAAGAACAGGGCGTGCTGGAGCGTGAAGTGTTCCCTACCGTTCCGGTAACTGTCGAGTACACCTTGACCCCAAAAGGCATGGACCTTCATGTCATTTGCAAGGAAATGAAGCTGTGGGCTGCGCGCTGGACCTGACTTTGAGACCATGCAAACAAGACCCATTCCATGTGCTGGAATGAGTCTTGTTCTCAATGTTCACCAAAGCGTTTATCCCCATAAACCCAAGACGATCACACCCAGCGTAATAAGAAGTGAGATGAAGATTCGCCTTGCCCCTTGTTTCTCCCGTAATATAAAAATGCCCATGAACGTTCCGAACACCGTCCCGATTTCCCGCATCGGGGCAAGCTGCGCTACAGGTGCAAGCGACGAGGCGAACAAGAACAGTAAATATCCCCCAGGAGCGATAAGCCCACCTAAACTAATGGATTTCCAATTGGATTTCAACTCCAGACCTATGCCACCTGACCTCAGGGCAAGCCATGAAAGAGCCAGTACATTCCCGATATTGGTTGCTTCGATCAATACCACAGGAGATACATAACTTAAGGCGATCTTATCCACTATGATGTAACTGGCAATACAACCTCCTACAGCCAACGCCATGAGCGGTGCTTTGTACGAGGTAGAACCTTGCTTGTTCCCACGGAAGTTAATATTACTCATTAAGACAATTCCAAGCACAATCGCGATAACCCCCAGCCAGCCTATGATTGACAGCTGCTCATGAAGGAAGGTAACGGCGAGCAGAGGGACCAATAACGGACTCGTTCCTCGCATAATCGGATATACTTGGGACAGATCGCCAATGGTATAGGCTGCAGCTAGCAACACGATATATAACCCATGCAAAGCGACAGAGGCCAACAAAAACCATGCACCTGGACCAGCTAACTCCGAGTGATCCCACTCCATGATCGCCCATGGTAAAAAGATCAGAAAGCCTGCTAGTTGCGTAAACCATAGAAAGACATTCTTATTGATGCTTTTCTTGGTGTACAGATTCCATACCGAATGAAGGAAACCTGAACCTAAGACAAGTAAAAGTGCCAAGCCTGTCATTATGTATAACCCTCCGACTCCATATGTCAATATATTCTTATTAATCTATGATGATCACTCTATTATTTCAAGGAGGCTCAACGGTTAAAAAACCGAGATGCCCCGCCAGTAGGTAAAGGAATATCGGCGCTAAAACAGAATACATTGTATGGAGTGCTCCCTTCTCGTGGTCCGTGGTTGATTCAACCTGAACTGAGAGAACATCGGGAGTGCTCTCCTTTTTTTATTTGCCCAAGTACAACAAGACTATATAGGCCCATGAACAGGGCTGGCTACCGATTCATTCCAATCCTGCTTCGGACCGCCCCCTACTGGTCTCTATGAGAAAAAATGATTTTTGTTTATTATTTTGCTAGAATGGTCAAATATGCAAACAGTCAAACAGAAAGGATGTTAACGAAACTATGAAAAGAAAATGGTTAAAATATACCATGCTCTTATTGTCCATTGGAATCTTGGGAATCGTTTCCTACTATACCTACTCTATCATACAATTCTCTAATCATATTTCGACGACTACGAAATCTGAATCAACGCATTCAACCAATACGGCTCAGAATGAAGTGGTAGAGATTCCAAAG
>NZ_JBHTYI010000129.1:1364-1961 GCF_043656335.1 Peribacillus sp. NPDC056705 | reverse complement strand
GAGACAATCAACATTCAAAGACAGCTGGCCGGCGCGGGCCAACATTACTGGAAGACTATCACCTGATCGAGAAGATCGCCCATTTCGATCGTGAGCGGATTCCTGAGCGCGTGGTACATGCACGCGGAGCCGGAGCGCATGGTGTGTTCGTGGTAGAGAATGATATGAAGCCGTACACAAGAGCGGCGTTCCTGCAAGAGATTGGGAAGGAGACGCCGGTGCTCGTGCGGTTCTCTACCGTTATTCATGGAACGGGCTCGCCTGAGACGGCTCGCGACCCACGCGGCTTCGCGGTGAAATTCTATACGGAGGAAGGCAATTACGATATCGTTGGGAATCATCTGCCCGTCTTCTTCATCCGCGACGCTCTTAAATTTCCGGATATGGTGCATTCCTTGAAGCCATCGCCTGAGAGCAACATTCAGGAGCCTGGGCGCTATTGGGACTTTATGACGTTAAGTCCTGAGTCGACGCATATGATGACTTGGTTGTTCTCTGACCATGGCACGCCAGCCAACTATCGCGAACTTGACGGTTTTGGCGTACATGCCTTTAAATGGGTGAACACAGAGGGCAAGGTAACCTATGTCAAATACA
>NZ_JBHTYI010000129.1:0-1354 GCF_043656335.1 Peribacillus sp. NPDC056705 | reverse complement strand
GGGCAAGGACTTCAATCATGCGACGCGTGATCTGCGCGAGCACATCGACAACGGGGAAGCTCCAAAGTGGCGGTTGCTGGTGCAATTGATGGCCGATGACGAGATCGATGATCTGGCATTCGATCCACTGGACCCGACGAAGACATGGCCGGAGGATCGTTTCCCGTTCATGGCCGTGGGAACGATGACGTTGAACCGTAATCCGCAGAACTATTTTGCCGAAGTCGAGCAAGCTGCTTTCTCGCCGAGCGCTGTGGTTCCGGGTATTGAGCCTTCCGAAGATAAGCTGCTGCAAGGCCGCTTGTTCTCCTATCCTGATACGCAGCGGCATCGTCTGGGTGCCAATTACTTGCAGATTCCGATCAACTGTCCGTACGCTCCGGTGCGTAACCATCAGCGCGATGGCTTCATGAACGTGAACCAGGACCCGTCACCGGTCAATTATGAGCCGAACAGCTATACCTCGGGACCTGTGGAAGATCCGTCCTATCGTGAGAGTGAGGCTCCGCTCAAGGGTCACGTGATTCGCCAGCGTATTGAGAAGACCGATGATTTCACGCAGGCGGGTGAACTCTACCGTTCGTTTACTGTGGAACAGCAGGATAACCTGATTCGTAATTTGGTAGCGGATCTAAGCCAGACCAAGGCCGATATCCAGCTTCGGGCAGTATGCAACTTCTATCGAGCGGACGCCGAGTACGGATCGAGAGTTGCCGCAGGATTAGGCGTCGATCTCAGCGCCTTTGTCCCTCAATCGCCTTCGGTATAAGCAATCGAACCTAAATAAGAGCTTGCCCATGTCAAGCCGTTGTGCGGAGATGGCAGGCCATGATATAGATCAAGATGTAGTGAGGGGTCCCCAGAATAGGGACCCCTTTCTTTCATTTACAAGAATAAGACCTAAGTGGCTTTCACTATAGGGGCATGGCTATTATACTTGAAGCATGTGATCTAAAGCTGTACTACTCTAGGAGAGCGAGGCTTATAGAATGGCACAACATATGAAGGATCGGATCGTGGCATTGGCCGGCCCCCGCAAAGCGGCAGAAATGGCCAAGTTGGTTGAGAAGATGGGGGGGACAGCGTTGCTCCGTCCGGCGCAAGGCACTGTCTTTCTGGATGACGAGGTGCTCAGAGCATCGATTGATACCTGGCTTAAACAACCGGCGCCGTGGGCGATATTTACGACGGGAATCGGCCTGGAGGCCATATATAATACGGCGGAGCAAATGGGACTTTCGCCAGCATTGAACGAGATCTTGCAGCATACATCGATTGCGGCTAGAGGCTACAAGACCGTTAATGCGTTGAGAAAAAGAGACCTGTCTCCGCTGGTTAGGGACGATGACGGAAG
>NZ_JBHTYI010000128.1:0-1967 GCF_043656335.1 Peribacillus sp. NPDC056705 | reverse complement strand
TGCACGCAACCGATTCAAGAAATAGAGCATGCAGCGAAAGAGGCATTTACCTCGTCGTATCGCAATCAGCATGCAAGCCAGCATGATGCAGCGGGTGATTTCATTCGCAGGGGCGGACAACTCGTTTATGTGCATAATGAACCCGTGCGCCGAGAGACGGCGGTGCGCGTGAAAGGGGCGCGTTATGATCAAGCTCAACCCGTGGCATACGAGAACTAGCACCATCTCGCATCGTATTCCCTGGATGCATGCTGAACGTAAACTACTGACACGAGTATCGCATGATTCCATACTGCATCGACTCATCGTTACACTTCCGGTCGCCGGATTGCTCTTCGAATGGCTTATGCCGCTACGCAACACGGGGGATGCGAACGCAGACTCGGTGCTGGCAGCGCTGTCAATATGGGCCGTGTCTCTAGTGCTGCAGGGATTGTTTACGATCCGTGGTTTTGTCTGGTTTCCGCTTAACGTCATTTTGATGGTATGGTTATGCTCCCGGTTGTTTGATTACTCGAATCCGGTTGAATGGGTTATCCAGTACGCGCTGCATATTCTGCCAGAGGACGTGGCCGCATTTCAAACCGGATGGGCGTTCTCCGTGCTATCTCAGGAGACGCGTACGGTGATCTTATTCACCGGGTGGGGAATCATGGTGTCTGCCGTTCATATGCTGGCATTGTATCGCCGTACCGTGTGGTTGTTCGGTGGCTCTACGCTGGTGTATTTGGCTGCATTGGAAGCTGCACTTGGTGAAAGTGTGCTCATGGGAATGAGCCGGGCGATTGTGTATATACTTCTTGCTCAGGGCGTGATGCTGCTTCTGGCGTTGAGGCAAGAAACCATACCGGATTCGTGCTTGTCATTCATTCCCCGCCAGTCGGAGCCAACTGTGCCCTCTATAAGCCGAGGTGCACGGGTACCGATGCTGCGCTGGAGCCTGATCGTGCTGCTGTTCACACTGCTGATTACCGGCGCAACGCGGATATGGGGCGTGGTTAGTGAGCCGTCGGAGGGAATGGGCATGACGGTGACCGAGATGGCAGAGCAGTTGGGGAAGTGGGTGCAGCCAGGCCATAAGGGAGTGGAAGCATCGATTCCAGCGGCTCAAGTAACCGGTTATTCATCCCCGGATAAGGACATGGGTGGGCCGTTGACGTTAAGCGATGAATTGTATTTCACCGCGCAGTCGGCAGTGCCTACCTATTGGCGCGGGGATACGTATAGTTATTATGACGGCCGCAGTTGGGACGCAGACCATAGCGCGAGCAGGCCGTTTCGCATGGATGAGGATCTTGGCGGCGTTCTCCCTTACTGGCAGCACGCTGAGGGCGAGACGTTGGTGCAGACGCTGACGTTCTATCAAGATACTCCGGCGCGTTCTCTGCTCGCTGGAGGCTTGATTACCCGTGTACAAAATATTCGCTATTCGGATGAGCGGGGCATGCCCAGGATGACTGCGAATCGTCTGTCGGAGACGGTCTCGATTCAAGGGGATGTTCCTATAGCCGGTTATACAGTGGAATCGGTATACATCGCGCCTCAAGTGGAGCTGCTTCGGACAGCGATAGGTACGGGTCCGCACGACTTGCGCACGAGCTACCTGCAGCTTCCCGTCTCATTACCAGAGAGAGTGCGCGATCTGGCTCAGGAAATAACGAAGGGGACGTCGAATCGCTATGATGCAGCGTTGGCGATCGAGAACTTTCTGAAGCAGAATTATACGTATTCGCTGCAAACGGCAGTGCCACCGGACGGCCAGGATTTTGTCGATGACTTCTTATTTGATACGGGCGAAGGATACTGTGTTCATTTTGCAACGGCCATGACGGTATTGCTCAGAGCAGAGGGGATCCCTGCAAGATATGTTACGGGGTTCGCACCAGGTGAGCGAAGTGTCGGCAAAATTGATACGTATGAGATTGCGCTGAAGGATGCTCATGCCTGGGTGGAGGTTTATTTTGCAG
>NZ_JBHTYI010000127.1:0-1970 GCF_043656335.1 Peribacillus sp. NPDC056705 | reverse complement strand
GTATGGCAATATCATCACGCGTAATTATCTCTTCCAGAATACCTTTGTCAACATGAGCGGCGTCTGCACGTTCGAAGTGAACGTGGAGAAGACCTGGTCGCTTAGCTGGGATCCGGGGCAAGAAGGACCGGAAGGTCCGGACGGGAATCCAACCACGATTCCGGACCCCCAAACCGAGGAAGAAACCGTCACGGAGCGATACACCGTACAGCGACCTTACTCCTATTGGGTGATCGATAACTTGGAAGTTTACCGCATCCAGCAAGGCGTACTGCGGAATTATGCGCTGCCTGGAGAGCAGATCACCATCACACCTCAGGGCTATCAGCCACCGTCGTACAGCACAAATCGCTCCGGGGCTTACTATCCGCCATCACCGCCAGATCCTATCGTGGCACCGGGTGGCTCGTATGGCGGCAGCTCTTACAAGTCGAGGCCATCTCCACCAAACGAGAACTTGCAAAGTGCAGCTGAGGACGGCGTGGATCAAGTCGAGGTCACGAACGATGCCCTCGTCTTTAACGGCGCAACGATCATGAACCCGAGTCGGACGCCGGAGAGAGGACCTGCGCCAGGCAGTATCCCGGCGCCAACCCATATTAACGAGAACGTACTGTATCAACCGAACCAGATGATCAGCTCTAGCAAGGTCAACCGGGCCAATACCACAAGTGCAGGCACCATATCGTACGGCTTGCTTCCGGGTAACATCAATGGCGGCAATGATCAGGAGTTTCCGATCTATCAGATCAACACCGTCACGGTACATACACCTGTCGTTAATTACTCCTCCGTGACAGATGATCAAGCACACAACCAGAAGACGACACCGAATTTCAGCCGCTCTGCGTTCATCTTGGACAGACCGTTCACGGTACGTATCCCAACCGCAGGCCAACATCGGAACATCCCGGGGTATGGCAATCGTGACTATGCCAAGTACGTCAGATCCAAGCAGGTCTATTTCCCGTTTGACGTGTACAGTGGGGACAAGCGTATCTTCTACCCGAAGAACACCTGGATCACGATCCCGACTAGCCAATTGGACACCGAGTTCTTCTTGCCTGTATGGGTGGATGAAGGGGATTACCAGGTCTACTTCCGGACGATTGCGGAGAATGCGCCGCCTGATATCAGTACGCAGCCCAGCGCCAATCTGGATCTGGCCCACCATGTCGCCACCGACATTGAACCTGTCGAAGTGATTGGCCGCGTCTACGACTTCCGTATCACGGACATCGTTGACTACAACTGGGAAACCGTCTTCCGCCAGCAAAAAGGAAGTGCGACCCCCAGCGGAGCGTCCTACTGGAGCGGACTGCGCGACTTGGACGGGGCGGCCCGTGGCAACGCCTTGCCTTACACCCTCCCGATCGCACCGGGCAAGCATCCGGTGCCGGGGTACAAGAACGTAGCGGTCAAGACCGGCTACCATTTCAAATTCGATCTCAAGACCAAGGGCAATATGTTTACTGCCCGGGACGGCATCTCCATCACGCCGAGCTTTACGTTTGTCAATAAAGACGGAAGCGGACGGCAGGAGGTGGACCTCTATTACCACAGCGGCAATCGGTACTTCATCAAGATCGGCTCGCCGCAGGATACCGAGAAGCGCTACGTCATACTCAACGAAAGGCTGCGTAATGTGCCGCTAAGTGAAATGCAGGATACCGCGTCATATCTTTATAACCATGGGGGCGCTCCTGCTGGCATGTCAAAGGGGGCATTTACGCAGCACTACATTCAAAAGATAAGCCAGTCCAAGACCTGGGTCGGTCGGCTGGATTGGCTGCTGTTGCCTTCCGGTGTACGTACCTTGATCGGGCCGAAGGCGAACCTGCCGGCGACGGTCGATGCAGAGCGCGCCAACGCTGCGGTTCAGCGCTGGTATGGCGAATACAGCCTGCCATCTGACGTGTATATCGTGAAGAAAGGGACGGATGTGGCCGAATATGGGCGAAGTAACCGAC
>NZ_JBHTYI010000126.1:987-2009 GCF_043656335.1 Peribacillus sp. NPDC056705 | reverse complement strand
GGCCTGCAGAGCAAGATTATACACCGCCAAGAACAGAGCAGGAGCAGGTGTTGGCTGATGTTTGGAAAGAAGTCCTGCAAGTCGAAGTCGTCGGAATTCACGATAACTTCTTTACATTGGGCGGGGATTCCATTAAGGCAATCCAGGTTGCAGCCCGCCTGCACCGATACAGCTTGAAGCTGGAAGTTAACCATCTTTTTCAGAATCCGACCGTGTTTGAGTTAACGCCATATCTACGAGCGGCCAAATCCTTGATTGATCAAAGCTTGGTCATAGGGGATGTGTCGCTGACACCGATTCAGCAGTGGTTCTTTAACCAGCAATTCGACGAGCCTCATCATTGGAATCAAGATATGCTTCTCTTTAAAGAAGAGGGATATGATGAGGCAGCTGTGGAGCAATCATTCAGAGAGCTGGTCAGGCATCATGATGCGCTGCGCATGCGTTATACCCATGTCAACGGCGTATGGAAGCAAGTAAATCTTGGCTTGGATGACCAACAACTCGCTATGAACGTATATAATCTTACTCAATCAGAACATTTACGGGAACAGATTGAGCAAAAGGCTGGCGAATTGCAGGAAAGCCTTCATATCGAACATGGTCCGCTGCTTCGGCTCGGCCTGTTCCGGACACGGGATGGGGATCATTTACTGATCATCATTCACCATCTGGTCGTCGATGGAATTTCATGGAGAATATTGCTTGAGGATTTCAATACGATTTATGAGCAGATATTAGCCCGACAACCGATCAAATTGCCTTTAAAGACGACATCTTTTCAAACTTGGGCCAGAGGATTGGAACAATATGCAGACAGTGAGGCTCTCCTTGCAGAGCTTCCTTACTGGACAAGAATCGAGGAAGCAAAGGTTGTGCCCTTGTCTAAAGACCGGGATGGCAAGTCTACTTACCAAATTGGCGACTCTGGCTCGGTGATCATGGAACTTAGTGAAGAAGAGACAAGGAACTTATTAACCGAAAGTCATCTGGCATACCAGACAGAGATTAATGATTTGCTA
>NZ_JBHTYI010000126.1:0-977 GCF_043656335.1 Peribacillus sp. NPDC056705 | reverse complement strand
GTGCAGCCGCTGTTGCCATTAATCTTGAGGGTCATGGACGCGAAGAAATTATCGATGGCGTTGATTTGACTCGAACTGTCGGCTGGTTCACCACCATGTATCCTGTTGTTTTTGATGAGCCCTTCGAGAGTATATCGGGTGGTATCAAGCTGGTTAAAGAGACGCTGCGGCAAGTGCCGAACAAGGGGATTGGGTATGGTTTGCTCAAACATATCGCGAAAAAGGATAGGCTTCCGCTGCACATTCAACCAGAGATCAGCTTCAACTATCTGGGACAGTTCGAGCAGGGACAAGGCGATGGGTTTGGACAGTCCTCCATATCGACAGGGCAGGCTGTCAGCCCTTTAACGACAAGTTCTTATTCCCTTTCTATCAATGGAATGGTTATGAACGGGAAGTTAAGGATCATTTTTGGATATAATCCTTATCAATTTGACCTGAGTTCAGTGGAAGCAGCAGCGAATAGTTACAAACTGCGGCTGTTGGATATCGTGGGCCACTGTATGGGTCAAGATGAAGTTGAACGAACACCTAGTGATTTTTCAATGGACAATCTTACGTTTGAGGATCTGGATCTCATCTTTGAAACGTTAAAAGAGAAGATATAGAAGTCCGCCCCATTCCTAATGATAACGAGGTGTTTGTGTGCTGAAAAAAAGTGATATCAAGGACATCTACCAATTGTCTCCCCTGCAAAAAGGGATGCTGTTTCACTATTTGCATGATGAGGGCCAACACGCTTACTTTGAGCAGGTAGATTTTACGATCGAAGGACAAATCGATACAGCTTGTTTGGAAGAAGGCTTCAACCTGTTAATTCAGAAATATGATATTTTCCGGACCGTATTCTTGTATGAAAAGATGAACGAGCCTGTCCAGGTTGTATTAAAGGAAAGAAAGGCTTCCGTTCATTTCATCGATGCATCTCATATGGTTGATACTGAGGCTTTTATCGAGCAGTTTAAGATGAAGGACAG
>NZ_JBHTYI010000125.1:0-2048 GCF_043656335.1 Peribacillus sp. NPDC056705 | reverse complement strand
CCTTTCTTTCCCTCCAGGTGGGCCAGTGCTGTCTTTACTGAAGGGTAAAGACCGGAAGGCTCAAACTCCGATACGATATCGGCAAGCGGTCTTAGAACGAACGCCCGCTCGAACATACGGGGGTGTGGCAGAATGAGCTCCGGTGTATCCAGCCTCCAGCCTTCCATCCATAACAGATCAAGATCAACCGTCCGCGGTCCCCAATGAATATGGCGGACACGTCCAAGCTGCTTCTCAATCTGCTGCATTTGCGCTAGCAGCCCGTGCGGACTTAATGAGGTGGACACCACCGCGGCCAGATTTATAAACATCGGCTGATCTACGTAACCAACCGGTTCTGTTTCGTATAAATGGGACACCCGCGTAACCGTTACGCCAGGCACTTCATCCAACCGTTCCAAAGCCTCCATCAGGTTCCCTTCACGATCCCCCAAGTTAGCCCCTAAAGCAATATAAGCCTCTGAATATTCAGAGGTGGCGTGTGAATTCATGATCCTCTCACTTTCTGGTCCGGCGCAACTCGATGGTCACACCTTCGAAATGAATGTCAAAAGGCGGATGCGGTTTCGTCAATCGGACCGTTAAAGCATCGATAATAGTATAAGTGTCCAGTACCTTAGATGCAATATGCTCGGCCAAAGCCTCAATCAAGCGAAAAGACTCGCTCTGCATGATACCCAGCAAAAGCTCATGAATCTCGGCATAATTTACCGTTAAATCCAGATCATCCGCCTCTCCTGCCTTGCTTAAATCCATTTCCAACTCAAGATCGACATAGAAACGCTGTCCCAGCTTGCGCTCTTCCTCGAACACTCCGTGATAGCCGTAGTATTCCATTCGACTCAATATCATTTTATCCATGATCGTCCCGCCCTTCCATACGTTGCCTAAACTAAGATTTTATATCCGCTCTAACTCAATCGACCCGTATGTCATCGCGTCACACATCTTCGCTGTTCGCTTCACCTGCTGCACATCATGAACACGAACGATCTGACAGCCTTGGGCAATGCCATAAGCGACCGTTGCCGCGGTGCCCTCCAGCACATCCTGTGCAGGCGCATCCAGCACCGTCTGGATAAACCGCTTGCGGGAAGTCGCCAGTAATACCGGAAACCCGAGAGCCACAAGTTGATCAAGTGACGCCATAACCTGCAAATTCTCGTCATAATCTTTGGCAAAACCGATGCCCGGATCAAGCAGAATCTGCTGATCTTGCACCCCGGCCTGTCGCGCAATCTCCACGCTCTCCATTAAATCACGCTTCACGTCCTCGATCAGGTCCGTGTAATGGCGATCACGCCTGTTATGCATCAGAATGACCGGACAGCCCAATTCCGCAGCCGTCTTCGGCATTTCCGGATCGTCTTTAAAACCCCATATGTCATTGATGATATGTGCCCCGGCCAGAATTGCCTGTCGAGCGACTTGTGCTTTATAGGTGTCGATAGATAACGGAATGTGGGGAGCTTGCTTATGGATCGCTTCGATCACCGGGATCACACGAGATAGCTCTTCCTCTGCCCCAACCTTCTCATGGCCCGGACGGGTGGATTCTCCTCCGATGTCAATCATATCGGCTCCTTCCTCCACTAACTTCAGTGCATGAGCGACAGCCCGCTCCGTATCGTTATAGCGTCCTCCGTCCGAGAACGAATCCGGCGTTACATTCAATATGCCCATAATCAGCGTGGATCGACCCAATTGTAATACGCCATCCTTGCCAAGTTTATACTCACGTTCATAGATTGTTGTCTTCATGTATTTGCCCTGCTTTCTTCCGATATGCGTTCAGCAATTGATGTGTAAGCGGACCAATCTTTCCTTGACCGATGCGAACGATAAGGTTATTCGAATCAATCAATGTTGTAATTGGAACGATTTCTTGGACAGACCCTGAAGTAAACACTTCGTCCGCCTCAAGTAAATGACTCCAGCGATAACACCCTTCTTCCGACTCGATGCCAAGCCGCTACGCCAATTCCAATATCAGGGCCCGGGTAATTCCCGGCAAGATGCCTGTGCTTATATCGGGCGTACACAAGCGG
>NZ_JBHTYI010000124.1:0-2079 GCF_043656335.1 Peribacillus sp. NPDC056705 | reverse complement strand
GGATAGGAATCATTCGAAATACAAGCAATACATGGCCCTATACGATGAATTATGTGAACAACTGAGAAGGAGTGAGGGGAGGGGTTAACGTGGATACCACGGCGAAGGAAGCAGCTCAACGACTCCATGAGATATTGAGTTCCGTAAAGAAAAACTATGATCTCAATGTCAAGGAAATCGACTATTGCGACAATGAATACCTTGATCTGACTCATGCTCTTGAGTTTCTGGACAATGGAGAAATAGAGACGCTAAACCTAACCCGGCAGCTTCAGGACAACCGGAGGCGCCGGAGGAAAGCAAAGGATGAAAACGAGAGATTACAGCCCTTATACGATCTTGTCATGAAAAAGAACGGCTTGGTTGATGAAGTAAGTAGAGGACGAAGGCGGGTGCAAGAGATCATCAAAACCCAAGCCGTTCGAAGATATACCCCACGAGTTAGAAAGGATATGCAGAGTGTTTTCGATGAGGCTAGAGCTGCCAAGTCAGAATGATTAAGGTTATCTAAATCAAACGGGAGGTAGGTGGGAAATATGAATAACCAAGCAAAGCATGAACTCAAGATTCTACCGGAATACTTTCAAGCCGTATGGAACGGAACGAAGACCTTTGAAGTCCGCAAGAATGATCGTAACTATGCAGTTGGTGACACATTGGTTTTGAAAGAATGGAAGCCCGAAGACGGATACACAGGCAGCGGACTTGTTCGAAAGGTATCATACATGCTGGACGATTCGGAATACGTGAAAGAAGGGTTTGTTATTCTGGGCCTTGCTGGTCCAGTCCTCAATCAATTTAGCTCTAAAGAAGAGTGGGAGGTAATCGGGAATGAGTAGAGACTGGCAAAAGGATATGGAGAGAGTGAAACAGTTTGAACACGCTAAGACGCTCCATAACAACCCCTCTTACTATCAAGAGATTGATTATGAACCTGTTGAAGTCGCATTAGGGTACTGGCTAAAACAATACTCAACAGAGAAAAAAAGCGTCACGGAACTACAACAGGCGCTGGATTTACCAAAAATCCATCTATGGTATGAGTTGATGAATGAAAGAACAAAACATCGGTCGGCAAGGGAAAGTGTTCGTCTGTTGCATACAGTCTATGGCGAACAGTGCGCCAGAGCTTCGGAGTATTACAACGAGATGGTGGCAGAGCGAGAACGCGCAGATAAGGCAGAAAAGAGAGAAGAAGAATTGAAGGTATGGATGATATGGGCGATAAACGAATCAGGTTGGGGCGATCCGGAGAATACATTGGAGAAAATTTCTAATCGCTTAAAAAACACTCTGTCATCCCTTTACCCAAAGGAGGAAATGGAATGATAAAGGTGCAGTCAGTAGTTCCTCAAATAGACAAATCAAATCTGTTGGCAGTGATGAGGCAAGTATTTAAGCAATATGACTTCTGCAAGAGGTTGCCGCGCAATACAGAACGAGATCAATATATCAGTGCAATTGAAAGTGCAGTGCATCAGCTACCAGATAAAGAGAGGGAAGTCGTCACCCAGCGTTATATGATTGATTTATATCGCAAGGATTATCAGGTGTATAATTTCATTCTCGATCCACCGGTCAGCAAGGATACGTACTCTAAAATTCGAAACAGAGCATTCATAAAACTGTTCATTATATTGAGCGACAGAGGCATATTACAGTCCAAGGAGGGAGAACGGACGTGAATCCGGCGGGACCTGAAACTAGCAGTTCGCTGGTGAGAGTAAAACGCCACTTTCGGTTATTCAAACAACCAAATAAAGTCGGTGAAGTGTTAAATGATTATGATGGTCCACTTCTCATTATCGGGATCGAAAAGTATGAATTATTCGGTAACACAATAACCATTTGGTACACATGCCAGAAGAACAACGGTGTTTCTAACAATCGTAGCGGCAATTATAGATACGGTATATCGGAACCAGAATTCGAGTTAGAAGTAAAATATGATGATCACCAACTCAAGGCATACACATTAGGATCAACATTCTCTTGCAAAGGTGACATTTACAAGATAACCGAGTATACAGAAATATCCTTAAAAGGATCGGACATTTACTTATCGTTCCTGGCTAGACC
>NZ_JBHTYI010000123.1:543-2124 GCF_043656335.1 Peribacillus sp. NPDC056705 | reverse complement strand
GGACAATATCCCGTTTCATACGTTGATCTGGCCGGCGCTGCTTCGAGGTGTTGGCGGGCTGCATTTGCCGGATCGAATCATCTCCTGCGAGTACATGACGCTGGAAGGCAAGAAGTTCTCGACCAGTCGCAACTGGGCCGTCTGGGTACCGGATCTGTTAAGCCGTTATCAACCGGATTCGATTCGGTACTTCCTGATTGCGAACGGTCCCGAGAAGCGGGATACGGACTTCTCTTGGCGAGAGTTCATCCATAGTCACAATGGAGAACTGCTGGGAGCATTCGGGAATCTGGTGAATCGGACCTTGGTATTCGTAAACAAATCATTTGATGCGGTGATACCCGCAGGTCGTGTAACGGCGGAGTGGCAAAGCCGGATTGAGAAACTGTATAGCGAGGCCGGTGCATTGATCGAGGAAGGGCGGCTGAAGGAAGCGGTGGAGTTGATCTTTAGCGTCGTGCGTCTTGCCAATAAATATTTTGACGAACGAAAGCCATGGCTTCAAGTGAAGGAGAGTCGTGACGATTGCGGGGACACACTCTTTACTTGCGTTCAGATTATAGCTAATCTGGCGAATCTGCTGCAGCCGTTTACTCCGTTTGCCTGCGATAAAATTCGGGAGTTTCTCTCGCTACAGCAGCCTGCGTGGACATGGTGCGACGTTTCGGCGGGTACACCGGTCCGTGATCTGACGCTTCTGTTCGAGCGAATCGATCCAAGCCGGATTGAGGAAGAGACCCGCCGGTTAGAGGCGAGTCATTAACTGAATGGACTGGATAATTATTTTGCAGGGGCTGTCTTGCGAAACAACGCTGTCCATAAGAAGGATTCGCCGAACAGGGGTCCGGGTTGCGGTAGACTCTGCATGCGTCTTGACTCAATAAGCTCAAGATCCCTGAAGATGTCGCGAAGCTTCTCCTCCGTATATCCTAGACCACCCTTGATACTGTGATCACGGTAGACGTCCCAGTCCGTCATATCGGCTCCCATGGAACCCGCTGCAAAACAAACGATGCCGTAATATCCCCCGGGCTTGAGGTGCTTCTGAATTAGGTCGAGATAACTCATTCTGCGGTGGGGGAGGATGTGATGGAAGCAGCCGCTGTCGTATATCAAGTCATAGGCATTGGACTGCAGTTCGAGATCGAATAGATTCTGACAGTGAAACCGGATGGGAACTTGTGCGGACTTGGCACGTTCCTGTCCCCAAGCGATGGCTTCTTCCGATAGGTCGACCGCATCTACAGTCCAGCCGCGCCGGGCCATATACACGGCATTTCTGCCGGCACCACAACCCAGCTCAAGCACTCGTCCTGGTGAGCCGAGTTGGTTCTGGACATACTGGTCTAAGTTCTCGTCCGGTGCATGAACAAAGAAAGGGATGCGCTTGCTGCGATCGGAATAGAACCGATTCCACCAAGGTCCTTCTTCTCTGAAAAAGGAATCAAGCATGTGGAGAATATCCTCTGTAGAGTGAATCTGCTCGTTTTTCATGGCATATCTCAGCTCCTATTTGGTTTATTCATTCCGCGCTATTCGTTAATGGTCAACTGTATACGAGGATAATTCGCAGTTATAGTC
>NZ_JBHTYI010000123.1:0-533 GCF_043656335.1 Peribacillus sp. NPDC056705 | reverse complement strand
CGCTGGTTCCAGTCTCTTCGGTCAAACCCACTGTCAGCAGCCCGGTCTGCGGGATTCCATAACGGTATTCTTGGCGATATACCTTACCATCCCGGCGAATCTCGACGGCAAGTCGCTGGGAAAGGGCGTTGACTACGGCGATACTGATGCCTTTCTCTGCGCCGGGAACGAGGAATTGCGCACTGTTGTTCAGACGGTGCACTTCGGTAAGAATGGACTGGACGGCCGGGATATTGGAATTCGGAAGTGCCTGCACGGGAATGCCTCTGCCATTGTCGGATACGGTTACACTGCCGTCTTCGTGTAGGAAAATAGCAATTCGATTACCGTATCCGCTCTGGTGCTCCAATATCGAATTTTCCACGGCCGCCCAGAGCAGTTCATGAACGTCGAAGTTCTGTGATGACCCGAAATACATTCCCGCATGGTTGCGAGTTTCGGATAAGTCTAAGTAGTCGCTTGTATCGAGAAGGTCGCCCACTCCTGATAACAGCAGCAGGAACGGCAGACCCCGATGTGGGGGGAGCGAATAA
>NZ_JBHTYI010000122.1:0-2182 GCF_043656335.1 Peribacillus sp. NPDC056705 | reverse complement strand
TGTACTGGCTCATCACGCTTACGATGTTGGAGCGTTGCACATACTCCCGGATTACGTTCGGACGAATCGAGGAAATGCCATAATAACGGATGAGTCCTTCTTGTTTGAGCTCTTCAAACGCCTCAATCGTCTCGTCTATCGGATCGTCAATCGTTCCCCCATGAAGCTGATACAAGTCGATATAATCGGTGTTCAGCCGTCTGAGGCTGTCCTTTACTGCCGACTTTATGTATGACTTCGATGGATCCCAGGTCCAGCCTTCCTTGCCTGGAACGCGCCGATTGCCCACCTTCGTGGTCAGAATGACTTGATCCCGGCGGCCTTGGATCGCTCTACCTACAAGCTCCTCATTACGCCCCTCATCATATAAATCCGCCGTGTCCAGGAGGTTGACTCCACGATCCAACGCCTCGCTCACAAGCTCCGTTGCCACGGCCTCATCCGTTCCCAGCGACATGCAGCCCAGGCCAATCTCACTGACGTACAATTCCGATGATCCGAGTTGGTTCTTTCTCATATGTAACGCCTCCTTCATTCTTATTTTAACGTGTCCCATTACGTTAGATTACCCCATTCTTCACTTCAACAACGCACAAAGCCTGGTTCAACTCACGATATCCGTCCAGATCTTAACCGCTGTAATGGCAATGAGGACAACGAGAGCATATCGCAGCAGCCGCACGTTCATTCTGCGGCTTACCAGTGCACCAATCGGGGCACCCAAGAGACTGCCAACCACCGCAAATATTGAGAGTATGACCGGAATGTCGCCGGAGGCAATTTTACCGATAACTCCGCCCACGGCGGATAGAAACACTATCGCCAGTGAGGAAGCAATCGTAATTCGGGTCGGGATCTTCAGAATCGTAAGCATGATGGGGATCAGAATAAAAGCTCCACCTGCACCAACGATTCCTGCAATCCCGCCCACAATGAAAGCCGAACTAACGGCTATTGAGCGGTTGTAAGTCACTTCGCTTAGCACACGCTGTTCCATGGAAGCCCTGGTCGGAAGCACCATCAGGATGACTGCAATGACCGCGAGGAACCCATAGATCATATTAATGGCATCACTGCTCATCAGCATGGAGGACAGACTGCCGATCAGGCTACCGACCAGCGTACTGACACCCATCTGCAGCACCAAGGGTCTATGGACGTATCGTTCTCCCTTGCGCCCGATTACCCGATTAGTAATCATTCCGGACAATGAAGCAAAGAACACCTGCAGCATGCTGATCGCTGCCACTTCCTTCGCGGTCAAAGCCTCAAGTCCGAACCAGGGAGGGACGTATAACAATAACGGAAAGTTGATAATCGCCCCGCCGATTCCCAGTAACCCTGAGAAGAAGGAACCGATGAGACCAATTAAGATCATTACGGCAAGCTGTACTATCAAGATGATCGATCCCCGTTCATTAGATATCTGGTAGGGTCACTTAACTCTTGAAGGGACCCGCTTCATAGATTATAATAAAACCAAGTATTTATATCGGAAAATAAGGTGGTGTAAGACGGCATGTTCACAAAATTCAAACGCCTCTTCCAAGACCGTTGTCCGGACTGTGAACAGAAGCTGATCACGAAGCAAGGCGAGATGGCATTGATCAAGCACTGCCCTGATCACCATTACACCGAAGAAATCTATAACCAGCTAGGCGTGACCATTGTGTACCACCCTAGCAAGGACAACCATTAGGTGATGTGCTCATCACACTGTATTGATTATATCATGTTCTCCTCTAATCTCCGTCAGCAAGCCTTAACAGAAGCAGGGTGACCAGGCCCCCCATTTCTACCCATATTCCTTGATTTCACCGATTCCGTTGTTCATTGTGTTCTATCTTAGCACGTAATTCTAAAGCACTGACCTAAATATTGAAAATAAGGAACGCGCCGGATGGACAGACTAGCGGTAAAATCACAGAAATTAAGGAAGGTGTTTAGCGTGAATTCAACCGTAACCGACATCACGAACTGGCTGCAATCCAAACATAATCATACACTGTACATCACAAAGACCGAGGAGCATGATCAAGACGAGACTGCCCTGCAGTTACAATCGTACGAGCACCAACAGAATCAAGCTCTCTCCATCGACGGATATGGCGAGCACCATGCCCTGCTTCTGCATGGTCACGGCAAAATCACGACTTCGGGTCATGAAGCACCCCTTCCAGGC
>NZ_JBHTYI010000121.1:1141-2201 GCF_043656335.1 Peribacillus sp. NPDC056705 | reverse complement strand
GCGGAGACGATCGTTCGTAAGAGCGATGAACTGCCTTTGGGTAAGCGCAAGGTCGTAAGGCCGGGCCGCGATGGCGTCAAGACCGTAAATTATGTTGTAACGAAAGAGAATGGCCAAGTTATTTCGAAACAGTGGACTGGACAAGAAGTTATTCAAGAATCTCTGCCTGAGGTTGTGTATAAAGGAACGAAGGTAGAACGTAAAGCTGCACCGAAAGTGACGACTTCAACCTCTTCCAGCAGTAGCCAATTTGCTTGGCCTGTCAGTGGGGCGCGTGTGACCAGCACCTTCGGGCATCGTTGGGGACGCAGCCACGAAGGGATCGATCTGGTAGGGGGCAGCACGATTAAAGCATCGGCCGCTGGCCGCGTTGTATTTGCCGGTCAACAGAATGGATACGGCAAGGTGGTCATTGTCGACCACGGCAACGGATATCGCACCTTATACGGGCATATGAGCAAGATTTCCGTGAGCAACGGACAATCTGTAAGCCAAGGATCCAAAGTCGGCGTCATGGGCAGCACGGGTCGTTCGACCGGAGTCCATCTGCATTTCGAAGTGCAAAAAAATGGAGTTGCGCAAAATCCGATGAAATATCTGTAGTTGTGTGTTATACTAGGTAAACCAATGCGACATAAGCCATTATTGGTTCATATATCATAATAGTGAAGATGGCCGCTCCTTAACGGGAGCGGTCATTTTTGCGTTATCAAGTGGTGTGGCGGTGGGTATGTACTTGGCATCAGGTGTGGTAAAATGAGAAGAAGACCGTTCAAGTGAAGGTATGAGGTGAGAAGGAAGATGCAGGGAACTATTCTGGTGGTGGATGACGAACAGCCCATCGCCGATATTTTAAAGTTTAATTTGGAGAAAGAGGGCTATGAGGTCATCTGTGCTTTTGACGGTATCAGTGCGGTAGAGATCGCTCTGGCGAAGCGTCCGGATCTGATGCTGCTCGATTTGATGCTGCCCGGCAAGGACGGAATGGACGTATGCCGTGACGTGCGCGCAGCCAAACTGCAAATCCCGATCATCATGCTGACGGCGAAGGACGGAGAGA
>NZ_JBHTYI010000121.1:0-1131 GCF_043656335.1 Peribacillus sp. NPDC056705 | reverse complement strand
GTATTGGGGCTTGAACTCGGCGCGGACGATTATGTGACGAAGCCCTTCAGTACCAGGGAATTGTTGGCACGCGTGAAGGCACAAATGCGCAGACAGCAGAAGCCCGACAGCTCGGCAGATAACACAGACGGCACAAATACAGACGGACAAGGCCTGAGGCTGTTCGATCTGTTTATCGATACGGACATGTATATGGTGTATAAAGGCGGAGAAGCACTGGATCTCACGCATCGTGAATACGAGCTGGTCTATTATTTGGCGCGCAATGCCGGCAAGGTGATGACCCGTGAGCATTTATTGCAGGCTGTATGGGGATTCGAATACTTTGGCGATGTGCGCACGGTGGATGTGACGATCCGTCGATTGCGTGAGAAGATTGAAGAGAATCCGAGCAAGCCGGAATATATTCTGACTCGGCGTGGCCTTGGCTACCTGATGCGCAGTGCGAAAAACGGAGGCCTGTAATGAAGTGGCTGTCCTTCTTCCGTACCATTCAGGCGAAGGTCATCATTATTTATGTGCTGCTGATCCTGATCGCGATGCAACTGATCGGGGTGTATTTTGTCAGTGCGATGAAGAACTCGCTCACGAGCAACTTTACGAAGGATCTGCAGGAGCGGGCCGAGCTGATGTCCGTGCTGGCTGCCAAGACGCTCGGTGGCGAGAATGACTCGGAAGAAGATCCGGACGAAAGTCTGCGAATCATGGTGAACAATCTGTTCAGTCTGAACGGTGCCGAGATTCAAGTGCTGGATTCCACAGGACGAGTGCGGACGACTTCACTTCCGTCCCATGCCGATTATGTCGGCACGAAGAATACCCAGACGGTCGTTAGCCGCGCCTTGCAGGGCATAGAGGACAATGAGGAATACATCATCGATGATGACAATGTTCGTAAGAAGGTCGTGGCCAAGCCGGTGATGTACAACGAGAAGATCGTCGGTGCGATTTATATCGTTGCCAGCATGAGTGAGCTGTATAGCACGATGCAGCGAATTAACAATATTTTCATATCCGGGATACTCTTGGCGCTGGGATTAACCGCGGTGCTGGGCGTTATTCTGTCCCATACGATCACACATCCGATCAAGGAACTGACCAAGCATGCGCGCGCAGTGGCCGATGGCCGCT
>NZ_JBHTYI010000120.1:0-2202 GCF_043656335.1 Peribacillus sp. NPDC056705 | reverse complement strand
GCATCCTAACAACATAAAGCCTCCTGACGGTTATGAACAGTGAACATCACAACCGCAGGAGGCTTCATACGTTATACGTTTAACTTGCCATAAATACGTACCATACAAGAACAAGTGTCAGCAGTATGCATATATTCTCTACCATACGCCCCCACTTGCTGCCGGTACTCATCACTTTCAGTTTGATTCTCCACGGAAATGGGGGCAATGGACGAATCCCGCGATTTGTCAGGGCATCCGCGAGCAAGTGGATGGAGTAGGACAACCCTCCGGCAAACCACAGACTCTCGGCCGCCGACACCTTCCCTTGGGAGGCAAAATAGAGCAGTCCCGTCCATCCTGCCGCTGCATAAATCGTGTGCGTGAAGCCGCGATGCGTGACGAGCGACGCAACAATCAGTACGCTCCCAGCGATAATGTTCCACGGACTGAACGCCTGACCGAATGAGATCAGCCCAAGCCCGATCAAGAACATTACGATGTGACGCAGCGTTCTGCTCGGCAAGTATGAGACAACCCCAATCAAACCTGCCAGAGCGAAGTTCCATGGGGCATGATCCCTGCCGAAGAAGACGACAAAGATAGCGGCACCGATCATCATCAGCTGCAACAACCGCAAGAAACCTGAAGGGATTACCTTGCGAACAAGCAGAGAGTTCGGTTCGTCGATGTCGGGCAGCAGCGAGCTGACCATAGCCACCGCTACAGCAGGCAAGGTGACCGGTATCCCGCTCATGCCCATCACGGACAAGGTAACCCCCGTACCAATAATTAAATGAGCTCTCCCCATCATGATGGCGATCTTCCTTTCTTGACGATAGAATCCCCAGCAGAACTTACGGAGTCCATGTCGGTATGTATTCGGAAAGCTCATACGCATGAGAATATACGTTCGGTTCATAAGTATAGCAAAATCATCCTCTTTTTGTCTACCCTTTCCACTTTGCACTTGAAAAACGATTGTTCCTTGCCGGTTTATTGGATACAATTTGATCACTTGCTTGCCTACTTGCGAAAGGATGACGACTTCATGAACCGCTCAAGAATTGCCGATCTCTGCCTGCTGCTGGTTGCCATGATGTGGGGCAGCACCTTTCTGATCGTACAGCATGCGATACGCGTGCTTCCGTCCATGGCGTATAATTCCGTCCGCTTTCTTGAAGTCTGCGCCACAGAAGGTACAATAGAGATAGAGATATAGATAGAGACATAGATGCAAGAGACAAAAGGAGAGAAGCCTATGAACACTTACAAATTGATGGCGATCGACATCGACGACACACTGATTAACGATGATAAGGAAGTGACGCCCGGCGTTCAACAGGCGCTTGAACAAGCGGTAGCCCAAGGCGTTGTTGTCACCCTGGCAACAGGTCGTGCCTACGCCTCTGCTCAGGCGATCGCGCGTCAGACCGGACTCAATGTTCCGATCATTACCTATCAAGGTGCACTAATCAAAAATCTGCTGGACGAAAAGGTGCTGTACGAACGTTTCGTTCCCATTGATGCCGCAATCAAGCTCTATGAATATTGCGTAGAGCATAAGCTTCATCTGCAGACCTACATCGAAGATAAATTGTACGCGCGCGAAGAGAATCAGAAACTGATCGATTATTGTGCACTGAATCGCACGCCATACTACGTAGAGCCCGACTTCATGACACTCGTGCAGAAGCCTACGCCGAAGATGCTTATCATTGACGATCCCGATTATCTGGATGAATTGATCCCGATCTTCCGTGACCTGCTCGGCGAAGATATCCATATTACAAAATCAAAACCGCAATTCCTGGAGTTTATGCACAAGGAAGGGACCAAAGGGCATGCGCTTACCTTCCTGGCGAATCATTTCGACTGTGATCTGAAAGAAACGATTGCTGTAGGCGACTCTTGGAATGATCACGAAATGCTGGAGGCAGCCGGTCTTGGCGTGGCGATGGGCAATGCCATCGAACCGCTTAAGGCCATCGCTGATTACGTTACGCTGAGCAATAACGAGGATGGTGTGAAGGACGTCATTGAGAAATTCGTACTAAAGGCGGAGTAAACCCGCCTCAGTCCAGAATGTCCGCTTATCACAATCAAGGGGCATGTTACGTAAAAGGATACGGATATACAGGTATTTATTCCCCATTCGTCCGTTCAGCCTTCATTTGAGTTAAAAGCCTGCACATTCGCAGGCTTTTTGTATTTATCGCATAC
>NZ_JBHTYI010000119.1:0-2203 GCF_043656335.1 Peribacillus sp. NPDC056705 | reverse complement strand
CTTTACAGCCGCTCTTTGGTGGGTTTGCTACGTGAGTATAGCGAAATTTTTTCCTTAAGAGCCTCTTACCAGATGCAGCCCGCCTACCCATTTCTCGACAGCGTAGAGACCCGCGGCATCGGCCGTTCCTGCCAGCACTCGAGCACCCAAACTCGTCAGCTTAATGACGCTCTCGCGGAAATCTGCTGGTGAGGTCTGCTTAAAATTGGCTGATGGCACTACCCCTTGGACCTCCAGTAAGGGATTGGAACCTGCCGCCATCGTGGACAAGTAATACCAGAATTCCAGGTCACCCATACCCAGCACGTGCAGTTCATCACCCACGCTCCGGAATAATGCATGCGGCTTGGTCTCTCCACCCTCCACCTTCTTCAATATCGTCTGTTCGATGATTCCAAGCCCGTTGTGAGCAGAAGGCCAGCGTGAGAGATGGGCTTCAAAGGCTTCCCGAACAAAAGGCAAAGCGGATGTATCTGACGCCAGCAGCTGCTCATGCACCTCCGGCTGATCGGATGTATAGGCTTCCCATACACGACTGCCTAGCACCAACTCATCTTGGCCAATGGATTGCCAGGTGCCGGACAGCGTCTCAAGCTGCTCCGTACTAAGCTGTCCAAGCCCGCGAAACAGCTCGATCCCAGGATAAGATCCAATGCACAGCAGGCTAAGCTTCGTATCTCCCAAGGAATAACCCTTAAGCTTATGCAGCAGATACGACAGCATCGTCTGATCGTACAGATCATGCTCAAACCAGAGTACAACTTCATCATAGGCCTTAAGATTCCGCAGTTTGCTTTCCTGCGCGTTGCAGTTGGCTATAAACTCCGTTTGCGGAATGCCGAGCGTCCTTTCCAGATACGCAGCCCTCTCTCTCAGATGCTCATCGGTGTCCATCTCCATAAATACCGGACCGAACGTATACAGCTCCCTCCAGACCAGAATATCCCCGCGGATATTCCCTTGTCTCAGCTTATCCCCGACCGAATCTCCATTCACAATATGCAGCATGCGTACTCCTCCTTCATGCAAGTCAGTGAACACCGAGACAAAGTCGGCGACGTGGAGGATGCTCTTGAGTTTGCGCCGCGCATCGTACAGCCTTTTTTTCAATGCCGACACCGATACGTCCAGATAATCGGCGATTTCGCTGAGATGGTACCCTTGAAAATAATATAGCTGGACTGCCATACGCATGCTTGCAGGCAGATCGGCGACAGTGCGATGCAGATGCCGGATCAGCTCCCGCTGCTCCACGATGGACTCTACGTCGCGTGAACGCTCCGAGGGGGGCGGCTCTGTCTCATGAATCGGTACCGTTACGAAAGATTTGCGGCGCAAGACACGATAACATTGACGCTCTACGATCACTTTAAACCAGCCGGGAAAACGTGCGGCATCGCTCAGCTTGTCCAACTGGAGGAAGGCCTCCACAAATGACTCTTGGACGGCATCCTCTGCTAGATGAATATCCCGCAGTTTATCGTATGCCACGGCCAGCGCCATTGCGGTATAATGCTTCACCAGCCTTGCCTGCGCCCCTCGCTCTCCCCTCTGTGCGTCTTCCACCCACTGCTTCAACCCACGTCACCTCCCTTCTCTGATGTCTATATCTCTAAGTGCCACTCATAACGAAAAAGGTTACCTATTAAAAAAATCATTATCTCTTCAATTACACTTGACTTCTAATAACAACTGTGTAATGATTCTCATCATATCCTTCATCCGCTGCTCGAAGTGAGCAGGAGAGAAGGGTGTAAGAACAACATATCCCACAGCGATGAGAAGAAATAGTAGCGTATCGATTAAGAGTCCAAGCGAGCCGGCGACAGGTGTGAGGTCCGGTACTTTTAAGATAGGTGAATGGCTCTTCTCGCTTCAACCCGAACCCTCGCATTCGCGCGACGCAGTAGGCCTTGACGGAACTCCCCCGTTATCACGGGAGACATGATGGGATACGCTATCCCAAGTCATGCGCAAGGCGCGACGCTTCTGGTCGAATTCGGGTGGTACCGCGGAGTTTACACTTCGTCCCATAGGGGATGAGGTGTTTTTGTGTTGTTCTGACTATCATTAGGAGGTGCGAAATGAAACGATTATTATCAGGCATTAAACCAAGTGGGGATCTGAATATCGGGGGATATGGAGGTGCCCTGCGACAGTACGTCAAGCTGCAACATGACTATGAATCCTTCTTCTTCATTCC
>NZ_JBHTYI010000118.1:0-2206 GCF_043656335.1 Peribacillus sp. NPDC056705 | reverse complement strand
GCTTATTCTTTGACCATTGCTTATGATCCGAAGCTGGATGAACAAGTCGAAGCGATGATTGATCTCGTAGCTGCGGCGCAGCAACCAGACGGATACTTTAATACGTATTTTACGGTCAAGGAGCCGGACAAACGGTGGACGAACCTGACCGACTGTCATGAATTGTATTGCGCCGGTCATATGATCGAGGCAGCGGTCGCCCATTTCCGAGCGACAGGCAAGCGGAAGTTGCTGGAGGTGGCTTGCCGTTTTGCCGATTACATCGATACGGTGTTTGGTCCTGAGGATGGCCAGATTCACGGCTATGACGGTCATCAGGAAATTGAACTGGCCCTGATCAAATTATATGAAGTTACGAAAGAGCAGAGATATCTGAGACTCAGTCAATATTTTCTGGATGAGCGAGGACGAGAGCCTTCCTTCTTCGTCATGGAGTGGGAACGGCGTGGGAAGTCATCTTTCTATGCCTCCCCTTCACGCCGGCCAGACATTGCTTATCATCAGAGTCATTTACCTGTTAGGGAGCAGCGCGTGGCGGTTGGTCATTCTGTCCGGGCGGTTTATATGTATACGGCTATGGCGGATATGGCTGCACGTACGCAAGATGAGGCTTTGCTTGAGGCGTGCCGGCATCTTTGGAATAATACGGTTCACAAGCAAATGTACATTACTGGGGGAATTGGCTCGACACACCATGGCGAGGCCTTTACGACGGATTATGATCTGCCTAATGATACGGTGTACGCGGAGACCTGTGCTTCCATCGGGCTGATCTTCTTCGCGCAGCGGATGCTCCAGCTCTCTCCGCGATCCGAATATGCGGATGTGATGGAAAGGGCCTTGTATAACAATGTTCTTGGCAGTATGGCCCAGGACGGGCAGCACTTTTTTTATGTGAACCCGCTGGAGGTTTGGCCGACGGCATGCCATCACAATCCGGGCAAACATCATGTGAAGCCGGTGCGTCAAGGATGGTTTGCGTGCGCTTGCTGTCCGCCAAATGTGGCGAGGCTGCTGACTTCGCTCGGGGAGTACGTATATACCATGAGTCACGATACACTTTACACCCACCTGTATATTGGTGGAGAAGCTGAGGTAACGTTGGATGGTATTCCGGTGAAGCTGGTTCAGAGCAGCGCGATGCCTTGGCACGGTCGGGTTTCCCTGACGTTGCAGCCGGAACAAGCAGTAAAGTGGACCGTGGCCGTACGCATTCCAGGGTGGGCACAGGGTCAAGCTGCCGTACAAGTGAACGGGCAGTCATGTTATATCGAAGACAGCATAAAGGATGGCTATGCTTATATTACAAGGACGTGGGCAGCGGGTGATACGCTGGAGCTTGAGTTCCCCATGGAGATTCAGCAAGTCCGGGCCAACCCGCGGATTCACGCGAATGCCGGCAAGTCTGCAATCCAGCGCGGGCCGCTCGTATACTGTCTGGAGGGCGTGGATCATGATGCTTTGCTGTCCTCCATTAGTCTGGCAACCGATCCGATACTTCAAGCCAGATTCGATCCTGAACTGGTCAGCGGAGCGGTTGTCATTGAGGGTCAGGGCTTTCGTGAGAAGCTGGAAGATTGGGACGACGATGCCTTGTATCGTGCGACAACCAATGAGTATGCGCCTGTCTCTATCAAGGCTATTCCATATTATTTATGGGGTAACCGTGGCGAGAACGAGATGAGTGTTTGGATAAGAGCGAAATATTGACGGATATTGTTATGGTTTGGCACCTGGTAGACTAGACCACGAGTGAAAAAAATTCCTGCAAATATGCAGGAATTAGTGGGCTGAAGATACGATATTTACCAAAAGCCTGCAAATGTGCAGGCTTTTTAATTCAAGTTAGGGCTAATCGGACGAATGAGGGATAAAAACCTGCATATCCGCATCTTTTTCACTGAAGAGCTCGATTCCTATGAAAATGCCTGCACATCCGCATCCTTTTACATTACATGAACAAGCATGTTTAGACATGGTCGATTGGAATCCGTGTTGGGCCGAGAATTACGGTGATTGCCGCACTGAGGCCATCCCTTTAATACGTTATGATATCAAGTTGTTATTCGCTTAACAGTTGCTTGATGTCGGCTTCCATCTTCTCAGGCGTATCGGCGGGAGCGTAACGCTTCACAACCTTCCCGTCTCGATTGACCAGAAACTTGGTGAAATTCCATTTTATCGATTTGGTGCCGAGTGCACCAGG
>NZ_JBHTYI010000117.1:0-2206 GCF_043656335.1 Peribacillus sp. NPDC056705 | reverse complement strand
GATGATTTGCCCGTGTTCACGTCACCGATGAGGGCAATGAGGATCTGCTCGTTCAATTGACGATTGATCTCTTCCATTTCTTTCTCATAGGCCGCGTCTGCAGCCCGTCTAATCTCCTCTTCCCATGACTTCCCGTAATCGTCCATATGATCGTCTCCATTCTCCAGACTCCGCTTACGTTAGCTTATCGCGCCATTCCTTCATCTATACATCTTTCATATCTTCTTATACCAAAAAAGCGTGAATTCATCACGCTTCGTCTCATCCATAATCATCTATTGTACTAGCAAACGTGTCACACCACGAGAAACTGGGCTGGCTTATCGCATTCTGCGCACTTTACGGGCGGATCCCAATCCGAGAACTCGGTCTCTTTCAGATCCACAATATCCGGAGCATCCTCATATTCGTCCACGAAATCCTCAATGGCCAGTTCCACATGTTCCTTGCATACGACGTACATTCTATGCATCCTTTCTCTCATTCGCCTCTGGTTGTACATTCATCAATCAAGTAATAGCTACTATTCAGTTCTACCATACTCTGTGGGAAAAAGAAATGCCTTTGACCGATTTCCTCACATGCGTCCCATAGCATTCCGCAAAAGCTTCCTTGTGATCCAAGGATTCTCATCCCAATCGTGCGTACGCAACAAAAAAGAGCGTGTGTCCACGCTCTCCTCTGCAGCCACTTCACTGGCTCTTACCTAACCTTTTTCATGCTCTATATATCTATATAGTCAGTCTATTCATATCCTACGATTATATATACCTACTTTAGTTCAGTTCAATCAGCTTAACCGCTGCGTCAGCTTCGTTTATTCTTCCGGCTTCTCCTGAAGCTTTATCTTGAGCGATTTAAGCTTGCCCTCCCGGTAGAACGTTACGTTCAATTCGCCACCCACCTTGGTATTGCGGTACAAGTGCTTACGCCAGCGTCGTATTAACCGGCTTGCCATCCAGCTTCACGATGACGTCATTTAGCTGCAGTCCAGCATCCAGCGCCGGTCCTAGCGCATCCAGCACCACCACGCCTTCCGTGATCGTCTTCGGCAGGTTGAGATTCTCTTTCTCCTTCTTGCTCAGCGGAGCATAAGGATTGCTCAAATCCACCGTGTACACACCTAGATACGGGCGGGCAATGTGACCCTTCAACATGAGTTCCGTGACAACCTCCGTAATTTCATTCACGGGAATGGCAAATCCGAGTCCTTCCACGCCGGTATCGGCGATCTTCATCGTATTGATACCAATCACGCGGCCGTTCAAATCCACCAAGGCGCCACCGCTGTTACCTTCGTTTATCGCAGCATCCGTCTGAATCACTTCCTGCTCCCAATCATAAATACCATCCTGGTTAAGTGAAACCGGAATAATTCGGTTCGTATAACTAACGATACCGGAGGTTAGCGTGTCACCGAGTCCTAGCGGGTTACCAATCGCAATGACCGTCTCTCCTAGGCGCAGCTTAGTTGAATCGCCAAACTCAGCTACCTCGCCGATTCCCTTACTATCAATCGACAGCACGGCAATATCACTGACACGATCCGTTCCGACCAATGTCGCTGTTCTTTTCTCGCCGTTCACCAGGACCACTTCAAGCGTATCGGCATCCTCCACCACATGGTTGTTCGTGATGATAAAGGCCTTGCCCTCCAACTTCTTGAAGATCACACCCGAACCCAGAGCATCCTCCTGCGATCCTCCAAAATCACTGCCGAAATCATCCCCGAAATCAAAATCCTCGCCAAAATCAAAGCCTTCCGGCAGTTCAAGACTTTCTTCATCCTCTGGCAAAGATTCGGTGTCCTCTTCAAACCATCCTTCGTCCTCTAATGCCTTAGGCTGCTTGTGCGTTAACACACTTACGACCGAGGGACGCACCTTCTGGGCGGCGTTAATGATCCGTTCGAACGGATCACCATCCGTCGACGATACCTGGTGGCTGCCATTGACTAACGACATCCTCGGCGAAGACGAGGTATGTCCAGTAATAAAGCTAAACAGCATGACGGCAATTAATGCGCTGCAGACGGAGCTCAGCGCGGAAATCTGGAAAGTCGATAATCCTCTTCGACGACGGGTCGACCGCCATTTACTGCGTTCGGATCGGTCCTCGCTGGTCGTTTTTCCCTGTCTGGATACTTTAGTTGAATAGAAATCATCATCAAACAATCCCATTGCGATCCCTCTCCCTCCTTGATTGC
>NZ_JBHTYI010000116.1:707-2215 GCF_043656335.1 Peribacillus sp. NPDC056705 | reverse complement strand
GATTAAACTCATTCTCGATTAATCCAAAGATTCGCTCCCGAACCGTTTCATCCTTCGTCATCAAGGAATACTCCTTGGCAATGATCAGATCCGCCTTCGCCAATGCCATCTGAAGCGTGTCAATCAGCGAAGTGAAGAATGGATAGCTTGTGTACATCTTCTGCAGAACCTTCAGATTCTCCTCATTGCCCTGGTAGAAGCTCTGTAAGCCCGTACCAGACGCATACCACGCTGGCAGCAGATAACGGCTCTGAGTCCATGCAAACACCCACGGGATGGCTCTGAGATCCTCAAAACGATCACTATTCTTCCGTTTGGAAGGACGTGAACCGATATTTAGCTCTCCGACCTCCGGAAGAGGGGTTGATTCTTTGAAGAAGCTTAGGAAGTCCGGATCACGGAAGATCAGATCCTGATACTTCTTCTGTGACTCTGCCGAGATGTTAGAGGCGATATCCTCCCATTCCTTCCCGATGGACTCTTCTACGGGATAGCGAGCATTAATCTGAGCCGTAATGAGAGCGGATGTCGCTTGCTCCAAGCTCCGATAAGCGATTCCTTTTAACGAATAACGAGAGGAAATGACTTCGCCTTGTTCCGTTATTTTGATACCACCAGCAATAGTGGAGGCAGGTTGAGCCAGAATGCTGCGGTTGAGAGGCATTCCGCCTCGACCGAGCGAACCGCCTCGACCGTGGAAATATTTCAGTTTGATCTGATGTTCATTACCTGCTTCGGTAATCTTCTTGAGTGCCACCTGAAGTTCCCAGTTAGCTGTAATCGCTCCGCCGTCTTTATTGCTGTCCGAGTAACCAAGCATAATCTCTTGCAGATCATTCATCGCACTCACAGCCTCGCGATAGATCGGAAGACTGAATAGCTTGCGCATAATATCCGGCGCGGCATGCAGATCCTCAATCGTCTCAAACAAAGGCGCTGCTTGAAGTGTAGAGATGACCGTACCGTCATTATCCTTGCGGAACAAGCCTGCTTCTTTGGCAAATACCATAACCTCAAGAATATCACTAGCACCTTCCGACATACTGATCAGATAGCTAGAGATACACTTCACACCGAATTCCTGTTGTGCACGGTATACCGTTCTGTATACATCCAGACATTCCTGCGTACTGTCACTATACTCTTGATAAGGTGTAGTCAAGGGACGTGGATCATTCAACAACCCGTGAAGCAGTTCAATCTTCTCGTCCTCGCTTAAGCCTGCGTAGTCTTGAGTTACATTCATCTTGCTCAAGACCTCACTCATAGCGTTCTCATGTTCTTGGCTATGTTGTCTGATATCCAGTGTCGCTGTATGGAAGCCGAATAACTCCGCCTGACGAATAAGCTTCTGCACATAAGTGTCAGCTACGTAGTCAGCATAGTGAAAACGCAGACTGCGATCGATGATGTTCAGATCCTCAATGAATTCATCCGGCGAAGCGTAACGCTCTCCACCTGTCATGTTCTCGTTAAGTATATGGCTCATTTTCGCCAGCATATAGACT
>NZ_JBHTYI010000116.1:282-697 GCF_043656335.1 Peribacillus sp. NPDC056705 | reverse complement strand
TCGTGGAGCTGAAGCTCAGATACTTCATGAACTCTCTCAGAATCCGTTGATATTCGCGAATAGCCAGCTTGCGCTGCATTTCTAACGTTCTCCATGTTACGTCCGCTGTTACCGATGGATTCCCGTCGCGGTCTCCACCAATCCATGATCCAAACCGTAGATAGGTTGGAACATGCCAATGGTGATCCGGATAATACTTACCCAAGCAACGCTCCAATTCCTGATAAACCTCAGGCAAGATGTGAAAGAGCGTCTCGTGGAAGTAATACATGCCATTTCTGACTTCATCAAGTACAGTTGGCTTGCGATCGCGCAACTCGTCCGTTTGCCACAATGTAATGACTTCATTTAGCAGCTTCTCTCGTAGCTGTTCTCGCTCACGGAACGTTAATGTGGGGTTGTCTAGCTGCATTAC
>NZ_JBHTYI010000116.1:0-274 GCF_043656335.1 Peribacillus sp. NPDC056705 | reverse complement strand
GCTGTCATGACAAGCTCCAGAGACATACTCTCGAGAATATCTTGAACTTCTTCAAGCGGAATATTACGCTCTTTCAGATCCTGGATCGCGCTTTCAATGGAGCCGGGTTGAACACCGTCACCCGCGGAACGTTCATAATCACGTTTACGGCGAATTCGATGATTCTGTTCAGCGATATTAACCAATTGAAAGTAAATGGCAAATGCGCGAATCACCTGATGTCGAATGTCAGGATCCAAGGTGCTGATGATCCTCTTGAAATCTGCATATAACT
>NZ_JBHTYI010000115.1:0-2221 GCF_043656335.1 Peribacillus sp. NPDC056705 | reverse complement strand
ACCCGATTGCGATGTTCATGCAGATAAAAAGGCTGCTCGCCATGCGTGAGCTGAAGCAAGGCGGCTTCCACTTGGTCCTTAAATACCGGCACCGGTTCCTCCATGCTCAGAATGTCCGAGGCATCGTTCAGTTCAACGAACACATAGTACAATCGATCGTCCGGCTGAACTTCAAGGCGCCGCTCCCACTCCTGAAGAAGCACCTCATCGGCTCCACCCATAATCAGCGACTCCATTAATGCGCCTGACATGAGACGTTCTTCCCTTAGCTGTGCCTCTCGGTCTGCTTGAAGCCGCTCACTTAGCCGGACAAGTGCGTCGCTAAACTCCACTTCATCGATGGGTTTCAGAATGAAATCGTGGACCCCGTAACGGACCGCCTGCCTTGCATAGTTGAAATCGTCATAACCGCTGACGATGATGAAGTATGGATTTACGATGCCATTGGCCATAATTTGTCCGATCAACTCAAGACCATCCAGTACCGGCATGCGGATATCGGTGATGACGACATCCGGCTTGAGCCGCTCAATCCGTTCAAGCGCGTCTTCCCCGTTGTCTGCCTCTTCAATGACTTGAAAGCCGCAAGCCTCCCAATCGATCAGCTTTAGCAGCCCTTTGCGCGTAAACACTTCGTCATCCACCAATATCGCCCGGTTCAAGTACACGGTATTAGCCTCCCTCGCACGCGCCCCACATTGGCAAACGCTTTCATCTAGTAAATCCATTGTTTATGTTTCACATCGAATTGTCAATGAATTTGAAAATAGCGCTCGGCATTCAAATAGCAGATATCCTGAATGATGGAGCCGATAAATTCATAGTCCGCCGGTAGCTCCCCTTCTCGAATCCAGTCGCCGAACAATCTACACAGCACGCGCCGGAAATACTCATGCCTCGGAAATGACATGAAGCTGCGCGAATCCGTCAGCATACCGACAAAGGTGCTGATTAACCCCATGGAGGACAACGCAGTAAGCTGCTTCAGCATGCCTTCCTTCTGATCATGGAACCACCAAGCCGAACCGAGTTGGAGCTTGCCTTCAACACCCGCAGCTTGAAAGTTACCGATCGTGGTAGCAATCATCTCGTAGTGGGAGGAATACAGACTATAGACTATCGTCTTGGGCAACTGGTCGTTCCGGTCAAGACGGCTGAGAAACGCGTTGAGACTTTCGGCCAAGTGAAAGTCCAGGATCGAATCATAGCCGCTATCCTTGCCCAGCTTGGCAAACATACGCGCATTGTTGTTCCGAATGGCTCCAATATGCAGCTGCATCGTCCATCCCTTGGCGTGATACATCTCACCCAGCTTCAGTAAGGTATGTGTACGGAAGATCTGATCTTCCCGTGATGTAATGCTATCGCCGTTCTTAGCCTTCTGATAGATAGCAGCCACTTCCTGCTCGTTCGCCGCTGCGTATGGAAATGCCGAGAATCCATGGTCCGATAATCGACAGCCATGCTCATGGAAATATTCAACCCGTTTCTTAAGCGCAGCAAGCAGGTCTTGGTATGTATCGACCGCATGGCCTGCCGTCTGCCCAAGCTGGTTCACATAAGATACATACTCTGCATGGCCAACATCGAGCACCCGATCGGGCCGGAATGCCGGAGCGACGATGGTTGTAAGCTCGCCCTTCTCCTTAATGAGACGATGATGCTGCAGCGTGTCAATGGGATCATCCGTCGTGCAGGCTACCTTCACCTGGAACTTCTCCAGAATCCCGCCGGCACGCAGGGTCGGCTCCTGCAATTGCTCATTGCAGGCATTCCATATGTTTGCAGCGTTCTCGGCAGTCAAGCGCTCTTGAATGCCGAAATAACGGCTAAGCTCCAGATGCGTCCAGTGATAGAGGGGGTTCCCCACCAGGCGCGGAACACACCCTGCCCAGGCTTTGAACTTCTCTTCCGGCGATGCGCTGCCCGTGATCAACTCTTCATTCACGCCAAGCCAGCGCATGGCCCTCCATTTGTAGTGATCTCCTTCAAGCCAAAGCTCGGTCAGATTCTCGAACTGGCGATTGTTTGCAATATCCTGCGGGTTCAAATGATTGTGATAATCAAAGATTGGCATTCCCTGTGCATAGTCCTGGTAAAGCTTCTTGGCACTGTTGCTGTTCAACAACAATTGATCGGTATCAAAACGGCTCATTTTCCCCTACCTCCAATTTCCGATGATATTTCAGTTCCATACTACCATACAAGTATGGTAGTATGG
>NZ_JBHTYI010000114.1:0-2227 GCF_043656335.1 Peribacillus sp. NPDC056705 | reverse complement strand
AATGGCTACTTTATGCGTGTGACCGCAGAGGCTATTTCGTCGGCAGGTTGGTTTGGCCAAGGTTTTGCAGCGGCTAATCCAGGATTACCCTATGCGTATAGTGATGCAATATTCGCTTATCTGATCTATTGCTTCGGTTGGATTTTTGGTATCGTGGTGGGCATGATCGTACTATTATTTTTAGCTAGAATGTGGAATATTTCATTGGCACATAAGGATTCTTACGCAAAGAATATAACCCGGGGTATTATCGTTGTACTAGGTTTACGTTTGTTTCTCCCTATATTGATGACTCTGGGCTGGCTACCAAGTGTTAGCTTGGATTTTCCCTTCCTTTCTAATGGCGGAACAAACAACATGCTTGATCTTGCCATGGACGGCCTGCTGCTCTCCATCTATCGCCACAAGAATATGATACCGAATGGGGCGGGAATTGCCTAGGATCGTGTGACAGCGTAAAAAGATGCAAAAATGCAGGCTTTACCTCTTGAAAGAGTACCTGGATACGTAAAAGATGCCAATCTGCATCCTTTTTGACCCTGAGAAGCCCTTTAGGTAACTATAACAGCGAAAAAAGATGCAAAAATGCAGGCATTTGCTGTTCAGGCCGCAATTTACTCGAAAAAAGATGCACTTTCGTAGCAATTTGCATAAATAAAGGCGGGAATAGGAGATTATTGTTCGTCCTCTTCTATGTGCCCGCCTTTATGCGTTGCAGAGACCTATCGCGAGCCTGTCGCCGCCCCGATCTCTTCAATATAATGGCAGGCAGCCAGATGGCTGCCACGTTGATCTACCACTCGCAGGGCGGGTGCCTCTGACTTGCAATAGTCGGTGGCGTACATGCACCGGGTATGGAATCTGCAGCCGGAGGGTGGATCAATAGGGGAGGGTACATCCCCTTTAAGAATAATCCGCTCCTTTTTGCGGTCGGGATCGAGTGTCGGGATCGCCGATAACAACGCACGGGTATAGGGATGCTGGGGCTGCCGGAAGAGAGAGTGTTTATCCGCAATTTCCACTATGGTACCGAGGTACATGACGATGATTCGATCCGAGATATGGCGCACCACGCCCAAGTCGTGGGAGATGAATAAGTAGGTTAGCTTGAACTGTGCTTGCAAGGATTTCATTAGATTCAGCACCTGCGCCTGAATGGAGACGTCCAGCGCGGATACGGCTTCATCACTGATGATGAGCTTCGGGTTCACGGATAACGCCCGGGCGATTCCGATTCGCTGCCGTTGTCCACCGCTGAACTCATGCGGGTACCGATCTGCCTGATGCGCGGCTAATCCTACCGTCTCCAGCAGTTCGATCGCTTTTGCTCTCCGCTGCCGTGCCGGAACCACCCGCTGAATTTCCATCGCTTCTTCCAATACCTGTACCGCAGTTTTTCGGGGATTCAATGAGGCATACGGGTCTTGAAAAATCATCTGCAAATCTTTGCGCTTGCGATTCAGCTCTGTTCGGCGCAACGAGAGCAGATCGCTTCCCTCAAATAAGACCTCGCCCGAGGTCGGCTCATCGAGGCGTAGGATGGCCCTGCCGGTGGTCGATTTCCCACAGCCCGATTCACCCACGATACTGACGGTTTCTCCTTCAAGCACCGAGAAGGATATTCCATCCACTGCTTTCACGACATTGACGGTCCTGCCGAATATTCCTCCCTTGATGGGAAAATGCTGCTTCAGATTCCGTACGGTTAACAGCTCTTTGCTCATGATCGTATATTCACCTCGGCTTCATACTTCCATTGATCCGTGTACTGCCAGCACCGGACCTGCTGTTGTTCATCGAGCTTCTGCAACCCCGGCTCATGCTCATGGCATAGCAGGCGAGCGTGTGGACAACGTGGTGCGAAGGAGCATCCCCTAAGCGAATCGAACGGGCTTGGTACAGAGCCT
Source organism: Peribacillus sp. NPDC056705 (assembly GCF_043656335.1). NCBI lineage: Bacteria > Bacillati > Bacillota > Bacilli > Caryophanales > Bacillaceae > Peribacillus > Peribacillus sp. NPDC056705. The sequence continues at coordinate 320 of NZ_JBHTYI010000114.1, read as the reverse complement.
TGAATCGGTTCCAGCACCTCTTTGTCCAGATCATGCCGCGGCAGGGAGTTCAACAGGCCGATCGTATAAGGGTGCTTCGGGTGCTTGAACAAGGTTCGGACATCGGTATATTCTACAAGCTTCCCATAGTACATAACGGCGACATCATCACAGGTCTCTGCCACGATACCCAGATCATGCGTGATGAAGATAATCGACATTTGCAGCTTCTGCTGCAATTCCTTCATGAGCTCCAGAATTTGCGCCTGAATCGTGACATCGAGTGCGGTGGTGGGCTCATCCGCAATCAGTAGATCGGGATTGCAGGCGAGGGCCATGGT
>NZ_JBHTYI010000113.1:0-2259 GCF_043656335.1 Peribacillus sp. NPDC056705 | reverse complement strand
TACATGCCCGAAGAAGGAATGGTCGAAGAAGGCGAACTGAAAATCCACCAGGCCTCACATGCCCGCTACTTCGAGGACTTCTTGAAATTCGTCGAGTATGGCGAATCGATGCCTGAAATCATGAAAAACCAGGTCATCCACATGGTCCATGAACATGTATCCGCCCAATTTGAAGAAAACAGTGACGAACTGCACAAATTCGAACAGGACCTGGAAATCTGGGAAACGAGTGAAAAGCGGGAAATCCAGGAACGTCTTGAAACCCATCAGGTTGTCAAAGCCACGGCCCAGATTGTCGAGCATACATCTGAAGCCGAACTGCGCATGAAGTTAGGCAGTACATCCATCAAAGGACTTCTAGCCGATTTCGGCGACAGCATCCATTTAGGAAAGATTAATGGGAAGTATGTATTGATGATAGAAGCCAATACGATAGAGTTCGATAAAGGTGTCTCGCCGATTGAGTTTCATAGGCCGGATGATTTACAAATACTATTTGAAAAAATCATAAATAAAAGTTAAGAAATAGTCTGAGTCACACGAAAATTTGATGATTTGTGACTCGGAACGTGACTTTAGGTTCACATAATACATATGTTATATCCCAATCATGGCAGTCTTTGTGAATGCCTTTTTTAATTTTTCTTCTATTATATAAACTTACCTCATTTGACGTGGTCCACCGCCCGGATCAGATATATCTTTGTAATCAGCCTGACTAGCTCCACATAAACCAACAATTGATGCTACTACTGCAATAATCACTAACTTTTTCATGTTTGTCTATCTAAAGGACTGCCATTTTCGGCGGTTCATTATATGTACCTCGAAGTCCCGACAATGAGATTCCAACCTATGTTCGAAATACGGATAAAAATAAATGAAACAGCTAAAGGATCCTCTTGATGATAATGAACAAGAGGATCCTTTAGCTAATTTAAAAGAATAATTCGTCAAGTAACAGCGTGTATAGACCAAGGGGTTTTATCATGGATGGAATGGCCTTTAATATATCGTAAGCTTCAACCTCTAAACCTTACTACCGGTGTTTGCCTCTTCTTATTAATTACATTCTCTTCTGGATTGTGGCATCTTACATTACCGTTACAAGCGAGAAACATCCCTGGCTACCTATGCTGTATGATCGCAAGTCGCTTTCTCTATAAACAAGAATTTTACCCTCTTCTATTTGGCATCCGGGAACATTCTTTGTGCCATATCTCCAAACTCATTAAATAGTCCGCTAATCGGCTTTCCATTTTGAATATCGTTGACATATCCCTTCATACTTTTAACAAAGTCTGGATTTGCAGAGACATAAACGTTGTCTGCACCTTGATCATGTTTTTTTACTTGATCAACAATTTTCTTTTCTAAGTCATTTGTCAGGTTCTTGTCATTTGTCAGATTGACGGCGACATATGCGTTATTATCTGTAACAATGACAGAGGCACCCTTTACATCATCCATGTCCTCTAGCCGATTTGCTACTTCATCAGCCACGCGCATTTTATTATCATTGTCATCATTGTTTAATTGCCTTGCATTGTGATCGTTGTCGCCGTTTCTGTCATTTACATTCAGGGTATTGTCATTTTGATTGCTTCGATTATTCATTCCAACATTTTTTCCATCATTATTATTATCATTTGTTCCGCAGCCAGTTAGGAATAGAGCAATCAAGGCGCTTGTTAAAAATGTGTACTTCATGTTAGTCACTCCTTTAAATTAGATACCCTATTACTATCTGCTGTATTTTCGGGAATATTCATAAAAAAGCACTTTAAGTTAAACTATACCCAGATAACGGATACACATTTTATCTTTTGCTCTTCGATTAATCGATCATGTTCATCTATGTATTTGTTATAAGCCATATAAACAATTTCGGTGGTGAACTATGATTACTGAGAGCGAGTGAGTTTAATGGCCTTAGAATAACCAAAATGGTTTTAGACAGTTGATCTTTCTCAGTTATCATAATTTATGATAAACTAAATTTATCAGAATTTTCCAAACGGAAGAATGTTCATTGTTCCGTTAAAGAGCTAGTATAATTGAACAAGGGATTGGCATGATACCTTAATCAGTTAGCTATCTACAACACGCCGCAAATGAATTTTGAGCAAAGGGATTAAATTGGGGGGAATGGAAAATGGATGTAAAGACACTTTTGTTACAACAATGGGCAAGCTGCTTAGATGAAGAAGATTGGTTTCCACCACTTGAAAAAGTGCTAGAAGACATCACTTTTGAACA
>NZ_JBHTYI010000112.1:0-2263 GCF_043656335.1 Peribacillus sp. NPDC056705 | reverse complement strand
TGGACCAAACTTCATAAGAAAATCCAATATGTCCTGAAACATGTCTCAACCCCTAAACATTTTCTTCCTATTTGAATCAGACTCTCTATAAAGTATAGCACATAATTATACTGGAAAGGACCTATACGGTCTCATCCTTTTAGATAAAACATGCATTAAAAAAATATGCCTATCTTCCTATATAATATATGCATCGATCTCTTCTAACAACAAAAAACCTTTCTTGCGAGAAGAAAGGTTATCTAAATCATATTTAAATTTCGCATGAAATTACATTTTTTTGCATATTTGTTGTCGATTACGCAATGCCATTGCGGTGCGCAGAATGTCTCGTTGGACCTACAAAATCGTTCAACGGAAAACCGTTAGAGATCGCTTGCGTGATGAACGCTTTGGCTTGTTGTACAGATTCGCGCACAGACAGACCTTTTGCCAGATTGGCCGTGATCGAAGCTGAGGAGGTGCAGCCTGCGCCATGCGTATACTTCGTCACAATCGTATCAGCCTCAAACCATTCAAACGTCTGACCATCATAGAGTAGATCCATCGCTTTGCCTTCGCGAATCTTGCCTCTGTCTTTGATGAGTACATGCTTGGCGCCGCGTTCATGGATGATCGCAGCTGCGGCTTGCATCTGCTCCAGCGATGTAATCGGTCCCGATTTGGCAAGCTGTGACGCTTCGAACAAATTCGGTGTCACAAGATCCGCATGTGGAAGCAAGAACTCCAGCATCGCCTCAGTGTTCTCGGGTTGCAGCACCTCGTCGGTACCTTTGCACACCATCACCGGGTCGATAACGATACGCTTCAAATCATAACGATCTATATATTGGGACACCAGTTCAATGATTTCAACCGATCCGAGCATCCCCGTCTTCATCGCATCGATGCCGATACCTTCGAGCACGGTCTTCAATTGCGCCTCCACGATATCGAGTGCCACCGGGTACACTTGATGATCCCACGTCTTCGGCTCCATGCACACGATCGTTGTCAGTGCGGTCATTCCATATACGTCAAACTCCTGAAATGTCTTCAAATCTGCCTGAATCCCGGCACCCCCGCTCGTATCTGAGCCTGCTACCGTTAAAGCTTTACGAATAGTCATGATCAAATTCCCTTCGCTTGTAAAATGATGACTCTATTATATGAGAAACTCCCATAGACGTCTATAACGCCTCTATTGTTACTCGCTGTTATTGCTCCGTTAGAATCACAGGACCATCCTTCGTGATCGCTAGCGTGTGTTCATACTGGGCTGACCATTTGCCATCGATGGTTCTCGCCGTCCAACCGTCCGGATCGATCTTGCACTGATATGCCCCCAGGTTCAGCATCGGTTCAATCGTGATAACCATCCCTTCCTTCAGGCGCGTTCCCCGGTGCGGCGGCCCGTAGTGGGGAACCTGCGGTTCCTCATGCATGTTCTCCCCGATGGCATGACCCACGAAATGCCGAACAACCGACAGGTTCTGGGATTCCGCGTACGACTGTATCGCGTGGGATATATCGCCGATACGATTACCGACCACTGCTTGCTCGATCCCCAAATAGAGCGACTTCTTGGTCACATCTAGCAGATGCTGGGCCTCTGCCGAGACATGGCCAACCGGATACGACCAGGCAGAGTCGGCAAGCCAGCCATCCTTCTTCACGACCATATCAATCGTTACAATATCCCCGTCCTGCAACGGTTCATTACTGGGGAAACCGTGACAGATCACATCGTTGACCGAGGCGCAGGTAGCATAAGGATAACCATGATAACCCTTCTGTTCGGGTGTAGCGCCCCGCTCGGTCAGGAATCGTTCAACGAACTGATCAATGGCGAGCGTCGTGACGCCTGGCTTGATCATGGTGGCAATCTGTCTGTGACATTCAGCCAAAATATCGCCTGCTTTATTCATCTTGTCAATCTGTTCTTGGGTCTTAAGAATAATCAAAATAGAATCACTCCTTATTATCCGTGAGTCGTTGCTCTTGTATCAAACCAAAAAGCCTTAGCTGGCGGAAGCAAGGCGGACGGGCTGACCCCGCCGTCTCTCTCCCTAGCCAATAAGGCTAATTTATGATCGCATCTGTAATCACACTTCCTAAATAAAAGCCCTACAGTATCTTATTCTACTCCTAAGGCAAGGTAACCTCAATCTTTTCCGTTTGCAGTTTATCACGGTAATGCTATCAATTAATTCTCTACTTGCTGTCTTTCGGCTTCGGTCATGTCCCCTTTGTCCTTCGACAAGAACCACCCCAGTACGGCAAT
>NZ_JBHTYI010000111.1:0-2279 GCF_043656335.1 Peribacillus sp. NPDC056705 | reverse complement strand
TATGAACCTTGTTCATATCGAGCGCCAACTTCACGTTATCGCCTTCACGAGTAGTAGAACGTCCATCTACACGACCGATAACCGTATCTGTGCCGAGACCGCTCAGGTACAAGAGCATTTCGTGACCGAGGTTCTCAGTTACGTCAACTTTAGCGTTGAAGACCGTGTTCGGGGAAGCTTCCAGGAATACTGGTTCCTCGTGAATGTCCTCAGGACGAACACCCATAATTACTTCCTTACCGATCAAGGACTTGTTCTTCAACAGTTGTGCTTTACCGCCTGGAATTTGAACGTTCAAGCCTTCGGAAGTGAAGTACACACCGCCATTTTGCTCAGACAATGTGCCGTTGATGAAGTTCATGGTTGGGGAACCAATAAAACCAGCAACGAACAGGTTGTTTGGACTATTGTAGAGCAGTTCTGGGGAATCTGCTTGCTGAATGATACCGTCTTGCATAACAACGATACGGTCACCCATCGTCATTGCCTCTGTCTGGTCATGTGTTACGTAGATACAAGTGGTTTCAAGACGTTTAACCAGCTTGGTAATCTCCGCACGCATCGCACCGCGGAGTTTCGCATCCAAGTTGGAGAGCGGCTCATCCATCAAGAAGACTTGTGGATCACGAACAATCGCACGACCCAGGGCAACACGCTGACGCTGACCACCGGAAAGAGCTTTCGGCTTACGCTCAAGCAAATGCTCAATATCCAGAATTCTAGCAGCTTCACGTACACGTTTGTCGATTTCGTCTTTCTTCACTTTACGGAGTTTCAAACCAAATGCCATGTTCTGGTATACGTTCATATGTGGATACAAAGCGTAAGATTGGAATACCATCGCGATGTCACGGTCTTTAGGTGCTACGTCGTTAACTACGCGGTCACCAATGTAAAGCTTACCTTCGGAAATTTCCTCAAGACCTGCGATCATACGAAGTGTTGTAGACTTACCGCAACCGGAAGGACCTACCAATACCAGAAACTCTTTATCTTTGATATCCAGATTAACGTCAATTACAGTTGCTTTATCCGCACCTGCATACTTCTTGTAAATATGCTCTAAGCGTACACCAGCCATGTGCATTTGCCCCCTCATAGGTATGTTATGAAATCGAATACAAATTATAGTCTTATCTTACCCTATGGGCATCTGACTTGCTATACACAATCTGCACAAAAAACCTACTTCCTTTTCGTCACTTTATACAATAGAAGTGTTATTTTCACTAATACCGCATCACTGAAGCTACGAACATCAAGTCCAGTCTCTTGTTTGATCTTATCCAGACGGTATAGCAACGTGTTGCGGTGAATATATAAATGCTTGGCCGTCTCACTCACATTACAATCCAGTTCAAAGAAGGATTCCAGTGTGGATAAGGTTTCACTATCCTCGAACAGATCGGTATGTCCTGCCGCATATTCTCTTAAAAATTGATTACGCTGATACTCAGGTATACTAAACACTAACCGCTCCAGGTGCAGCCCGGTCGATAAATGAATATGCTCCTTCATCTGGAACGTACGGCCGATCGTCATCGTTTCTCGCAGCATACTCACCGTTTGGGGTAAGGTATGTAACGCATTGACAGCCGGAATCGCTGATATATGAAAATCCCCTACCCACTCGGTAGAGATAAGCTCGTATAATCCCATACAGAACAGAGATAACAAATCTTGCTCTCCTTCTACTGGGGCCTCATCTTTATCATCCGTTGTAATCCCATCCAGAAGCTCTTGCTTTGCAAGCACAAGCCATTCCTTCTCCATTAAAGGGACCAGAATGATCTCACCGTCAAAGTAACTGTCCAATAATCGATGCAGCGCCTTGTAACTCGGAGTGGGTGCATGTTCGCTCTCATTAATTAATAGAAACGGAATCATCGCCTCGGTTAGGCTAGATCTTAGCAACAGCTCTTCCGGCAGTTCAGCAAGCGCTTCTCCAACCTGCAGACGCTCTTTGATCCAAGTGCCTAGTTCTTGCGCTCTCCGTTCCTCATCCCCTTTACCGGTGCTTCTGAACATCGTGCTTGGGGTAGAGCCTTGAATGCTCGACAACCATAAGTCGATTAATTTGATTTCTGAATCGGTTAACTGATTACGATCAGCCACGATCACCTTCTGCGGCTGATCACTACTAATCGGAATCCAAATCTCATCTAATGGCACTTCATTATCGGTCGCTCCAGGAGCTATCATTGGTAGCTGATGTCCTGACATTTCTAGGGCAGCACGTTCCTGCTCATTCAATGTTTTTAACACGAGTGTTATGCCTG
>NZ_JBHTYI010000110.1:0-2320 GCF_043656335.1 Peribacillus sp. NPDC056705 | reverse complement strand
AATGAATCCGCTAATAACTTGATCTCCCCGGTATCGTGATGGCAGATGAAAACCTCCCCTGCTTGATCGATGAAAATCGGATCACCGGATCCATTCATAGAAACGACATAACTGGTCTGCAAAACCTCTGCAAAGGCAAGTTCCTTGAATTGCTCTCGGAACCCCAGCGTCAAATCGACAACCGTTTCATTTCCGAGACTTGAGCCATTCGAGAAAGCATGTATGGCCAGACCTGCATATGCTCCCCCAAACGTCTTGATAAAGTGTACGTAGGCCTCATGAAAGTTTACATTCAGCCGTTGTTGTGCCTTCGCAATTTCCTCTAGGCTCGCCGGAATGCCTACGAGTGTGCTATTACCTTCCCGCTGAAGAAAGTTCTTTAATCTCTCCATTAACGCATTTTTCAAAGGTTAATCTCCTCCCTGCCCATACTGTTTTCAGAATATCCGTATTGATTTTTTTGTAACCGATTACAAGAAGAGAACCGCATGTATGTTATTTTTCTTGACGGGTATCCAAATCTCCTCTGTCATTACCCTGTCATGCCATAATACATCTCGAAACTAGCCCTTCAACCTGCATTTTGCGCGGAATTTAGAATCATTTACTGGTATAGAGGAATTTTTTTGCTATAAAATACTTTATTTAGATAGAGGAGAAGGTTATAATATATTTCAGGGAAAAATTCCCTTTTTCTCTACTGTAAAATGTAATCGTTTTCTTTGGCGTGTATTCGCAAAAATATGAAAACGGATCCATGCTATGAAAGGGGTGATTGGAACTGAAATGACAGGCAAGATAAGGGCAAGAACCCTTTGAAAACAATCAAGGAGGCTGAAATGATGAAGAAAAAATGGCTTAGCAAGATCATCGCAATCATACCGATATGTGCCCTGATCACCTCTATTGTCATCCCTGACGGCATAGCAAACGCAAACCCTTGGAGAAGCTCACTGTACCCCGCGAATTGGACTCCCGGGTACCAGGACGCTCAAGGCCGGTTTCTGCAAGACTTTAGCTATGCAGGCTACTGGCGGGGCGAGAAGAACATTCCCACCAACCCGCCAGGAGCCACTTATAATGCCGTAACCCAATACGGTGCGGACCCAAGCGGCGTCGCTGATTCCACCAATGCCATACAAAATGCTATTAATGCTGCAGGTACCGCAGGCGGAGGTATCGTATATTTGCCTTCAGGCACTTATAAGGTCAGACCGCAAGGGTCCAGCAACAGCGCGATCTGGATCAACAGAAACAATGTGGTGCTCCGGGGCGCGGGCAAATCGTCTACCTTTATTTTCAACGACTCTACCAGCATGCGGGACAAAGCCGTGGTACGTGTAGCGCCCATTAACTCAGCAGACTGGTTCTCCCCTACGAATACACCTACCTCCATCCGCAGTGATATTCAGACTCAGTCCACAAGAATTCCGGTCAGTAGTGTAAGCGGATACAATGTTAACGAGTTTATCATCGTCCGCGCCGATGCCTCCGATGCCTTCATCGCCGAGCACAGAATGAGCGGTCTGTGGAATTCTTCTTTAAGGGGGCAGACCTTCAATCGGCAGATCGTCGGTATTGAAGCGTCCACCAACACACTGATCGTAGACATCCCAATCCGGTATACGCTTAAGACAAGGGATAACGCCCGCGTCTATAAGATAGGTCAAGCTATCACCGAGGCAGGTATAGAAAATCTCTCCATCGGCATGAGGCAGCATACGGGATCGGGTTGGGGCGACACGGACTTCAATAGATCAGGCACAGGCGCTTATGATGTCCACGCCTCCAAAGCTGTCACCTTCTCTCATGCCAGGAACAGTTGGATGGACAACGTGAATTCCTACAGGCCAAGCTTCAACGGATCTGATATTCATTTATTGTCCCATGGGGTGGTAATCAACCAATCCCGTTCCATCACCATCCAGAACTCCCATCTCCAAAAGCCTCAATATCGGGGTGAAGGCGGTAACGGATACTTGTATCATGTTCAAGGCGGCGATATCCAAAACTCTGCGGCCACCAACGCTAGACACAGCTTCACCATGTCCAGCATGTGGACAAACGGCAACGTCTTTTTTAACAACACGTCCAATTACCCTCGTCTCGCTTCCGACTTCCATATGCATCTATCTGTAGCTAACCTGTTCGACAGCATGAAGATGAACGGGGATTATCTGGAGGCTGTATACCGGCCATATGGAACCGTTCAGCACGGCTGGACCACGAGCCAATCGGTGTTTTGGAATACAACCGGAAATGCATACCAATCTGGCCAATCCGCTATTGTGAAATCGAGGCAGTGGGGCCAAGGCTATGT
>NZ_JBHTYI010000109.1:0-2341 GCF_043656335.1 Peribacillus sp. NPDC056705 | reverse complement strand
GGAGGCAACCGCCCCAGTTAAACTACCCATCAGACACTGTCCCTGATCCGGATCACGGACCCAGGTTAGACATCCAGCACGACCAGAGTGGTATTTCAACGACGACTCCACAACCACTGGCGTGGCCGCTTCAAAGTCTCCCACCTATCCTACACAAGCCGAACCGAACACCAATATCAAACTATAGTAAAGGTCCCGGGGTCTTTCCGTCCTGCTGCGCGAAACGAGCATCTTTACTCGTAGTGCAATTTCACCGGGCCTATGGTTGAGACAGTCGAGAAGTCGTTACGCCATTCGTGCAGGTCGGAACTTACCCGACAAGGAATTTCGCTACCTTAGGATGGTTATAGTTACCACCGCCGTTTACTGGCGCTTAAGTTCTCAGCTTCGCCGACCCGAAAGTCAGCTAACCGGTCCCCTTAACGTTCCAGCACCGGGCAGGCGTCAGTCCGTATACATCGCCTTACGGCTTCGCACGGACCTGTGTTTTTAGTAAACAGTCGCTTCTCGCTGGTCTCTGCGGCCACCCCCAGCTCAGAGTGCAAGACTCATCACCAGGCGTGGCCCCCCTTCTCCCGAAGTTACGGGGGCATTTTGCCGAGTTCCTTAACCATAGTTCACCCGAACGCCTCGGTATTCTCTACCTGACCACCTGAGTCGGTTTAGGGTACGGGCCGCCATGAAACTCGCTAGAGGCTTTTCTCGACAGCATAGGATCATCCACTTCACCACAATCGGCTCGGCATCAGGTCTCAGCCTTAACGTGTGACGGATTTACCTACCACACGGCCTACACCCTTACCCCGGGACAACCACCGCCCGGGCTGGACTACCTTCCTGCGTCACCCCATCGCTTACCTACTACAAGTCTGGTTCGTCGGCTCCACCACTACCCTCAACTCCGAAGAGATCGGGCCGGCTTCACGGACTTAGCATCGCCTGATTCAGTATTGGGCGTTTCAAAGCGGGTACCGGAATATCAACCGGTTGTCCATCGACTACGCCTGTCGGCCTCGCCTTAGGTCCCGACTTACCCTGGGCAGATCAGCTTGACCCAGGAACCCTTAGTCAATCGGCGCACACGTTTCTCACGTGTGTATCGCTACTCATGCCTGCATTCTCACTCGTGAACCGTCCACAACTCGCTTCCGCGGCTGCTTCACCCGGCACACGACGCTCCCCTACCCATCCCAGCCCCCGTTAGGGGTATATGCTGGAATGACACGACTTCGGCGGTACGCTTGAGCCCCGCTACATTGTCGGCGCGGAATCACTTGACCAGTGAGCTATTACGCACTCTTTCAAGGGTGGCTGCTTCTAAGCCAACCTCCTGGTTGTCTGTGCAACTCCACATCCTTTCCCACTTAGCGTACGCTTAGGGGCCTTAGTCGATGCTCTGGGCTGTTTCCCTCTCGACCATGGAGCTTATCCCCCACAGTCTCACTGCCGCGCTCTCACTTACCGGCATTCGGAGTTTGGCTAAGGTCAGTAACCCGGTAGGGCCCATCGCCTATCCAGTGCTCTACCTCCGGCAAGAAACACACGACGCTGCACCTAAATGCATTTCGGGGAGAACCAGCTATCACGGAGTTTGATTGGCCTTTCACCCCTAACCACAGGTCATCCCCCAGGTTTTCAACCCTGGTGGGTTCGGTCCTCCACGAAGTCTTACCTCCGCTTCAACCTGCCCATGGCTAGATCACTCCGCTTCGGGTCTAGAGCGTGCAACTCAATCGCCCTATTCGGACTCGCTTTCGCTACGGCTTCCCCACACGGGTTAACCTCGCTACACACCGCTAACTCGCAGGCTCATTCTTCAAAAGGCACGCAGTCACGACTGCATGTGCAAGCACATACGCGACGCTCCCACGGCTTGTAGGCACACGGTTTCAGGTACTATTTCACTCCGCTCCCGCGGTACTTTTCACCATTCCCTCACGGTACTATCCGCTATCGGTCACCAGGGAATATTTAGGCTTAGCGGGTGGTCCCGCCAGATTCACACGGGATTTCTCGGGCCCCGTGCTACTTGGGTGTCTCTCAAACGAGCCGTTGATGTTTCAGCTACGGGGGTCTTACCCTCTACGCCGGACCTTTCGCATGTCCTTCGCCTACATCAACGGTTTCTGACTCGCCTCACAGCCGGCAGACTGTGAAAGAGAGATCCCACAACCCCGCATGCGCAACCCCTGCCGGGTATCACACGCATACGGTTTGGCCTCATCCGGTTTCGCTCGCCACTACTCCCGGAATCACGGTTGTTTTCTCTTCCTGAGGGTACTGAGATGTTTCACTTCCCCTCGTTCCCTCCACATACCCTATGTGTTCAGGTATGGGTGAC
>NZ_JBHTYI010000108.1:1227-2349 GCF_043656335.1 Peribacillus sp. NPDC056705 | reverse complement strand
CGAACATCCACCGTAAAGATCACTTCCCCAGGAATGACGTTAATGGAGCCTGGTTTAACCTGAAGGGTACCCACCGTGGCTACACCACCATAATCAATCGCGGTCTGTTCTATTCCAAGAATAGCTTCCGACGCTGCAACCATCGCATCGCGCCGGAGTCCCATAGGCGTCGTACCCCCATGGTCAGCCTGCCCATACATGGTGATTTTCAACCAACGGTGCCCATATATGGATGTGACAATTCCGACTTCAAGTTCGTGATGCTCCAGTACACGTCCCTGCTCGATATGCAGTTCGACGTAGGCGTGAACATCCACCTGCTTCCTCCTGGCAGCCGACGCATGGGCTGGTGTTATGCCGGCCTCGGACATGGCTTGCTGCAAGGTAATGCCATCTATATCCGCAAGAGACAGCCATTCATCATTCCATAAGCCTGCCATCGCTCGGCTTCCTAAATATCCCGTACCGAAGCGCACCCCCTCTTCATCCGTAAAACAAATCACTTCCAGCGGACGAGTGTGAGTGAATCCCTGCTCCCTGATGGTCCGCAGCACTTCAATGCCCGCAAGCACGCCGAGCGCACCATCGAATCGTCCACCCTCCCGCACTGTATCGATATGGGAGCCTGTGACAACGGCCGGGAGATGCGGATTCGCTCCGGGCAGACGTCCGATAAGATTACCTGCCTCGTCTTGCCGCACATCCAGGCCTGCCGCTATCATCAAGGCAACAATATATTCTCGGCCACGGAGCTCTTCAGAACTTAGAGAAAGACGGGTAACCGCTCCCGCACCATCTCCACCGATATCACCCAATTCCACAATCGTGCTCCATAGACGTTCACCATTAACCCAATGACCTTCATTCAGAAACATGAATTTTCACGTCCCCATATATTCGATCATATTGAAGCAGCGACAGCGCAAGGGCTTCGACACCTGCGGCAACCTGTTCATAATCTGTCCATTCCTCAGGGCAATGGCTTCTGCCGCCCCGACTTGGCACGAATATCATCCCGATCGGTGCGATCCGCGCCAATTGGTTGGCATCATGACCTGCACCGCTAGGCAGCTGCATCATAGGAGCTACAAGGGCGCAGTTATGCTCGATGATCTCCAATAC
>NZ_JBHTYI010000108.1:0-1217 GCF_043656335.1 Peribacillus sp. NPDC056705 | reverse complement strand
AACGTGCACCGGCTCCGACCTCGACAGCAGCTCCTCCTTCAGAACCAACTGACGTCGTGCAGCAATCTCATAAGCCTCGGTGACAAAAGAGGTGTGCACCTGTTCGGACAATAGCGGATCGAGTGATCGAATTTCCATCTCAAAGGTGACATCCGAAGGGATGACATTTGAAGCATTGGGCTCGTTGAATACTCTGCCTATCGTACCGACAAGACGGTCCCCATAAGAACGGCAAATCCGCTCTAAGGCGAGGCAGATCTCGCCGAAGCCTGTCAGCGCATCCTGGCGCATAGACATGGGTGTAGTTCCAGCATGATTCGGTTGGCCCGTCACTTTTATCCGGCTGCGGTGTATACCGACAATGCCTGTCACTGCGCCTAGCGTGCGGCCGGTCTCCTCCAGCACGGGGCCTTGCTCAATGTGCAGCTCCAGGTAAAGGGCCACTTCCCCCGGTTTTCGGACCTCAGTCATTAAATCCGAACTTCTCCCACCTATTCTATCAATTGCATCGCGTAAACATAAGCCATTCGGGTCTTGCTTATGCATCATCTCTTCTGTCAACGTACCAACCATGCCTCGGCTGCCAATCGTCGATATGCCGAATTCGCTGGGCTCTTCGGCCGTAAAATCAACAATTTCTAACGTATGCTGCAGTCTGACTCCTGATTCCTTCAATCGCCTCGCGATTTCCAATCCTCCGACAACGCCGATGATGCCGTCAAATCTCCCACCGCCTTGGACTGTATCCGTATGAGATCCGATCAAGATCGACGGCAGCGCCGGGTTCAAGCCGGGCAGACGACCGATCAGGTTAGCGGCTGCATCCACGCTCACTTCAAGACCCGCTTCATGCATCCGCTCTGTCAGCCATTGCCGACCGGATTCATACCATGCTGTGAACGGTCTCCGCGTCCAGCCCGGCTTCGAGGGATCGCTGAATGATGACAACACTTCGATATCGGAAGTCAGACGCTGTAGATTGGGTTTCACATTATCGCTTTGCCCTGCCAAACCCCATTCCTCCTTCCGATTCGTTCGCCTTATGGGTTGCACGCACAAATTCACCATGCCCCGGCTGTCCTGTAACCGTGTCGTTATCATAGACCGTAACACCCCGAACGATCGTAGAAGTAACTTTCCCTTGCAGCTTGAGGCCATGATACGGGCTCCAGCCTGCACTGGAATGCAGCTTATCTCCATCCAGCACCCAGGAAACA
>NZ_JBHTYI010000107.1:0-2357 GCF_043656335.1 Peribacillus sp. NPDC056705 | reverse complement strand
TTAAACTGTGGCATCTTAAACGTAAATACCAGCTTGTTCGGCGGGTCCAATTCCAGGTATTCCCCGATCGCGCGATATTCCTTCCCTTCGCGCTCGTCTACAATCTCCCAAGCCCCGCCGACGCGAGGGTCACTATGTGCAACCTTATTCGTCATCTCCATCGTAAACAACCATTTGCGCATCATCTCCGGATTCAGCCAGGCATCGAATACCCGTTCCGGAGGAACATCGAATTGCCGCTTCATCACGAGCGTCGTGGTTGAAGTATCCATAATTAAAATCGCCCTCCGTACTTTGTATTGAATTCAATTCTAGGATCCCTTTATCATGGTGGGTAATCCGTTTCATTCCTATTCCTCTAATGCTCCTCCTTCTTCGCTTTATTCAGTTCCCGTTCCAGCGCATCAAACTGCACATTCCATAAACGTTCATAGAATTGCAGCCACTCCATCGCGCGCGACATCGTGCGTGGGTTAAGACGGCACATATGTGTCCGCCCTTGAATCGATCGTTCCAGCAAGCCTGAGCGTTCCAACACTTTAATGTGCTTGGATGCGGCGGCAAGCGACATATGAAACGGCTCTGCCAATTCCGAAACCGTTCGGTCATGCGAAGCGATCATGCGCACCATCTCCCTGCGAGTAGTATCCGCCAATGCATGAAAGATGTGATCCAATTGTTCATCTTTATTATGTTCAACCATATGGTTAAACATAAGACATCCCCCTCCAAAAGTCAACCATTCGGTTGAGTAATAAGAAATAGAAGAGCCACCCTTCACTGCAGGGTGACTTCCACAACGTCAGTCGGCTAACTCCGACTCAAGCCAACGCGCCAGCTCACTATAGCCTGACACCATATGACCGGGCTTATGCTCTGATTCAGGCGCTGCTCCGCGGTGATTGAACCAAATCGAATTCCATCCCGCCGCCAAAGCGCCCACCACGTCGTTACGCCATGAATCGCCGATAAAATAACTGTGACGAGGCTCTGTTCCGGTTATCTGATTCACATGCTGGAATATACGAGGGTCCGGCTTGTCCCAGCCCAGCGTGCCAGAAATAAATATCTGCTCTTGCGGTACCAGATCCGCCAGTTTCAAAGCCTTGATCTTACTCGCCTGATGGTCTGCAGGACCATTCGTAATAACCCCTACCACATGCCCCAAGGCGCTTAGTTTCGCGATTAATTCCGGGGCGCCTTCGAACAGCTTGATATCAAACTGCCTGGCCAGATACGCCTGCTGTAGTTCTTCCGCTTCCTCAGGTTCTAGCTTCATTCCAAACTCCGCCAGCGCCATGCGGAAGCGCTCTCTGCGCATGTCATCCACAGCGGCTGCATATGCCCGGGTTCCTGCGCCTCCCAGATCTATCGATAGCATGTCGCTATAATAACGCATTCGGTGGTATGCCGCTTCATAGGGAAACGGCTCTGCCGGATGAATCTTGCTGCGGACCGCATCCCGGAACGGGGTTAAGTGGTCATATAAAGTATCGTCCACGTCAAAAAAAATCCCTTTGCGCGGTGCCTGATGGTCCAATGTCATATGTAAAATCTCCTCTATCATTGTCCTAAGTTGCAGTATAGCACAGATTGCTCCTGTGATATGATGACACTAGAAGTATTTGACAAGGAGATGAAATACGGATGAACAAGGATACGAGCGAAGTGTGGGGCACGGATTTCGTTCCCGAAGGAAATCGGGCGAGCAATGTAGATCGGTTTACCGGCTTTCAGGATACCTACGATCAGCATCGGCCGGAAGCCCCTCCGGAAGTTATAACCCTTCTGACGGGTTATCTGGAGCGAAGACCTGGGCTGGTCGTCGACTTGGGCTGCGGGACGGGCCTATCGTCATTCGCATGGAAGGATGCCGCGGACCGGGTTATCGGCGTTGAACCGAATGATGATATGCGGGGCAAAGCTGTCGCTAAACTGAACCTTCAATCCCTTGAACAGACTCAAGGCGCGGACATCAGCTTCGTCTCCGGGTATTCCAATCAATTGTCGCTTCCTGATCAAGCAGCCGATATTATTACCTGCTCCCAGTCCTTTCATTGGATGGACCCGGCTACCACATTGAAAGAGGTCGCCAGAGTGCTGCGTGACGAAGGCGTGTTCGCCGTCTATGATTGCGATTGGCCGCCAAGCTTAACCTGGAGAGTCGAACAAGCCTACCATGGGCTGATCGAAGAGGCCGAGGCGATCATCGACCGCCACGTGGAGGCGCAGGAGCAGGCATATAAAGGGAACAAGAACGAACATCTGAAGCACATTCGGGAGAGCGGCGTATTCCGGTTCTCCAAGGAAATCGTATTTCATCATATCGAACCTTTCACCGCCGAGCGGTATACGGG
>NZ_JBHTYI010000106.1:0-2382 GCF_043656335.1 Peribacillus sp. NPDC056705 | reverse complement strand
GAACAAGCAAGAGCCCCGCATCAGATCTTTTCTGGAATGATGATTGGGCTCTTGTCTGTAAGCAGGCAGTGTGAACATGAGCATTACTGCTGCGATTGATTAATATATCCCAACAGATTAGAGATGAAATCCCCGATCATGGGCACATTCACAAAGTAACTAAGAATATAACCCAAGAGTCCGAGCACGATGGCTGTTCCGACGGTTAAGCCTAATCCGCGTGATAAGCCTGCCACGAGGTTGGCAACAATGCGCTTTTTGGGATCAGATCTTTCATCTCGGATTTCTCTAATGTATTCGCAATTTGATCGAGCCTTGTATTCAGTTTCTTCACTTCATGCCTCAATTCAAAAGGATGTTCTTGTACATCGTGATGACGACGATTGACACCTGTGTCATATGGATTGGCTTTACTCATCGGATATCCCTACTTTCTATTCAGATACATCGTGTCATTGCTGCACTCAGATCCATATCATAGCTGTAGATACGTATACGGATCTGGCACAAAAATAGCCAGCTTTGTCAGCTGGCTATTCATAAACACCTGAAGCTTAGTTCGGTGTAGATTTAATTTCGCGGCTGACTTCATCCGAAGTTTGGATAGCCTTGTCTCGCACATCCTTGGAAGCGGCCGACACTTCTTCCGAAACGTCCTTGGACACATGAGATATGTCCTGTGACAAACCGGCAGATGCTTCTTTTACGCTGGACATAATGCTTTGGCGCCCTTCATTGACCGTTGTCATCACATCTGATGCTTTGCTTCCAACCGTTTTTGCCAATTCCGATGCCTTGTCGCCCACAGTGGATGCCACTTCCTTCGTTTTATCTGTAACTTGATGCATCTTCTCGGAGAGATCACCCCGAAGTTCCCGGCCTGGTTTTGGAGCGAACAGCAAGGCGGCTGCTGCACCTACTAAAGCACCGATAAAAGCACCCTTGAAAAATGTAGATCCACTCTGTACTTGTTGTTCCTGTTCTGTGTGATTCATAACTTTCACTCCTTTTAGTTAATATAATAGGGTTAACATATGGACACGCGAGCAGTTAGACTGCGCGTCTTAACAATCTGGCAACTAGACCAAGAAGGAAGACGAAGATGGCTGTACCGATGATGGCCGGTACAATTGCGAACTCACCAATAATGGGTCCCCATGCTCCAAAGAGCCATGGCCCTAGCCATGCACCGACAAATCCTGCAATCATGGCCCCGATAACTCCCCCCGGCATTTCATGGCCGGCGAGCGCATCTCCGATAATCCCGATAATCATGGCCATGACGATACTGATGATGATTCCCCACATTAGATTAGCCTCCTTTATCAGAGCAGTGTCTTTCGAGTGGGCTTGCTTATCTCGTAATTAAACGTGTAGTCACATCCTGAAACAGTTCAGACTGAATCTGGAAATAATTCAAGTTGTCCATCCGATATGGAATATATCCTGCTGATATTCGCAAAATTTTGTACTATACTAAAAGACGGATTGGCTTAATAAACGATCAAATTAAAGCTCATTTGACGATGAGATGATACGGATACAATGTAAGAAAATCGTTGATATATACGTGTAAAGAGGGAGTCAGACAACATGGAGACCGTATTAGTGAAAGAATACAGGGCTGATATTATGGAGTGTGTCCACAAAGGACATATATGTGTCGTGAATGAATTCGGGGGTATTGAAGCATACGTTGGCGATCCCCATTATATGGCGTTTACACGATCTTCTGCAAAGCCGCTGCAGGCGATCCCGGCCATCCGAGCGGGGCTGGTTGAGTATTATCATCTAGGTCAGGAAGAAATAGCACTGATGACAGCATCCCACCGTGGCGAGCCTGCGCATATCGAGGTGCTGGAGCGCTTCGCTCAAAAGGCAAATATTGATCATAACCTTATGATATGTGCTCCCAGTTGGCCGCTTGATGAGGAGAGCAAGCAGCAGCTTGTAAGAAGCGGGGGCGATAAGAGCAGATGGTACCATAACTGTTCGGGCAAGCATTATGGTATGCTGGCATATTGCCAAATGGCAGGGTATCCGTTGCAAGGATATGAACAGCCAGAGCATCTTTTGCAGCAGGAAATCCTGAAGTGCATATCCGACGTAAGCGGGATGAAGCAAGCGGATATTGCTTTGGGAACGGACGGCTGCGGCCTTCCGGTATTCGCGATGCCGCTCTCGGCACTGGCGACGGCTTACATGAAGCTTGCTAATCCTGAGCAGATTGAAGACGCTTCGACAAGAACAGCGGTTGAGATCATTACGAGCGCGATGAACGCTTCTCCATATATGGTTGCTGGAAGAGGCAAGGTAGATACGCTGCTCCTCAAGGATGATAACATCGTCTCCAAAGGCGGTTTCAAAGGCGTGTATTGTTTC
>NZ_JBHTYI010000105.1:2115-2445 GCF_043656335.1 Peribacillus sp. NPDC056705 | reverse complement strand
ACCACCAGTCATGAAGAACGGTGTCACCTTCGTGCAGTTCCGACCGCTGTTTCAAGCGCTCGATTACTCGGTCCAATGGAATAACACAAACAAGCAAGTAACAGGTACATACATTGACCAGAAGCTTCAGATGACGATCGGGCAGAAGACAGCCTACGTGAATGGTGTAAAAACCACGCTGGATATTGCACCTTTTACTGAATCCGGCAATACGTTGGTCCCACTCCGATTTGTAGCGGAGGCTACGGGACTACCTGTCAAATGGGACCAGAAAGCGCGCACGATCCAAATTGATCGCCAAGGCGCGATCGATAAGGCGGAGGCTGCGGC
>NZ_JBHTYI010000105.1:0-2105 GCF_043656335.1 Peribacillus sp. NPDC056705 | reverse complement strand
GACCGCCAAGAACCTCGAACTGGCCAAGCAATCCATCCTGGCGAAATCGCCTGCCCTTGCCTATCAGCAGGAAGTATACGATGAGCAATTCAAGCGCGACCTGAAAGTATCCAGTCAAGTATTGGAGGTTACGGTTGCCGGCTCTTCCATTCATGCCTTCACCGCCCGTAGCTTCGAGCGGGTTAGCGGACCGTTCTCCTGGGATGCGACAATCTATTATGAGTCGTTGCTGAAGAAAGATCCCGGCGGTAACTGGAAACTGCATGACATCAACGAATATGATATGGAATATCTGGTAAGTGATGAACTGCTTGATGCTAAGCCTAACGTGCCTGAGAACATACAGAAGGCCATCAGCGAGACGATTGATACACAGTACAAAGGCTTTAACGATGAAGACGGGCCTCTACTTATGTCGGTCATCCATCCGGAGTCATCATTCTATGATATTTTCAAGACCAGCATCGATGAAGGGATCTTTGATGAAGTTAACTTCAACCTCAAGGCTGAGGTTATCCGAACGATATTCCATCAAGGAGATGATGCGGTCCTCTATATCGAAGAGGTCGATGATGCCGACGGCGATATGTTCTACAGCACCTCGCTATATTGGCTCAAGCAATCTGGCGGCAAATGGTTGATCTATGATGTGCTTGAACTCGATATTCTATAATGTACTTGAGCAATTTTATCATAGTGGGGCCGATGATCCTGAAGAGGATGGTCGGCTCCTTTTTTTCGGGCAGAATGTCTTCTACTGGTCTACTTTACAGCCCATGGCATATATCATAGTAGTAATCCTTAAAGGAGGAATTTCATGGGAATTCGTTTAATCAAGATTGCAGTCGTCTATTTTGTCATCGGGGTATTGCTCGGCATGTACATGTCCATCTCCCATAACTACGACTACGCTTCGGTGCATGCGCACGTGAATCTTCTCGGCTGGGCTTCATTGGCCCTTGCTGGCGTTATCTATCATCTATTCCCTGCTGCGGGCAAGTCCACCTTCGGTAAAGTCCACTTCTGGCTGCATAACATCGGTCTGCCCATCATGATGATCGGTCTCTTCCTGCTCATGAGCGGTGTCGAGCCGGTCGAGCCGGTCATTGCTGTAGGGGGCATACTCGTTACGCTGGGCGTACTCGCTTTCCTGTACAATGTTTTCACACAGGTGAAAAAGTAAACAGAAGCTTCTTCTCCTTTCATTCGAATTATAGTCATCTTATGGAAAAGGGTATCTCAAAAGATCCTAGATCTTGCGAGAAGCCCTTTTCTTGCTGTTTGCAGACACTGCGCGTAAGCGATGCGGTAATAACGGTGGGTCAGCATGACCGACTTTTGGGTATAAATAAATACCTTTCATTGAAGGAGGAATCATACTAATGAAATCGACATCAGATATACAAGTTCATTTCAACTGCCATCAATGCGAAACGGATATCCGGGTTACGTTCCGTACACAGCAATTTACGACCTTGCAGTGCCCGCGATGTCAATATAGCCATTCCTTAATGAAACCCACCATCGGTCAGGAAATTCTACTGGATTGGGAGAAAGAGGCCGCCTTCCAGAAAATACGGGCTGACCAGATCGAACACGACAAAATGGAGCTGATGCTCCTTGTCATTAAGGTCGTCGAGCTACTGACCTGGAGAGATGAGGGTAACGGACAAGTCCGGGCCATCGAGACCCTGCGGCAGTGGCTGCTGCTGAATGGCGTACCCAAGGCACTCGTCGAGCTGCTCGACGCCAGAGGCCCTGACGGCAGTTCCCCTACCGAGCACCGAGTTTAACGATCAAAGTGTGAATTCTTATATAGAAACAACCTAGAAAAAGGAACTGCCCTGTGCAGTTCCTTTTCGCGCGGAGGATACTCCCTGTTTCTATAGTATGGGCACTCGCAAGCCTTGTTTAATAACACCAGGATAACTGCTCAATTCAAACGTCAGTGGTTGTGGATAGGTTTCGGGTTTGAGATAGAGGTATTGCGTTATTTTATTTATCCCCCCCGCAGAATCAGATCGTGTCGAGAAGCTAATACCTCTCCCTGCATCGAGTGTATGTTCGTTCCCTTCGCCATCCATAAATTCAGGCTTGATTGAGAC
>NZ_JBHTYI010000104.1:2184-2452 GCF_043656335.1 Peribacillus sp. NPDC056705 | reverse complement strand
TGGTTAAACAAACGACGGGTACAGCCGAAATAATCTGTTCACAATTCATTATTGGATTTATATACCAATCCCTAAGATGAATAGGAATTGGTATTCTAACACATATTATAATCAGGCGGTGCATGAGAGAGGTGTGGTTCCGTTGAACGTTTCATCAGAACAACGCATAGGTTTCCTAAGATTCTCACGTTCTGCAAGCTGAGGAGATAAGCCACAAGCTTGACCGACTGGACAAGTGAATAGCCTGTTGAACCAGGTTCGCAAATGT
>NZ_JBHTYI010000104.1:0-2174 GCF_043656335.1 Peribacillus sp. NPDC056705 | reverse complement strand
TCCATTTCACAAGCGCCGCCTACAAGAAAAAGGGTCCGTAAGGGCCCTTTTTCATTATGAACAGAATACATATTAAAAAGATCCCAACTTGTAGGCAAGTGGGATCTCTGCATTTAATCTTATGGATACTAATGGCGGAAAGGGTGGGATTCGAACCCACGCACGCCTTGCGACGCCTAGCTGATTTCGAGTCAGCCCCCTTGGGCCTCTTGGGTACCTTTCCACAGCAAGATTGATTATATCATGGGAATAGCAACCAGTCAATAGCTTGGCCATTGATTCATTTAAACAGGTATGAGGGAGGAGTAGATCCGATTAAGGAGTCTCCCCAGCCCCTTCACCTTCTTGCGTTGAACGAAGCACTTTCTTCATGTTTTTCTCGAATTTGATCCTTGGGATTAACACACTGTGCTGACATTTAGTGCATTTAATCCGAATATCCATCCCCATGCGAATGATCTCCATCTCATTATTCCCACAGGGATGCGGTTTCTTCATCTGAACGATATCACCTAATTGAAATACCTTCCGTTCCATGGTTACCGCTCCCCCGCTCCTTTAAACTATCATTACTTCATTATATAGCACGGTCCATGAATTACAATCCACTTCAACCTTCAGCACGTTCTTGTTCAACCTCTTGTTCCTCAGTCGCTTGTTTAATGTCTGTGAAAATTTGGCGCTCCACATCCTCTCTTGCGTTCGGATTACACTCTGCTACGATACGTACTACATATTCCGAAGTGCTTAAGGACTGAATGCCAAGAACATCCGGCGTGCTCCTGATCTCTGGTCGACGCTCCTTAATACCATTCATAGCCGTTTGAATTAATGCTACCGTGTCCTTCAACTGCTGGTCATTCTTCACCGGCAAATCTACGATGGCCAGTGAATTCGAGAGAGAGTAGTTGGTCACGCTCGCGATAATACCATTGGGTATGATGTAGATTTCCCCATTTAGCCCCCGCACTCTCGTTGTACGAAGTCCGATAACCTCTACCGTCCCACGATATTCTCCGCTCTTAATGACGTCACCTACCGCAAACTGATCCTCGAAAATAATGAAGAACCCCGTAATCACATCTTTGACCAAGCTCTGTGCTCCGAAACCGATCGCGAGACCAAGCACACCTGCACCCGCGAGTAGTGGACCAAGTTTGAAATCGAATTCCGAAAGGATGATGAGAATCATCACGAAGTTACATACAAATGAAGTTACGTTTTTTAGCAGCTCACCTACCGTAACGAAACGGCGGGAATTGACTTGAATACGACTTTTCTCTTGTCTTAACAGGAACTGGTCTATCATCCTATAAACTACGCGAATAACAATTCGAGTCAGAAGAAATATAACGATAATGCGGAGTCCTGAGCTTAGTACATTCATCCACATCTCCTCATTGGTTAGCCACTTCCATACTGCGTCTTTCACACTACCGACCTCCTTGACAACATTATCCAGACCTTGGTCTCCTTCTGCTAAGAAGCCCGTCCCCCTCATGCTATGCTCCTCCTGTTATTCCTCGATGTTTATATACGTGTTGTTGACATCAAGCACAAAGATCCCCCGAATCTCCACGCGCTCTTGCTCTATAATCTCTTGAACTTCTTTTAACACATCAGCCGGGAATTGAATCGATAATGCACACCCTGCTGTAATCTCTTTCGGCGTTGGAAACAGATCAATCTCAATCTCCCCGTATTCCAGCAGCATCTCCGCCCGCAGCGCCTGCTGGGTAGAATCAAATGCTATCAGCATAGCCCCTTCCACGACGCATTCCCTCCATATGTATCTTCCTTTTATAAATCTACTCTATCATTCCCTGGACCTCTTCTGCATCGACCCGATGAACTACCGTGTATACAAATCGTATTCATCAAGTATAAAAACCCGTATTCATCCATATACTGATACTACCAAATGCAGACGAAAGGAAGATTCTATGAACCGTCTATCTAGTTTCGCTTCCCGTCCCGAGCCTTCCAGCTTAAAAATACCACATACCGATCCGAATATCCATTCTGCTATTATACATCGTTTGCTATTTCACCTGTCTGACGCCACAACACAGCACCGTCCGCTGGTGATCGTCTGCATCGGCACAGATCGTGCAACATGAGATTGCTTAGGTCCGCTCGTTGGAACTTCGCTGGCCAGGTACAACAGTTCCCTC
>NZ_JBHTYI010000103.1:0-2461 GCF_043656335.1 Peribacillus sp. NPDC056705 | reverse complement strand
TGGCCGCACTGCCCAATTACTCCGGTTTGATGCCCATCCACTGCTCGTATTCCCCGCTGTCCTTCATCTCCTTCAGCAGTTCGTTGACGGTCTTCACGAAATCCTCGTTGCCTTTCTTGATAGCCATGCCATAGGGCTCATCCGTAAAGTTGCCGCCTACGAGCTCATAGCCCGGATCTTGCTGCTGCATGCCGAGCAGAATGGCGTTGTCCGTCGTTAGTGCGTCGCCTTGGCCAGCTCGGAGCGCCGTAAAGGCATCCTGGTAGTTCTCGACGGCTCGACGAAAACGAGCAGGCAGGGGAGCGCGCGTTCCGCTACTTTAATAATGGCTGCCTTGGATCAAGCGGATAAGGTGAATGAAGGCTTCCACCATGCGCGCAAACATGCTTTTTCCGCCAGTGGCTCCCGGTTCTCCTAGTTCAGTCCCCTCCCCGGTGCTGCCTAGCTTCGTGCCTTCGCCAAGCGAAGTAACGTCCACGCCGGCAGCAGGCCCGGTGTTCCCGCACAGATGGGCCTTGGGCTTATGGATGTCATCGGCGTCGGCAAAGACAACGTATTCTTTGCCCTTCTCGAATGTATCCCAGCCGTTGGAGTAAATGTCGATACGCTGCAGCTTCGAGTCGCCCTTCCACCATTCCGTGACTTCGAACGTATAATAGAAGTTATCGACCAGGCGATGGTCCTGCGTGGACACCAAAGTTCCGCGGAAGACGATGTCCGAGCGCGTAACTTCCTCCGTGACGGCCCGGGGCGGCGCGCAAGACAGGGCGTGTGCCGGCTCGCTGCCCCAGCCCAGCCATGCCTGCCCGAGCAGCATCAGGCTGAGCAGGGCGAGTATTCCCATTCTCTTCATGATATCCCTCCACCTTAACAGTAAAATTTATGTAATTAGACGATAGGGGGAGGCACATTGTTGCAAACGGAACCAAAAACCCGGGAACCGTAGGCTCCCGGGGGATGGACTTCAACTATGGTGAATAGATTTTGGCTAGATCTGCCTTGCCTCGAGTCGCCTGGCGATGATCGACAGCGTGTAATTCAAGGTGAAATACAGGGCCGAGGCGAGGATGAGTGCAGGAATGACAAAGTTATGGTTGGAGCCGCTGAGAATCTTAACGTGCCGCATCAACTCAGGTAATGCAATGATAATGGCAAGCGAAGTATCCTTAATTAAGGATACGAATTGGCTTACCATCGGTGGTGACATTCTGCGCAAGGCAAGCGGGAGTATGACGTGGCGCAGCGTCTGCATATAGCTAAGTCCCGAAGCTCTTGCCGCTTCGATCTGCCCCTTATCGACAGACACGAGGCCGCTTCGAACAATTTCAGAGATCATCGCCCCTTCGAATAAACTTAATCCAAGCACGGCTGCCCAGAACACCGGAAGGCGTATGCCCGTCTGTGGCAGTATAATCCCGATGAAGAAGATGATCAGCAGCAGCGGCAGGCAGCGAATCAGGTCGATTAATACGGCTAACACGCGTGACAGAACTCGGATCTTGGCATACCTCACCGTACCCAGCACGGTCCCGAGAATGAAGCTGAATACAATGGACAAGCCGGCAACCTGGAGGGTGATCCAAAACCCCGTGAGCAGGTACCGCAGATTCGGCCAGGTGTATGTACCGACAAAATCCATTTCATATCACCTCCTTATCATAAACGGTTCGCTGGCTCAATTGCTTCTGGCGAATCGACGTTCCATATACTGGACGGCAAGGCTGAGTGGTACGGTAAGTACGAGATAGAACGCAGCTACGAGCGTATAAACCGGTAGACCTTTGAAGGTACTTAGATTGATAAGATCGGCATAATACATCAAGTCGAGTCCGGCGATGACACCAAGCACGGAAGAATTCTTGACCAGATTGAGCATTTGGTTGCCGATCGCTGGCAATACGACTTTGATGGCTTGGGGCAGCACGATATAACGCATGTTCTGGATATAGTTGAGCCCGGAGGAACGGGCGGCCTCTGACTGCCCCGAAGGGACGGCTTGCAGGCCAGCCCGAATGGCTTCGGCAATGAAGGCAGCCGTGTAGAATGTCAGGCCAAGGGTACCTGCCGGAAATGGCTCAATCGGGAAACCAAGCGCCGGGAGTCCGAGGAAAAAGAAAAACACGACCATTAGTACCGGAATATTGCGAATGAATTCGACATAGACCGTGCCCAGTGCTTGGAGGATACGTATCGGGGCTATACGCATAATGGCAATGATCGTGCCGAAGGCGAGACTTCCGATAAGACCCAGAAAGCTCGCCCAGATCGTCTGCCTGAAACCGGCCATGTATTGGTCCCAGTGGTCGAACAAGATGCTGAAATCCCATATATTCAAATGCAAGGTTGGTTCACCTCCTCTTTACGGCCGTCATGGGAAAGGACCCGCTCGCTGCCAGCGAGCGGATGTGTGAAGGCAAGATCCAGTTCCATCAAGCCATTGTATGAAGCGTGGCCGCACCGC
>NZ_JBHTYI010000102.1:0-2482 GCF_043656335.1 Peribacillus sp. NPDC056705 | reverse complement strand
TCTCTTATCTCTATCCAAGCATAGCCTAGTGCTTCTTCATTATCTTCTAACAAAAGGAAAATGAAACTTTCGTTATTAATCAGAGTTTTGAAAACTTCCTTCACATTCTCATAGTTATATTCCTTAAAGTAATTAGGGTATAAATTTGAATGTAAATCGTGTACATATTTATTTAATTTAGCGACCAATTTAAAATTCCTTGTTTGACTAATTTTCATAACAAATTCCTCATCTATCTTTCACTATTTTAAAAAAATGTACCTTTTTATGTAATTAAAGGGAATTTTTTAATATTTCCCTTAATGAACTAACCTGCCCCTTTAGTGCCATAAGAAAAAGAGCTGCCAAAGCAACTGTTAGTGGGACAAGGAAGGATTAAGTGTATAGTTCTTTTTTTAAAGCCTTAATTCCATCAATTACACTTTTTACATTTTCATCATTATTCAATTTGTTTCTTGCATGGAGCAAAACTGGTCTAACAGATTCTACCGAACGTCCAAAATCGTACATCCATTCATATCGAGGAACCATCCAAGTATGGAAATGGTGGGTAGTATCTTCATTATAAAAGTAATAAACATGTTCAATCCCTAATACTTCCCTTTGAGCTTTTCTAATCTTAGATAGCAAGTTTATGTAATCAACCTTTTCTAAGTCATTTAACTCGTCAAAGCACTTAATATGACGTTTAGATGCTAAAATTACTAAACCTTTAATGGGATATGCAACGTCTTGGTGAGCTTGAAAATATTCAGTTTCGACTATTACACCACCATCCGGCTCTATTTCCCCACTTGTTAAAGCACAACTTAAACATTCTACTTCAACTGTTTTTCCATTAGACAAAGTAATTTCCCTCATAATTCCCTCCAAAAACATAAATTATCTCTCTTAAAAAGATAAAAATAAACAAACCCTTGTTGAGCTATCCTGCCCCTTTAGTTCTTTATAACATTATGTTAAGAATTGAAGCCATTTGTGTTCTGGTTCGTGCAATTGTATAGCATAATGAAGCCATTTTTTCCTCTGATTACTTAGATTGTCTATTGTCGCCATAAAGTCTTGATGGTCTTTTTCTCTTGTGTTTTTTACTTTATATAAAAGTACAATTTCTGGATTTAGATAAGGAATGCCTGTATCAGAATAACTCCAAACTGACTTAAGTGGGTGGGAAATCGTTAAATCCCTTCTGAATTTCCAATCATTTTTCTTTGTTTCATTTAGAAGAACTTCTAATTTATCTCCATTTGAATTATTCACAGCGTGTATTTCGTGAATAGGTAACTCTAAAAACTCATTTTCCCAAGTGTAAAATTTACCTTTAATAACCTTTTTAAAATCCCATTCTTTAAGATATTCCTTCAGATATAATTCGTCTTCTCGAAATAGTGCAATCTCTATATCGTGATGTTGTCTTGTTTCTCTGCCGATATAAAGATCAATTGCCCAACCACCTGCAAAGAACCACGTTTTATTAAACCCTGACATTAAAGAAGTAATGCTATGACATTGCTCAAATGACATATGAATCCCCCAGACTAAAAAACTTATATCCTTATCTATTCTTTTTCTATTTTGAAAAACCTCTATACTGAATCCTTAATGAACTAACCTGCCCCGTTAGTTCATTAAGAAAAGCGATTCTTATTAAAGAATCGCGCTCGATAGTTGAAAATATTTACTTTAATGGGTACTGCTTCTTAAGTTTTTATTTTTTTAATTCGTCAACAAACAAAGTATAGGTTGCCATTTTGTGCTTAAAAGAGTCAATACCACCTTCTAGACAATTAATAATAAGTTTTGCAATTTTTTGATCAGAAGGATACCCCTTATTTTCTACCCAACCTTTATTATTATTAGATTCCATTACAATAACTTGCTCAGTATCAGAATTCGTTACAATGGTTGAGTTGTGAGTGACTATTATAACTTGTCTATTGTTTTTTATTTGCTTTAAACTTTCAACAAGATTTTTATATATATATTGATTGTCCAAATTATCTTCAGGTTGATCTATAACTAGAGGAGTGTTATCTCCAATATAATAACCATAGTTAAAAACAAATGATAAAATAGCTACAACTTTTTGCCCTAATGACATTTCAGTAATATCTTTCATTAAAGCACCATTGGTAGTAGTTTGTTCTTTTGAATTCACATTAAATTTTAATGTGAATTCATCAATAACATCAAACCACCTAACTATACTTTCTTCAATTAAGCTTCTATTTCCAGTGAGTTTCTTAAACACTTCGTTATAAATCTGATTCTTATTTTCCTCATTTACTTCAGTAAGTTCTGAAATAATATCGGAATATTTTATATCTGTTTTTTCCACCATTTCTGTGATATCCATTTTTTTATCAAGTTGTTTATAATCTTTTTTCAATAACAACTTGATAAATAGCAAAAAGCTAAATTTCTTTGAAAATTCCTGGATATAACGTGCCACGTCATCCCAAGTTAAATAGGTTCTTAGGAT
>NZ_JBHTYI010000101.1:0-2528 GCF_043656335.1 Peribacillus sp. NPDC056705 | reverse complement strand
ATCACATTCCGCTCCGTGCACACGCACTTCAATCAGACGCGAGGCGCCTTCGCCATCACGCGCAATCGCCATCGCAAGCTGCTGGCATACGTAATGGAACCCGGCAGCGAACGCTTCCCAGTCCGGATGCTCCGGCGACAATTCTTCATTGTCCGCAAGTCCGCTGGCCATGGCTACCAGCATATCGTTCGTGCTCGTATCGCCGTCCACCGTAATCATGTTAAAAGTCAGGTTCGTCGTCTGACGCAGCAGCAATTGCAGCGCGTCATGCCGGATGACTGCATCGGTGGTCATGAAGCCGAGCATGGTCGCCATGTTCGGATGAATCATGCCGGACCCCTTCGCTGCACCTGCAATGGTAACCTGCTGCTCGCCGACTTGTACGGTGACGCAGGCTTCTTTTTTCACTAGATCGGTGGTTAGGATGGCTTGGCTGAACGCTTCCGCTCCCTCGCTATCCCCACGAAGCTGCGCAGGCAGATTCACGATCCCTGTCGTTACCCGATCCATCTTAAGCAGTTCTCCGATGACTCCCGTCGAGGCTACCGCCACATCCTGTGCATCGATGCCAATACGTGCTGCAGCACTGGAACGCATCGTATAGGCGTCCTCTTCCCCTTGTGTGCCTGTGCAGGCATTCGCGTTGCCGCTATTCACCACTATCGCACGCAGCTTGCCGTCTTGCAGGCTCTCGCGCGTAATCTTCAGCGGTGCAGCTTGCACAAGATTCGTTGTATATACAGCCGCCGCTACGGCTGGAACATCGCACAAAATAATACCCAGATCGTTGCGATCCGTCTTCTTCAATCCACAGTGCAGACCAGCTGCCTTGAAACCTCGAGGCGTTATGATGCTGCCCCCATCAATAATCGTAAATTGATTGTCTCCCATGTGTGTGTATCCTCAAGCGCTTACGGATAAATCGGTGTAAACGTAAGTCCGAGGCTCTCCTCCCATCCCATCATCAAGTTCAGGTTCTGGATCGCCTGGCCGGCCGCACCCTTCACCACGTTATCAATCACCGATATAATGGTCACTCGATTCGTACGCGAATCTACCGCAAATCCGATATCACAATAATTGGAGCCGCTAACTTCCTTCGTGGCCGGCCATATCCCTTTATCCCGGATTCTTACGAATGGACGACCCTGGAAATGTTCACGATACAATTCAATAAAATCATCTTCGGTATAAGAGCCCTTCAGTGTGGCATACATCGTCGTCATGATTCCTCGAGTCATCGGAACGAGGTGGGTAGTGAAGGTTACGGTAACCGGCTCCCCGGTCACACGCGTTAATACCTGCTCGACTTCCGGGATATGCTGATGCTTATTCACCTTATACGCCTTAAAGTTCTCGTTAATCTCGGCATAATGCGCCGTCAGACTCGTGCCCCGTCCTGATCCGGACACACCCGACTTGGCATCGATGATCAGTGAGGCAGGATCAATCCAGCCCGCTTGGATTGCCGGAATTAGTCCGAGCAGTGTTGCCGTCGGATAACAGCCCGGATTGGAGATAAAATCAACATCCTTCACTTCTTCCCCGAACACTTCGCATAAACCATACACAGCCTGTTCAAGCAGCTCAGCACTTGGAGCGGGGTGTTTATACCATTGTTCATATACAGACCCGTCCTTCAGACGGAAATCGCCTGACAAATCGATGACTTTCAAACCTGCATTCAGCAGATCGGGTACCAGCTTCGCGCTAACACCGGAAGGCGTCGCTGCAAATACCACATCAGCTACCTTGGCAATCTCCGCCGGTTCTACACCATCCAGGTCCCGCTTGATAATGTTCGTCAGATGCGGAAAGCCATCCGATATCGGTACGCCTGCACTGGATGAAGATATGACCGATGTTATCTCTACCTGCGGATGCGCCTGCAGCAAACGGATCAACTCCACCCCGCCGTATCCCGTAGATCCGACAATCGCTACTCTCACTGTTGCTGTACTCGTCATTTCGTTCATTCCTCTCCCCACAGAACGGTTAAAGGACCTTAAACAAGGTCCGTCATCCCATTCATGTATTCAATTAATTAACACCATCGCAGCGGATAGTGAACAACTTCAAATCCGTCTCTTAAATATGTATTATTATACGACCGTATTCATATAAATACAATGCATTATTACAATTTGGGTTATTTTAGCGAGCAAAATAAACTCATTCTTCATTCATTTATAATTATAGGCCCTTTAGCCAAAAAATAAAGAATTATTCACCGTGTTATCAGCAATCAATCCCTTATACGCAAAAAAAAGACAGCGCACTCGCGCTGCCCTTTCATCTAAAGGCAAATTGCTCCTTAGATTTTAATATTTCGAAAACCTTCACCCAGCACCTCATGGGCATTGCTGATGATAACGAATGCATTCGGGTCTACGGACTGGACCAAGGTCTTCAGCCGCGGAATCTCACTCTGCCCCACGACGACCATCAGCACCGTTCGATGTTCACCGGTGTATCCGCCCTCTGCCGTCAGCTTCGTGAGCCCCCGATCCAGATCCTCCAATATGGCC
>NZ_JBHTYI010000100.1:0-2550 GCF_043656335.1 Peribacillus sp. NPDC056705 | reverse complement strand
CCTTGTGCCGGGAGCTTGGTTTCGCGCAGGTGTACATGCTTACACCGCACGTGCTAAGCACGGAGCTGAACGTCAACCCGAATCGTCCGCGCGGACCCGAAGGCCATAAAGGCACTTTCGGTCATGTGTTGACGGTTGGAGGCAGCCGCACCATGTCGGGGGCCGGTCTGCTTGCTTCCCGCGCCGCGCTCCGCACCGGGTGCGGACTTGTAAGCTGGGCGGTGCCCGATTCACTTGTGCTTCCGCTAAGCGGTACCGCGCCGGAAGTGATGCTGGTTCCCGGGACGGACTCGCTCAGTGGAGGCTGCTGGAACCTGGCTTCCGCTGAACGAGTGCTGGAACTGGTGCAATCAGGGGATGTCATGGCTGTGGGCCCGGGCCTGGGACGCTTCGAGGACGATACGGCCTGGATTCTCCGTCTGTGGGAAGAGTGGGAAGGCCCTTTGGTCATCGATGCGGATGCACTCAACATGCTATCCGACTCCCAGGACTTGCGCCACTTGAAACGTAGACCGGCTGCGACCGTATTGACGCCGCATCCAGGGGAAATGTCCCGACTGCTGGGTATACCGACAGCACGGCTGCAGCAGGACCGCATCGGTGCTGCGGTCAGCTTCGCGTCAGAGCACGGCGTTACGCTTGTGCTCAAAGGCGCGCGTACCGTTGTGGCTGCGCCCGACGGCACGGCTTACATCAACACCACCGGCACCTCCGGCATGGCCACCGGAGGTGCCGGGGACGTGCTGACCGGCATCATCGCCAGCTTGCTGGCGCAAGGATATGCCGGTCCGGCGGCAGCCGCCCTTGGGGTGTGGCTGCACGGTCGCGCCGGCGAACAGGCCGCGCGGCTTCGCAATCACCCCGCATCCATCATCGCGGGGGATATCATCGAGGCGCTCTAATTGAGAGCGCCTTTTTGGCGCATACGTCTCAACCGCCAAACCGGATGACTCCCATCAGAGAACCCAGCAGAGCAGCGGGATGATGAGAGCGAAGAAGAGGGTGACCAAAGAGGTGCGAGAGAAGGCATGCTTACCCCATAGAAACATAAGGAGCGTTAACGCGCCTACGATAGCTCGTGCCCATTGCTGTTCTTCCGGACCATCCAAGAACAAGGCAAAGAATAGAAAACCGGTGGCCCCATATAAGGCAGCTTGTTTGGGGATGCGTTGCAGAGGAATAAAGGATAGGATCGCATCTGCTACCAGCGAAGCAGTTAGCGCATAGCCATATACCCAGTACTCGTTCGGCATTGAGATTCCCAGCCATTGGGATAGCTGGTCGGCCCCATTTGGCCATATCCATCCGGCCAGCGCCAGGATCAGCATGATCATGCCGCTGCTTGCCAGTTTGTTCAAGGCGTAATACCCCATGTCCATGCGGCTGGATCCCTTGTAATCCATATTCATTGATTCACGTCCTTTTGTTCTACATATGACAGTTTCAAATCTCGGATCTCGGTTGACAGCTAAGTAGTTACCATCTGCCCGCCATTCACGTGGATCGACTGTCCAGTGACGTACGCTGAATCGATAGGGGAGGCAAGATATACATATGCCGGTGCCAGTTCGTATGGCTGGGCCGCTCGTTTCATGGGGGAATCGGTGCCGAACACGGCGACATCCTCTGCAGCGAAGCTGGAT
The DNA here is from genome assembly GCF_043656335.1 of Peribacillus sp. NPDC056705. Taxonomy (NCBI): domain Bacteria; kingdom Bacillati; phylum Bacillota; class Bacilli; order Caryophanales; family Bacillaceae; genus Peribacillus; species Peribacillus sp. NPDC056705. Next base: position 907 of record NZ_JBHTYI010000100.1, on the reverse strand, counting down.
GGGATTAGCGGTGTCCATACGGGCCCCGGTGAGACGGAATTTACGCGTATACCTTGCTCGACCAGACTGAGCGCCAATGAGCGGGTTAATGAGACGATGGCGCCCTTGGTCGACGAATAATCAATCAGCTCTTTGAAGCCGGTATAAGCCGTGATGGAAGCCGTATTGATGATCGAGGCGCCGGATTTCATGTGCGGCAGCGCAGCTTGAATCATGAAGAAGAATGGGAAGATATTCGTCTGAAAGGTGTGGTGGAGCTGTTCTTCCGTAATGTCGAGAATGCTGTGCTGCACATACTGGACGGCGTGGTTGTTGACAAGAACGTCGATCCTGCCGAAGCGGCTGATCGTTTCCTGGATAACCTTTTCACAGTTCTGCTTGTAGCGCAGATCAATTTTGACCAGAATGCAGCGCCTTCCAAGCTGCTCGATCCGCTGCTTCACTAGCTCGGCATCAGACGTTTCATATAGATAGGGAATGACCAGATCGGCCCCTTCCTTGGCAAAAGCGATGGCGGTCGCTTTCCCGATTCCGCTGTCACCGCCGGTGACAATCGCGACTCGATCCTCCAATTTACCGCTGCCGCGGTATGCGGGGTCCTCGTTGATCGGACGGGGAGACATCAGGCTCTCAAGTCCAGGCTGATGGGATTGATGTTGTGGAGGAAAAGCGATGGGCTGATCCTCGTATACTGTTGTGGAGCCGACGTACGGAAGGGGATGTTGCGGTTTCATATAATACCTCCTGATTCATGACGTTTCTTGGGGAATGGTGATGTTGTATCTCTATGCATTCGCCCAGACCAGGGTGCAGGCACATGCGAAGAAGCTATTTTTACCGCAACGGTTAGCACGCGATGTGGTAGAATATTTCCAATATGATACAGCGCTATGGGGAGGCAGAATGC
>NZ_JBHTYI010000099.1:1495-2564 GCF_043656335.1 Peribacillus sp. NPDC056705 | reverse complement strand
AGTTCCGTATGGCTGGTAGGCTTTAGCGAAGAGGACCAGAACCCGTTGCCGGATGCGTTTGAGGTTTCGGTCATTGAACCGACCACCGTCGCTTTTGTGGCGGACAAGATCAGCGCCTTGAACGAGAAGCATGCAGAACAGCCGATCCTGCGAGTCAAGTATGGTGAGGGCACGGTTGAGACGTTGTTCAAGATCACAAGAACCGTGCGGAATATCGGGTTTATTTTCGTAGGTGGTCTAGCCTTGATGTCGATGTTCCTGATATCCAATACGATCCGGGTAACCATTCTGGCCCGCCGCCGTGAGATCAGCATCATGAAGCTGGTCGGAGCGACGAACAACTTTATTCGCTGGCCGTTTTTCGTGGAAGGGGCTATGATCGGCCTGCTTGGTTCCATCGTTACCGTTGCCTTGTTGTTCGTGGGTTACTCCCGCTTGCACACTGCGGTTCAGAGTGACATAACCCTTGCGCAAAGTTTGATTCCACTTGGAGATCTATGGATGCTGCTCGGGGGAACCATCATTGGACTTGGCATGATCATAGGCATTTGGGGAAGCACGATGTCGATACGTAAATTCCTGAAAGTATAATAAATAACAGAGTAAAGGATGGGGAGCGAACGTTGAAGAAAATCGCCGCTGGCTTAGCAGCCTTATTACTGGCCACTGTTATGATCCAACCTACTACCTCAGAAGCACAGAAGAAGACGGCAGCTGATGTAGACAAGGAACTGAAGACCCTGCAGGAGCAGGTGAGGCAAGCGCGGGAGCAGAAGAGCAAAGCCGCCGATGATAAGCAAGAAGCGCAGCACTATAAGAACAAGACGACGAATAATCTGAAATACGTGATGGAACAGATTAGTATTGTGAGTAATGAGTTGACCAAGATCTCCATGAAGATCGAGGAGACGGAGGACCAGCTTAGAATAACTACGGTTGAACTGGAAGCTGCCGAGGAACGTATTGAATCTCGTGAGAAGCTGTTGGAATCTCGCGTTCGTCTCATCTATATGGACGGGCAGGTATCGTATCTTGACGTACTGCTCTCCTCTACAAGCTTCAGTGATTT
>NZ_JBHTYI010000099.1:0-1485 GCF_043656335.1 Peribacillus sp. NPDC056705 | reverse complement strand
TCATTGAACGGGCGGATTCCTTGAAGACGATCGTTGATCAAGATCAGGATCTGCTTGTACAGCATAAACAGGACAAGCTGCTCGTGATCGATAAGAAGAAGGAACTTGAAGGACAATATGCTACGGCTAAAGATCTTTACGGTCAGATGGAGGATCGCAAGAGCATCCTGAACGAGAAGGAACAGGAGAAGCGCGTACTCATCGCCCAGTATGATCAAGAGATCGAAGACGCGGATATCTTGACCGAAGAGCAGGATCGAATGCTCGTAGCTCTGGCAAGCAAGCGCTCTGACCAAGCTTGGTGGGAGTAAGGGTGGTGGAAGCAAGGGTGGTGGATTTACGGGTAATGGAGGACCGTTTGCGATTCCGGTATCCGGAGCTCGTCTTTCCTCCGGTTACGGACCGCGTGTCCACCCGGTAACGGGTCAGGCTGGCAAGATGCATACGGGAGTAGACTTTGCAGCACCTCAAGGAACGGACATTCGTGCGGCTGAAGGTGGTACTGTAATTCTGGCTGAATGGTGGAGCGGCTACGGAAACTGTGTTATTGTTGATCATGGGGGCGGAGTATGGACCCTGTATGGTCATATCCGTAACGGCGGGATCAAAGTGAGTGAAGGCGACAAGGTATCCAGAGGGCAGAAGATTGCTGAAGTCGGTTCAACCGGTCAAAGCACAGGACCCCATCTACATTTTGAAGTCCGGGTAAATGGATCACCAGTTAATCCTTCGCCGTATCTGTAGCCTGACTTCGGGTGAGAACGGTAACCTTATTAAGACCGCTGTATAAATATTCCCGACAAGCCAATCATATACTAGGTGGACGGGATTTCCCGTGTGTGTTTAGCAGTTGATACGTACAAAGGCGGTGAGGTACTTGCTCAAAAAACGAACGGCTGTATTTCTGGTCATAGCTGCCATGTTGTGCGGGATTATGATAAGCATGGCTTTAACCCAGTTGCCTGCCAGCCAGACTGGCAATGGTGAGGGTTTGCTAGCCAGTATCGGAGACAAGAACGGATTGGAACAGGCCGAGGCTAAGAAATTAGGCACGGTGCTGGATCTGATCGAGAGCAATTATTACAAGGATATCGACCGGTCGAAGTTAATCGACGGCGCGATCAACGGGATGATGGATGCCCTGGAAGATCCATATTCCAACTATATGGCGAAAGACACGGCAGCTCAGTTCCAAGAGAGCATCGAAGGCTCCTTTACTGGAATCGGTGCAGAGGTATCTTCGCAGGATGGCAATGTCATTGTCGTATCCCCAATTAAGGGATCACCAGCCGAGAAGGCAGGGATTCGAGCGAAGGATCTCATTCTATCCGTTAACGGCGAATCTCTGCAAGGACTTGATTTGAATATAGCCGTTAACAAAATACGCGGCCCGAAGGGTTCCGAAGCTGTATTGCAGGTCAAGCGTGCAGGTTCCGAAAAGCCGATTGAGTTTACCATCGTTCGGGATGAGGTGGATCTCGAGAC
>NZ_JBHTYI010000098.1:0-2567 GCF_043656335.1 Peribacillus sp. NPDC056705 | reverse complement strand
ATTAGAGGTGAATGTGATGCGAGAGGAAACCATTCGAATAGACATAACCGTTGTAGGAGGGGGACTAGCAGGAATTAATGCGGCGATTGCAGCAGCTCGGCTGGGGAATTCTGTTGCCCTCGTGCATAATCGACCCGTGCTGGGTGGTAATTCCAGCAGCGAGGTACGCGTATGGGTGTGCGGCGCAACGGCACATGGCATCCATCGAAATGCGCGAGAGACGGGGATCATGGGCGAGTTGTTTCTAGAGAATCAATACCGTAATCCAGACGGAAACCCGTATATTTGGGATTTGGTCCTGATGGAGGCTGTAAAAGTCGAACCGAACATCCAGCTATTCCTTAACACAGACGTTCATGAGGTAGAAGCCGAAGGGGAGTCAGATCAAAGGCGGATTAATTCTGTCACGGGCTGGATGATGGGTTCCGAACGGAAGATTCGATTCAACAGCGATATGTACTTGGACTGCACTGGAGATGGACTAGTGGGATTTTTGGCTGGGGCCAAGCATCGATTGGGACGCGAAGCACAACATGAGCATGAAGAAAGGTGGGCACCTGCAAGTGCCGATGACATTACGCTTGGAAGCACCTTATTGTTCTATACCAAGGACGCAGGTCATTCCGTAAAATTTGTGCCACCCAGCTTCGCCAAGGATATTACGCAGACTACCATCCCTATGCAGCGTGTCATTCGAAGCGGAGACTCCGGCTGCGACTACTGGTGGATCGAGTGGGGAGGGGAACTGGACACCGTGCATGAGAACGAGACGATTCGGGATGAACTCTGGTCTGTCATTTATGGCATTTGGGATTACATTAAAAATTCGGGCAAATTCGAGTCTGATAATATGACGTTAGAATGGGTCGGCGCTTTACCAGGCAAACGAGAATACCGTCGCTTTGTTGGCGATTATATTCTTAATCAGAACGATATCATCGCTCAACGTGAATTCGAGGACAGTGTGGCTTTCGGAGGTTGGTCAATCGATCTTCATCCACCTCAAGGCATGTATGCGACCGAAAGCGGTTCGAAGCACTTGCATATGGATGGCAGTTACCACATTCCATTTCGTTCGCTCTATTCTATCAACGTTGCAAATCTGATGTTTGCTGGACGTAATGTGAGTGCGACGCATATTGCTTTTGGCTCGACTCGGGTGATGGCTACCTGTGCGGTGATGGGCGAGGCGGCCGGAACCGGTGCAGCCATAGCCGTTCAGCGTGGAGTAACGCCGCGTAACGTCTATCGGCACCATCTAGAAGAATTACGTCAAACCCTTCTTCGAGAAGATGCTTCGGTTCTCGGCCTGGTTAACACGGATGGTCGAGATTTGGCCCGACTGGCAACCATCAGCGCCTCCAATACTCGTGTACAGCTAGCTGCCGAGAATGCATCAGGGAAGTCAGTTTTGGACACCGATGCTGGATTACTGCTCCCTGTAGATCCTGAATTGTCCGAACTGAAGCTATTGCTGGATTCATCAGTTGATACCGAGTTAACCGTCGAGGTATGGAGCGCAAGTAATCCGCAAAACTATGTACCCAATATATTCGAATTACGTGCTACAACAAGCGTTCCCGCTGGCGAGGCTCAGTGGGTGGGTGTGCCGTTATCTTGGCAGCCTGATGCTCCCATGAATGGATTCATCATCATTAAAGCCAATCCCTTAATCAACCTATATATCGATGATAGTTATGAAACCGGTATTCTCAGTTTCCGCAAAAACAAGGGTTTAGACGCTCCTAGTAATCTCATCGACCAGCGAGAAGACCAGTTAGTACTTCAATGGGAGAGTAGAGGGCTTAAGCGTAAGACGTTCTGTTACCGCGCGTTACCGGAGACGTCAGCATATAGTCCAGATAAAGTAATAGATGGTTATAGACGTCCTTATGGAAGTCCGCACGCTTGGAAATCGGAAGCTCTCAATCGCGGTGATGAAGCTTGGCTGGAATTGGAATGGACGCCCAGGATAATCAATTTAAGTCAAGTACACATCGTATTTAATGATGATGTTAATGAGGACCTGATTAACCTTCATCATCACCGCACCCTTTTTGACGTGATACCAGAACTTGTTCGCGATTATCGGCTGGAAGGCAGACGAGAAGGACAATGGAACGTTCTCCACAGGGAGACGGGGAATAACAAACGCAAAAAAGTGCATAGGTTATCGCAACCGGTCAAAATCGATGCACTTCGTCTTATCATGGAGGCAACAAACGGAGGCCGATTTGTGGAGGTTGTTGAAATTCGCGTATACGAATAATCGTATCGTCGTCAAGGAACTCAAAGTCCTAGGGGAAGATCGGTCCGGGAGCGGAGGCTTGGGGGGAACTATCGATGTACAATGACGATACGATCATCAGATTCAGTCATGCCTTTAACGTTAAGATCATGCGAAGGAGGTAGCGCTAATCATGCTAAGATTTCGTTTGCGAAAGGGTTACACGCCGCCGATTCGAGTCAAGGGATTACGGAGGACATCGGAGAGCATCGCCACCATGGAGAGGTTTAACATGGGCGGTGTACAGCAGTGGGTCGTGATTCGAGGTCATGACCGAACC
>NZ_JBHTYI010000097.1:0-2576 GCF_043656335.1 Peribacillus sp. NPDC056705 | reverse complement strand
ATATAACGATATTGGGAGCCAAGAATTTCGACCGCACCACCAAGGCCAGCCAATCCTCCGCTAGCGAACATGGCCCCAATCATCATCGGCCCGCGCTTCACGCCGCCGAACAGCGCGAACAACGGATTACCTCCGAGCATCCGGACCTCATAACCGACAACCGAACGCTTCAATAGAATAAATATAATCAGGGCGGCCAATACAGCCAGAACAAAACCTATATGAAGCGGCATACCTGCAATTAGCTTGGGTAGCCATACGCTGTTATCCAGCATTTCAGACTGTGCCATCGCCGCCGAGCCCGAGCGATCCTTAAGCGGATAAGCCACGAGGTAGCCTGCGAATAATACAGCCACATAATTGAGCAGGAGCGTAGAGATCAGCAGGTTAACCCCGAATCTCGAATCGAAGTAGCCTGCCATCACGGACCATAATCCGCCAGCAATGATACCGGCCAGGATGGCTACAATGCAGACCAGCCAGCCAGGTCCCGGCATGTACAACCCGACCAAAGCAGCGGATAATGCACCGAATACCATTTGGCCCTCTGCACCCAGATTGAAGAAACCGGCGCGGAACGCGAGTGCCGCACCCAGACCAATCAGAATTATCGGCGTGGCGCGGGCAAGCGTATTCGTGAAGAAATACATGCCACCGAATGCGCCCTTCCACATCTCAGCATAGGTCTGCAGGATGTCCCCGCCTGCAATAACGATCGCAATCGCTCCGGCCAGCAAGCCGACAATAATCGCCGCAATCGGCTGCAAGAGCGGAAGCGTTAGTTTGGTCCATCTGTTCATGAATTAAGCTCCTCCCGCCATCAGCAGTCCTACGCGTTCCTCTGTCGCTTCCTTCGCTGGCAACTCCCCAACGATTCGTCCTTCATACATGACAAGAACCCGATCGGATAATTTTAATATTTCCGTTAATTCAGATGAAACCAGCAAAATGCCTGTTCCCGATTCGCGCCGCTTCAGCAGTTCACCGTGAATCGTCTCCATCGCACCGATATCGACACCGCGCGTCGGTTCAGCCGCAATCAGAAACGGCGTTCCCTGCTCAAGCTCCCGAGCCACGATCAGCTTCTGCAGATTACCACCGGACAGATATTGCGTGCTGGTCTCCAGCGACCCCGTCTTGATCGAGAACTTCTGTACCCAGCCCGATACAACCTTACGAATATCCTTGAGTTTCAAGAATCCGTTCTGCTGCAATCTGCGTTGGTGACCCATAAGACCCGTATCCATCACGGTTGCCGTCCGGTTAGCTCCCCATACATAGCGATCCTCGGGAATATGAGCCAGACCTTGCTCCCGAATCTCCTTTGTTGACATGCCCGTTACATCTTTACCTGCAACGGCGAGACGGCCGCTGTCTGCCTGAGCCAGTCCCGAAATCACCTGAAGCAATTCGGATTGTCCGTTACCGGAAATACCGGCAACGCCTACGACCTCGCCTGCCCGCACGTCCAGACTCACGGCATCTAGTACTGGCTTGCCTTTAGTGCCGTTAATGGTCACATCCGATACTTCCAGCACCTTCTCGCCCGGCGTAATCGGAACGCGATCCAACTCGGCGAGTTCACGTCCGACCATAAGCCGGGACAATTGGTGTGCATCGGTCTCTTGCTTATTGACAACACCGGTCACAGCCCCGTCCCGAAGAACGGTGATCCGATCCGCGACATCCAGCACCTCGCTCAGTTTATGACTGATCAGGATAAAGCTCTTACCTTGCTTGGAGAGCTGTTTTATCGCTTGGAGCAGCTCTTGAACCTCAATTGGGGTAAGCACGCCGGTCGGTTCATCGAGAATGATGATTTCTGCGCCCTGATAGAGCACTTTCAAGATCTCGACCCGCTGTTGAACGCCAGGTGCGCTGCTGCTTACGACGGCATTTGGGTCGACCTTCATTCCGTACTGGGCACACAGTCCCTCTACTGTCTTAATAGCCTCCCTGCGATTGAACGCTGCACCCGTGCCCGGTTCGTTGCCAATGACGATATTCTCAGCGATGGTAAAGGAAGGAAAGAGCATGAAATGCTGATGCACCATCCCGATTCCGCCTCGAATTGCATCCAGCGGACTCGCAAACGATACTTCCTTGCCATTGATCCGAATCGTACCGGATGTAGGCTGCTCCATACCGTACAAAATCCGCATCAACGTTGTTTTGCCTGCTCCGTTCTCTCCGACAATCGCATGAACTTCACCGGCCGCAAGCGAAAAATCAATGCTGCGGTTTGCGCTGAATTCGCCATATTTCTTCGTGATACTGTCCATCTGGAGTAGCATTACCGTCATGCCTTCCTTTCCCTTCTGAATGAAAGACCGACTGCCTATGTGCAGCCGGTCTCAAGTGAGAACTAATTCTGTTCCAAAGCGTTGGTTACCTTAATCTTGCCAGATATAATATCTTCGGAAATCACCTTGAGCTGATCCACGATCTCTTGTCCAATGAACGGATTCAGCGGCGTCTCGCTCTCATGCGTTACATAAGTGAGACCCACGCCGCCTTCCTTCAGGCCGTAGTCACGAATATCGAATGTGTAGTTGTTCTCTGAGAAGTCTTTTACC
>NZ_JBHTYI010000096.1:686-2643 GCF_043656335.1 Peribacillus sp. NPDC056705 | reverse complement strand
CTCTTAGTTCCGGCTCACCGCTGTCGTTATATAGCAGCCATAGCAGGCCCGGCCAGAAGCCAGCCGTCCACCAGTGCGGCGCCTCCAATTGATAGCGCCCGTTCTGACTCGCATGCGGGAACCCGTCCCCGATACGTCGTACATTCCGCTGTGTTTTCTGAAGCGACTTCACCCACGCTTCCGTCAACCAATCCAATGCCACCGCTGTCTTCATTTCTCCTCTACTCCCTTCAATGACGCATATTCAAATCGCATATCCATACTGACGTCCAAGCCCGGCTGTTTCATATGAAGATCGACCGAGTACCAAGCAACATTAACGCCGTGATGATCACGGAACCAATGCTCTTGGAGATCCGCGTCCACTTGTGCACCGTCATAATGAATGACAAGCCCGCCGCCAAGTTTAACGAGATTCACGCCGTCAACCAAGCACCGCTCCGGTCTCCATCTAGTTACAATTCGCTCCGTCAAGCAGCCTGGGGGCTCGCTGAACTCGAAGCGATCCTTAATTCGCAGTTCTGGCCTTGCACCTTGTTTGTTCCACTGGAACTCTCTCGTATACTTGCGAAGCAGCGGTACACGGTAAGCCGAAGTCAGATCCAGCTTCAACATGACCTGCTTCTCCCCGGTCACAGCGTCCAACACGACCGCGCGACTGCTTCCGCCCGCTTCCTGGTAATGTCCATCAATGATTGGAACCGAATGCCCTTGCGAACCGTTGCAGTCGTAGCCGTATCTCCCCTCTCCGAAATAATCCGCCGTATACTCGCCGCAGCCAAGGTCTGCGCACCAGATCGCGCCGGCTCCATACAGAATGAAATGCCCCAGATCATTATGGTTGTGCGGCTCGGCATTATGACCACCCTTGGCTGCGAAGGCATAACCTCTGTCCTCATGCTGTACTCTGGAGATTATCCACTGCGCATCGGGCAGATAATAGTCCGCCTCTGCCCAATCCTGGCCTTGCTGCCCTGGGTCTCGCCATATCCAATTGCGTAAGGCAGGTGCCCAGCGGCTGCAGTGATCTTCAACATACGGGGCTCGAAGCTGCTCCAGCGGCACGTCGATGTCCTCATAACGTGCGGCTAATCGGTGCGATAGACCAATATGTAAACTCCCCTCCGGCGAAGAATCGGAGAAATTCGCCACATGCTTCCCGCCAAGGTAACAGCTTTGCTGAAACGCCGCGATCCTGCCCACCTTCTCTTCCCCGAACCAGTCGATCTCCCCGTTACGACGCTGTTTAAGCAGATCGGCGTAATACACAAAATATCCGAACCCGTAATTCCAATACCCGAGCCCTTCCAGGCAAGCCCCGTCGCTGCCGAAGCCTTGTAGGTAATAGTCCATACTCTGCTGCGATTTAAGCAGAATCTCCTTCAGCCGATCACGATCGTCAAGCAGAAGCAGTGCCGCAGCGCCGATCGAGCCTGCGCACACCGCCGACCAATTATGAGTGGCCGTCTCCCAGCCGAACGTATGCCGCAGGTAAGGATCAAATAACCTCCGCGACACTTCTTCGTGGATGCGCGACACGAGCAAGGGCGGCAAATCCCCTCCGAGCAGCACCCGGATTTCGCTCAGCGCGAAGCCCGTCTCCGCGCTGAATAAGTCGATGGTCCCCCTTATCTCTGCCGCAGATTCCGTGCCTAGATGCGCTGGCAGGCACCATGTGAATTCGTCGCATATCGCCCACAGCATCTCGTCTCGCGCCTGACGATACGTACCCGCATCAGGCTCCAGCAGCGTTAGTAAGGTGAACGTGTTCAATCGTCGCCTGCGCTCGAAATAGACACGCCCATACTCCAGTCTCGTTCCCTGCCGTGCATACACGGTGAACAAATCATAAGTAAGCAGCGGCATCGGTTGGTTCAAGAGTCGCTTCCCCTCCTCTCGGAGCTGTACCCAATCCGCTTCGTATCTAGCGTTATGCCGTACTTCTTCCCAGAATGAG